>DATKYV010000057.1:0-5450 GCA_035528275.1 Terriglobia bacterium | reverse complement strand
GATGGAATATCTTTACAGCGACACCGACTCGGCGACCTTCATGGACCCGAATACCTTTGACCAAATCGCGATTCCTCTGGAAGCCATTGGAGCGGCGCGAGCGTATCTCAAAGAGGAAATGATGGTTCCGGTGGAGTATTGCGAGGGCCAGCCGGTGAACATCGACTTCCCGCCCATCGTGGAGATGAGAATCGAAACCACAGCCGATCCCGTCCACCAGCAGCAGGACAATACCTACAAGTATGCCACCCTCGAAAACGGCGTTGAAGTTATGGTGCCGCAGTTCGTCAAGCCGGGCGAAATCGTGCGCATCGAAGTGGCCACGGGAAAATACGTTGACCGCGTCCGCACCGATACGCGGCGACTTTGAGCGGATTCCAAAGCTCCTCACCCAGCCATCCGTGGCCCGAGGCTTCGTCCCGGGTGGTTTCCCGATAGCCACAGAACACCCTACCTCCCCAATCGCGGCGGTCTTAACCGCCCGGGAACATGGGTTCGTTTGGCCCGCAAATGCGTTCGTTTTCTGTGCAAATCGTTGGACCAGCCCTTTATTTTCAATAGCTTGGTGGCTTCGTTTTTGCATTTTAACATCACTGCCTGTGTTGCTTTTTCCACTTCCGCGCCGTGTGACGGCTTGAAGAGCATCGCGCGTCGTGGCCGGCGAGGTAGAGACGGCCCGGTGGGTCGTCTCCGCAACAAGATGTCCCACCGGAATGTCTCTACGTTTTTCTGAAACTCGCCCCGTATTTTCATACACATAGCGGCTTTGTTTTGGTGTTTTCGCGCCTTCGCGCGCAGATTGTTGGGACGGCCATAATCCTGACACGGGCGCGATACTCCCATCTAGCCCCACCACCTTTCGGCTTGAGTTGTTCAATTCACAATTCATCATTCCAATTCTCGCTTGCTGACTCCTGGCTCCTGACTCCTGCTTTCTCCCATTTCCACGCTAACATGCCGAGATGCGACCATGGAGAACAGTGAGAACGCTGAGAAGCTTTTTCCCATCTGGCTTGTTTTCAGATAGGTGGAGCGGGTGACTGGGCGCCCGGTCACACCGGCCCTCCTGCCCTCGGAATGCCGCAGGGGCTGGCGAGCGAATTCTCGAATCCTTGGGCGCGATAGGGGTTGGGCTATCCGCACTGCTGTTGTATACTTTTTGTCTGGTTTTCAATTTCAAAATCCTGGAAGCGCTCGGCAGCTTGCCGAGCCAGAGGAGGCTAATTTGTCGGGAAATGAGTCCATTGAGAATTTCAAGTCAAGCTTGCGCGGTGAATTGCTCCAACCGCAGGACGCCGCGTACGACGAGGCGCGGAAGGTTTACAACGCCATGATCGACAAGCGCCCGCGGCTGATCGCGCGGTGCTTCGACGTGGCGGACGTCATCAGCGCCGTCAATTTCGGCCGGGAAAACAATCTTCTCGTGGCCATCCGAGGCGGGGGACACAACGGCGCTGGCCTTGGAATTTGTGATGACGGTCTGGTCATCGATCTCTCGCTGATGAGGGGAGTCCATGTCGACCCCAAGGCGCGCACGATCCGGGCGCAGGGCGGCTGCAAGTGGGGCGACGTGGACCATGCCGGCCACGCTTTCGGTCTCACCGCGCCCGCGGGGATTATTTCCACCACCGGCGTTGCCGGGCTAACCCTGGGCGGGGGGATCGGTCACCTCTCGCGAAAGTACGGGCTGAGCATCGACAACCTCCTCGCCGTCGACATTGTGCTTGCCGACGGGAGTTTCGTGACGGCCAGCGCCCAAGAGAATCAGGACCTGTTCTGGGCGGTGCGCGGCGGCGGCGGCAACTTCGGCGTTGTCACCTCTTTCCTGTTCAAGGGGAATCCGGTGAAGAATGTCATCGCCGGGCCGATGTTTTGGGCGATGGAAAAGACGACGGAGGTGATGCAATGGTATCGTGAATTCATCACCAAAGCGCCGGAAGACTTGAACGGCTTCTTCGCTTTCCTGACCGTCCCGCCCGCGCCACCTTTCCCCGAGCATCTCCACATGAAAAAGGTGTGCGGCGTCGTCTGGTGCTACACCGGGCCGGCAGACCAGGCGGACAAGATCTTCAAACCCATTCGCGCCTTCGGACCTCCGATCTTCGAGCACGTCGGCCCCGCGCCCTTTCCGATGATCCAGAGCATGTTCGACCCCCTCTATCCTCCGGGGCACCAATGGTACTGGCGGGCTGACTTCGTCAACGAGTTGAGCGACAGAGCCATCGCTCTGCACGCGGAGTGGGGAGCGAAACTTCCGACCCCGCAATCCACAATGCACCTCTATCCCATCGACGGGGCGGTGCATCGGGTGGGCAAAAACGACACACCATTCAGCTATCGCGATTCAAAGTGGGCGGAGGTGATCGTGGGCGTCGATCCCGACCCGGCGAACAAAGAGAAGATCACGAAATGGACCAAGGACTACTTTGATGCCTTGCATCCTTATTCCGCCGGAGGCGCGTACGTGAATTTCATGATGGAGGAAGGCCAGGGCCGCATCGAGGCGACGTACCGCGACAGCTACAAGCGCCTGACGGAGATCAAGAAGAAATACGACCCGACCAACTTCTTCCGGGTGAACCAGAACATCAAGCCCGCGGCCTGATGACCTGGGTGTCCGTGCATGAAGTAAGGGGGGGAGCGGTGTCCTATGCCCCTCCACCGCCGGGCACCGACGGCGGGTTAAGAAGCGCAAGACTGCCGCCCGCCTCGGCGGCCGGCGACAGTCATCGTTGAATAGACGAACCCGGGTGCGCGCCTTGACTAGTAGAGGACCCGGTCTTCGCCTTTCTGGGCGATTAGTTGTGCGAAGTGGGCGACAATCCTGTCGCGCCGCGCCATGAGCGCCTGCACCTGGGTCTTGCTGAGGTTCGGCTTGGTTATTTCCAGAATCTGCTTCTCGTCCAACTGCCGCAGCTTCTCCAGGAGTCCGCGGTCGCATTGCACGAGGTGCCGGGGCTCTAACAGATCCTTCTGGATGCGAAAGGCGCGAGTGAAATCGATCACCCACAGTTTCCAGTCCTCGGTGATCAGAATGTTGGTCTGGTTGCGGTCGGTATCGTAGATGAGTTCGGAGAAGACCCACATCTTGTTCATCTGCTTGTTCCAAGCATTCACGTCAGGGGGTTGTACCTTGCGCTTGACGCGGTCCATCTCGTCCAACTTGGCGGGGACCCACAGGCACAGCGAACCCTGATGGCCTTGCCATTTGTACGGCACCGTCGCCGGGATCATGGCCTCCAAGCCGAGCAGCCTTGCCAACTCATAAGCCGCGATGTTGAATTTGTAAGAGTCCCGAAAACCGATTTCGGTCCGGGCGGGAAGCTCCATTCTCGCCTTAGATTCGTCAATGGTTTGGAATAATGCGTCGAGCGTCCGCTGGCCATCGCTCAACGTCAGCTTGGCCGGCGCCGTGACGCCTTTTGACGTCTGCTTGTACTGCACGACCTTGGCGCTCCGCAGGAATTCCTTGAAATCCTCTTCACTGAGGATTTGTTCTTTCCCCGCTACCTCGGCTGGCAAATTCGCAGCTTGGGGTTCTTGGGCAGCGACTTCTTCCGCAGCGAAGGCGGTATGTAGGACGGCTGAGGCAGCCATGGCCTTGAAAGGGCCCATGGTGAGCAGCGCGGCCAGGAGCACCGCCTCCAGATAACGCCCACTTCCCGCTTTGTTTTCAACCACTTGCTTGGGATTGCGAGCGAAAGCTAGCGGGAATGCCCAACTCCTACTGGGCAGGTCCGATCCCTCCAATGAATGGTTCGTATTGCCTTCCTCGTTTCGGTCCATTTTTTGTCCTCCACCAGGTAAGGCGGAAAACAGGGTCCAAAAGCCGCAAGGGTGAAGAAATCTTGTCTACGCCAGAGAGGGAAAGACGGAAAGTACCCTTTTGTCTTTGCTATAATACCCCTACCTTAAAGTGTTCCGGGAGGCGGCTATGCCTCCAGTCTCGTCTCCGGACCTCACCCGGCTGCTGCTGGCCTGGGGTCGCGGAGAACAAGACGCTCTGGAGAAGTTGTACCCTCTGGTTTGCGCGGAGCTGCGCCGGTTGGCGCATGGTTACATGCGCCGCGAGCGACCGGGGCACATTCTGGAAACCTCTGCTCTGGTCAACGAAGCCTACCTGCGGCTAGTCGAATCCCCGAAGGTGCGCTGGCACAACCGCACTCAGTTTTTCGCCCTCTCAGCGCAACTGATGCGACGCATCCTGGTGGACTTTGCCCGCGCCCGCCGATCCTTGAAGCGCGGATGCGAAGTCTCGTGCCTTTCGCTGGATTATGCTCCGAGGGTGTCAGCGGAGAGCAGCCCCGACCTGGTCGCCCTGGATGACGGCCTGAACGCCCTGGCCGAAGTTGACCCCCGCAAAAGCCAGGTGGTGGAACTCCGCTTTTTCGGTGGCCTGAGTGTCGAGGAGACCGCCGAAGCCTTAAAGGTCTCGCCAGACACGGTGATGCGCGACTGGAAATTGGCCAAGGCCTGGCTGCGGCGAGAACTGAGCAAGCAGGACGCCAATGACGCCTGAGCGATGGCGTGAGGTAGCGCCGACCTTCAGGTCGGCACGTGCCCATCCGTCAGCTGACGGATGGGCGCTACGAGTGAGCCCGTGATGCGATGACACCCGAACGTTGGCGGCAAATCGAGAAGCTCTATCACGCCGCGCTGGAGCGCGGGGGGGCTGACCGCGCGGCGTACCTGGAAGAAGCCTGCGGCGGCGATGAAGCGCTGCGGCATGAAATCGAGTCACTGCTCGCTCAGCACGAGAAGGCGGGCGATTTCATCGAAGCGCCGGCTGTGGAAGTAGCCGCCCGGGCGCTCGCCGAAGAGCACGCCGCGCAGCAAGAGAAACAAGACCAGCAGATGATGGGCCGCACCGTCTCCCACTACCGCGTGCTAGAGAAGCTGGGGGGCGGCGGGATGGGCGTGGTGTACAAGGCCGAGGACACGCAGCTTGGCCGGTGCGTCGCCCTGAAGTTCCTACCGGAAGAACTGGCGCAAGACCGCAAATTCCTAGAGCGCTTTCGGCGCGAAGCGCGTGCTGCCTCGGCGCTGAATCATCCCAATATCTGCACCATTTACGAAATCGCGGAGCACCAGGGCCAGCCCTTCCTCGTGATGGAATGCCTCGAAGGGCAGACGCTGAAGCAGCGGCTGGTAGGGGAGGGCCTTTACGGCCCTCCCGCGCGGGAGCACCGCAAGGGTGCTCCCCTACCCTTCGACACGCTGTTGGACCTGGCGCTTCAAATCGCCGACGCGCTGGAGGCCGCCCACACGAAGGGGATCATTCATCGCGACATCAAGCCGGCGAATATCTTTGTCACCACGCGTGGTCAGGCGAAGATTCTCGATTTCGGGCTGGCGAAAGTGGCGCGTCCCCTCACCCCCGGTCCCTCTCCCGCCGGCGGCGGGCGAGGGGAGGAGTTTTCAGGTTTGCAGCCCTCTCCCTCTGGGAGAGG
>DATKYV010000056.1:0-18119 GCA_035528275.1 Terriglobia bacterium | reverse complement strand
GAGAGCTGAAAGGGCTGGTTTGGTTTCTCACCCATAGGGTGCTGACCTCCGGAGCATCTTCAGCACGTTGAAAGCCACATGAACAAAGGCGCCGGAGATCAGCAAAGATCTAGTAGCCGAGACTCATATCGGAAATGCGGGCTAAGGTTTCCTCTAGCTCCCTCAATACTGGATTCACTCACGAGTGAGAACGCCAGGATAAGCAGAGAGAGCAATGCGAGCGAGCAGGCAAGCTGACCCAATACCACCGTTCGGGTCAGTCCCGATGCTGGCATAATTGGTGACAGGTCTGAGGTGGTCATGACCATGGCGCTGAAGTATAAGAAATCCCCAAGACGATTCGATTCCCCCACCCCGGTGAAGTAGCCTCGGTCTATTTTGTACAGGCCGTAGTGAACAAAGCCAAAGTTGACCGTAGCCAGCGTCAGCGCCAGAATCAAGACGCAAAGAAACATGGTAAGCAGGCTTCTCTGCGTAACGAGCCGTGATTTGGTCCACTCCACCGATTTGATCACGGTTCTCGCACTTTCTATAGTTTGTTGAGCTTTTTTCGCCTTTGCACTTTCTTCCATTTTGGATAGGTCCGCGTTGAATGTTGTATCTTCAACATTTTTGTTGTAGTAGAAGAGAAGCCTTTCGATCAGCCATGTCAGCGATTCCAGGGGCTTCAAAACCCACCGGAATGTTCCCCAGATGATTTTCACCGTCGCCACAAGAAGAAGCCCTATCACAAACACCAAAACAAGCTTATGGGAGCTGACAAGCATGAGTAGGTAACACACTGGAAGAGCCGACAGCGCAAACACACGCCGAGACGGGCCAGTCACCCGAGACATTGCCGACACGATAGACAGAGGAACCAAAAGAAAAACGTCCCACCCAGCCCCCCTCCCAATAGCAGAGAAGACCGACCACATAAAAACAAAGGGAAGGACGATCGGGAAAAAGGAAAAATAGATGAGAAACCAGAAAGCACGAAGCCGTAGGTGAAATATGACCGCTATTGCGATGGCGAAGTACGCCAACCAGCGCCACAACCTGAAATGTGGCTCGAAGAATTGATCAAATGGTGCGGGGGGTGGGAATGTAGTGGAAAGGGAGGTGTTGACATAAATCACTGCTAGCCAAAGAAACGCGGCCAATAGCCTGTCCCGCCATCGATTTGACAGTCCGGACGCTGAACTGCCTTTCTTCCCGGCACTGGGTTGGGATTCATTCTTTGCTTCTTTTGTCCCTTCTTCTTTATTCATCTTGAATATTCACATGCTGTGATAATAACACAGTTGGAACGAAATAAGTAGCGCATGCTCAGTCGACTTGGTGGTTGCCAAAACTGGCCAGTATTAAGAGACCGGGCCCCAGCGAGAAACGGTCGCATAGGGCAATCGGAGTCCTTTGTGGTATAGTCGCCGGGATTTTGCGAGACAGGCGAATAGGGTATCCGTAATGGCACTTGTCGAACAGATTGACAGAGACCTTCCGGCCGCCATGAAGGCGCAGGAAGCGCTGAAACTCAGCGTTTTGCGGATGATGAAGGCGGCGCTCAAGAACAAACAGATCGAATTGCAGAAAGAACTCGAAGACTCCGAAGCGCTGGCCGTGCTGCACGCACTGGTGAAGCAGCGCCACGATTCCGTGGAGCAGTTTCGCAAGGGCGGGAGAGACGACCTGGCGGACAAGGAAGAGGCGGAGATCAAAATTATCGAAGCCTACCTGCCCGCAGCGGCCGGCGAAGAAGACATGGACGCCGCTATCGCCGCCGCGATTGCCGAGACCGGGGCGTCGGGACCCAAGGATTTGGGCAAGGTGATGAAGGCGGCGATGGCCCAGCTGGCGGGGAAGAACGCGGACGGCAAGCGCGTGAACGAGAAGGTCCGCGCCAAGTTGGGCACCTGATCGATCGGAAAATTACCAAGACCCTCAAAGATTCAAAGGCCGCCGGGATGAGCCCCTGGGCCCGTTCGATATCTGCGATGGCCGGGCGCTGACATCGCATTTCGAACCAGCCAAAGAGGGTAACAGAAGCAAGCTGCTCCCAAATCGTGCGGCACGAGGATGACGCTTATGAGCACTCCAGGCAACTCCGAGCCCGGAACGGGTCGAAAAAAGTACACGCCCTACGTGCCCGAAACCATGGAGATGAGGGAGTTCACCTTCCGCGCCTTGCTGATCGGTCTGGTGATGACGGGAATCCTCGGTTCCGCTAATGCCTACCTCGGCTTAAAAGCCGGGATGACGATTGCGGCCACTTATCCCGCCGCCGTGATCGGCATGGCGCTGCTGCGACTCATGAAGGGCTCCCTTCTGGAGGAGAACATCGCGCGCACCGTCGGCTCGATCGGCGAGTCGGTGGCCGCAGGCGCCGTCTTCACGATTCCTGCCTTCGTGATGGCGGGATTGTGGACCGGACTGACCCGTGACAGATACTGGAGTTCCGTCGCGCTCATGGTCATCGGCGGCACGCTGGGGATTCTCTTCGTCACGCTCCTGCGTCGCGTGATGGTCGAAGACCCCGACCTTCCGTTTCCTGAGTCCGTGGCCGCCTCCGAGATCCACAAAGCTGGACAACGGGGTTCCAAGGCGGCCAAAATCCTGTTCGCCAATATGGGTTTTGGCGGACTCATGTACCTGCTCGGAGCGTTCAACATCTTTTCGGCTAACAACACATTTCCCGTCAACATCAGCGCTCTGGGCAAGAAATTGCTGTTGCGGACCAGCACCAATCCCAACGTCGCGACCACCATGACCGGAGGTGCGACCATCTTCACCGCACCGGACGTGAGCCCGGCTTACTTGGGGGTCGGTTACATCATCGGCCCGAGACTCGCCGCGTTGAATTTCTCCGGCAGCCTGCTGGCGTGGGGACTGCTGGTTCCTCTCCTGACGTTCGTTCTGGGCCCCTCGATCCAGGCTTCTCAACCTGCCGGGCAATCGGTTTCCTGGACAGAGCTGGCGCAGGCCATCTATTTCTCGATCGTGCGGCCCATCGCGGTGGGTGGAATGTTGGTGGGAGCTACCTACACCTTGTTCAGGATGCGCAACCAGCTCGGCGCCGGTATGGCGCGCGCCATCTCTGATCTTAAGAAATCCGCCGCCGCGCATGCGGCCAGTAACCGCACCGAACGCGACCTGAGCGCCAAGGTGGTCTTTGGGGGTGTGGGCGTGGTGCTGCTGGCGATGATTGCGCTGTATTACTTCTTCATCGGCGGCGCGGGGCATCTTTCGAGCTCCAAGATCATCATCGGATCGCTGGTGGCTGCTCTGGTCATGATTGTGCTTGGCTTCTTCTTTGCCGCGGTCTCCGGCAATCTGGTGGGATTGATCGGCTCCTCGAATAATCCCGTTTCCGGGCTGACGCTTTGTACGCTGGTGGTGGCGGCCCTGCTCATGGTCGCTCTGGGTGTTTCCGGCACCGGTGGCGTCGCCGCGGTGCTCGGCGTCGCCGCCGTGGTTTGCGTCTCTTCCGCCGTGGCCGGGGAGATGTTGCAGGACCTCAAGGTAGGGCACATCCTCGGCGGCACGCCCTCCAAAATGCAGATCGGCGACCTGCTCGGCGTCGTAGTCGCGTCGCTGGTTCTCTTTTTCCCGCTGGCGGTTCTGGACAAAGCTTACCACTTCGGCAGTCCCGAGTTGTCGGCGCCCCAAGCCGGACTCATGGCGATGCTCGCCAAGGGCATCGTGGGCGGCGACATGGCTTGGCCGCTGGTGATCGTCGGGATCCTGATGGGCTTTGTCATGATCCTGATCGAAGTGAGGAGCGTGATGCTCTTCGCGGTGGGTATGTATCTCCCGCTGGGAACAACCTTCGCGATTTTCCTCGGAGGTGTGATCCGCTGGGTCACGGACAAGCTGCGGGATCGCCGGGACCTGAACGATGCTCAGAAAGCCCGCGTGGGGAACGCCGGCGTGCTCACGGCCTCGGGACTGATCGCTGGGGAAGCGCTGTGTGGCTTGGTTATCGCCGGACTCGTGGGGTCGGGCCACGATGTTACCCTCCTAACATGGAAGGCTCCGTTCTGGGCCGCGCTCATTGCCCTTCTCGTTCTGATCGTCGGAATGGTGAAGGTGCCATTGGCGAACGCCGGCAGCCCCGATGAACCGGCGCCACCGACAGCAATGATGTGACACTTGCGGTAAGCGGTGGGCGTGTGCTGGTTCCCCACAATTCATCCAGGCTGCGCGGCGAGTGATCCGTTCACATCTCGCGTCAGGATTCTTCAACTGATTGTCGCGTGATTTGAATCGTCGTCCTCTGTGGAGTGCTGCAGGGCTATCATCCCTCACAACCTCTCACATCTCAGGGCTCTTGTGATACGCTTTCAGCGATGTCCTATTATCGCACCGCAGCGGTTTCCTTCGGCCCGCCGGTGACGCGGGTGGTGAAGCAGCTCATCATCTTCACCGTGGGCGCGTTTGTATTGACGTACCTTCCCGCGGTCATCTTCCATTGGCGCTTTCCACCGCCCCTTCTCGGGCTGCGTCCTTTCGAGGTCACCCGATATTTTGCCATCTGGGAGCTGGCCACCTACCTCTTCCTGCACGCGGGCTTCTTTCACATCGTTTTCAACCTGTTCGCGTTGTGGATGTTCGGGTCCGACCTGGAGCGGCTCTGGGGGCCTCGCCGGTTCCTCTTTTTCTTCTTTCTGACCGGAGTCGGCGCGGGGCTGCTCAACGTGCTGCTCGAGCCTTCGAGCATCATCGCAACGGTGGGCAACTCGGGAGCGGTTTATGGCGTTCTCCTCGCTTATGGGCTCCTTTTCCCTGACCGGCCAATCTTCCTCTGGCTGATTATTCCCATCAAGGCGAAGTGGTTTGTGGCGATTATCGGCGTCATGGCCTTCATCGGTTCGCTGAGCGGACCGGGCTCGGGGATCAGCCACCTCGCCCACCTGGGCGGCATGCTCTTCGCTTTCCTTTATCTTCGCGGCGGCGGCCTCTCGTACAGAATGCAATTACGCTACAATGAGTGGCGCCGCGCCCGGTTGCGAAGGAAATTCGAAGTCTACGTGCGCAAGCACGAGAAGAAAGACGAAGCCGGGCGGTGGATTAATTGAACTGTGAAGCGTGAAGGCTGGACAGCGCTGCGGGAGTTCACCGCGCTTTAACCCTTTACACTTTAGCCTTCATACTCTCGTTACTTGTCCCTCACCAGAAAGGGGGTTTCCCATGGCCAGTGCAGTGCAAACCATCTTGGGGATTGAGAAAGCGATGGTCCGCGATTTCAACGCCGGAAAGATGGCCCGCCTTCTTGCAAATTTTCATCCGCGGGTGATTGGCTTTTCGTCCACGCGGCAGGAGAAGGTCGCCGGCCGCGCCGCCATGCGCAAAACGTTCGATTACTACCATAAAGCCTCCAGCCGAACGAAGTATCACATCGCCAAGCCGGAGGTGCACGTATTCGGCGAGGTGGCTGTAGCCACGTTTTATTGGACGGTCGAGCTCGGCTCGGGCCGCCCCCGGCACGCCATCCGCGGTCGCGGCAGCCACGTCTTCGCCCGCCACGACGGCAAGTGGCTGATCGTCCACGAGCACTTCTCGCGCGCCCACTGAGCGTGCGCTGACTTTCGGGAGAACTGCGCAGACTCCTGCACCATCGCTCAGCAGATCTTCACATGCACCACAGTGATCCCACCGTCAAGTGGCTGCTGGAAGGCGACCCTTCTATTCGTTGGCAGGCGTTCCGCGATCTCACGGGGGCGAGTGAGCGAGTCGTCGGGCAAGAACAGCAGAAGGTTGCGGAGACCGGCTGGGGCGCCAGGCTGCTGAAGCTGCAGGAACCTGATGGCCAGTGGGGCGGCGGAATCTACACACCCAAGTGGACCTCGACCACTTACACGATGGTCTTGCTGCGCCAGCTGGGCTTGCCGCCCAAACATCCCCAAGCGTTGAAAGCGTGCGCGCTGTTGTTCGATCGGGGATTCTATCGGGACGGGGGGTTCAACTGCTGGCGGTCCTACGACTACAGCGAGACTTGCGTGACGGGAATGCTTCTGGCTGTGGCGGCCTATTTCCAATTCGCTGACGACCGCGTTCACGGCTTTGCCGAGTATCTGCTCCAGCAACAAATGGGAGATGGCGGCTGGAATTGTCAGTCTCGCCGGGGCGCCACGCACAGCTCATTTCACACAACGATTTCGGTCCTGGAAGGGCTTCTCGAGTACGAGCGTTTCAGTCCCCGTCATCCCGCGGAGATTCGCCGGGCTCAAACACGAGGTCGCGAGTTCCTCCTTGCCCATCGCCTATTCCGGTCGCACCGGACCGGCAAGGTGGTCAATTCTGCGATGACGCGTTTCTCCTTTCCGCCTCGCTGGCACTACGACGTCTTGCGCGGGCTGGACCACTTCCGGCAGGTCGCCGCCTCGCGGGACGCACGGCTCAGTGAAGCGATTGACATCGTCCGGCAGCGGCGCAAGGATGATGGTCGGTGGATTCTTCAGAACCGCTATCTGGGTCGAGTCTTTTTCGAAATGGAGAAGCTGGGGGCGCCCAGTCGTTGGAATACGCTCAGAGCCTTGCGCGTTCTGAGGTGGCGGGGGAGCAGGTAGCAACCCGGATGCAAAACCCCAGCAGATCCGGTAATCCACAAGATAAAAGTTCTTAACCTTACTTCCGCACTCGTATACCATAGGCGCTGCGGGCCAAGTCTGCCGGTGCTATCCCAATTGAATCCATCGTCCTGAGGTGTTGGCGCCATGAAAGAGCGTCGCTTAAAGTGGCAGTCCTTGATGGCAATGATTGCCGTGTGCGTTCTGAGCGGACGCGGGGTTGCGGGGAGTCCCGCGCAGGATTCACAGGCCGGCGCAGTGAGCGCATTGCTTCCCCGGGGAGTCGCGGAGCGGTCCGGGAGCGAGAAAGACTTGGCGCTCCACGACGCCGTATTCTGGAACGACTTGGTGAAAACGACCGATCTCGGGCGAATGCGCATTTTGCTCGAGGATCAGTCGGTGCTGAACATCGGCGCGCGCTCCAGCATGCGCATTGTGCCCGTCAGCGGCGCGAGCCAGCTATCGAACCTGGAGCTTGAATTCGGGCGATTCCGCGCCAAGGTGATCGAGAAGGCGGGCACCGGAGGCCGCGTGGCGATTACCACGCCCACCGCCGCGTTGGGTGTGGTGGGAACACATTTCTACGTGCGCGGCGATGAGAAGGAGGCGACGGTCATCGTTTTTGAGGGCAAAGTGCAGGTGCGGAATAGCAATCCCAACATTTCGGGCGAACAGACCCTGCTTGCCGGCGAGTTGACGACGGTGCTGCGCGATCAACCGCCCTCGCCCAAGCGTCCCGCGACGCCGCAGGAAATCCAGCAAGCGATGGAAGAGACGCTGCCCGCCCCGGTGGCACGATTCAATCCCTACCAGTCTCCGGCGGGGTCCAACCCGCGCGTGGTGCTGAGCGGGCCTGATTTCGACCGCATGCCCGAAGTACGCTCGGAGGGAAATTGGATGGAGATCAAGCCCGGTCCCTGCGCCACGGAAGGTTACGTTTCCGGTCGCCTGAAACTCAAGCCCGGCCTCAGACCCGGTCCCTATGAATTCACACTTGATACACCTCAGGGACCGCGGATGGGAGCGTTTCAGGTTCAGCTGCCCGCTTCGTCCGTGCCCTCCATCGGTCGAATGGTGCACGCGCTGGAAGTCCCCGCCGGGGCGCTGCACCGAGGTGTCGTCGTGGACGAGGCGGGCAAGGCGATGGCCGGGGTGCGGGTGAAGATTGTGGAGGGTGGAAAGGAAAATGTCGTCGAGACGGACGCGAGCGGCTCGTTCGAAGTGCAGACGCGCCAGCCGGGGCGCATCGATCTGGCGATCGAAGGGACCGACCGGCGCAGCCACATTGACGTCGTCAAGCCCAAGGAATTCTCGAACCCCGTTTCGCAATTCGTCCAGGCGGGGGACGTGTCGAGCGTTCCCGGGACCTTTTCCCAAGCACGGCTCGGCGAGCGCACGCTTGCCGTGGCGACAACGCTCGAAAAGAACGGCCAGGGTTTCTCCACCTACATGTTGCCCGCTGACCTTGACGAGGGGACGAACAACGTTTCACTCGTGGACCACAACGGAAACTCCACCCAACAATCTGTGTTCGTCTACCGCATCATAGGAGGCCGGATCGACAATCCCAACCTCATCTCCGGCCAGGAAACTCAAGGAGAATTCGTTGTCTGCTTCGGGAACGCCCTGCCGTCGGGACAGAAGCTCAGAGCGACCATTACCGGAATCGGCTTCATAAGATTTCAGGGCGAAGGCGCGAAGGGCCAGGTCGTCAACAAGACGATTTCGGTGGCGGGCCAGGGAACAGCGCGAATCCCGTTCCAGATTCAGGCCACCAAAGGCGCCGGCCCCGGCGTGCCGTTCTTCATCAACCTGTCCCTCAGCAACTTGTAGCCGCGCTTTTCTGTGGTAGTTCAGTATGATGTAGCGGCGGCTTCATGCCCCGATTTCTGGCGACCGGCGGTATTCGTTAGCATCCAAGGAGGGCGTAGGGCAGACGTGTTCTTTACGTCTGCGGCTCTTTGGCGGGGATTCTTGAACTTCGCCTAAAGGGGGGGTACCATCGATGAATCTAGACTACTGGCACGAGGACACTCTGAGGCTTGACAAACGGCTTGCGCAACTCAGAGACGAGCGGAATGCGGCCGAGCTGGAAGCTGAACATGCTCGAAGCTTACACGCGGACATGGGAGGCCCAATTGCGGCAGCCGAGGCCGAAGTCCAACATCTTTTATCAGCAATCAGTCATGTTGAACGGCTCATAGAACGCGTGAAGGCAGGATTTCCTTATCTCGAAAGACACGAATTCGAAGTCGCCGTTGACGCGTGCGGACAGGTTTCGAGTTGGGTACTTCTGTCTGAGGTTCTCACTGAGAAAACCGAAGAGGCCGGAACCTACGCAACGAATGCGACTGCCCCTGGCATTTTTCTGGGACATGATGACGCGGTGGTCCGGCTACCGATCGAGGTCCAGAAACGGTACGATCAAGCGGTATCAAGTCGTCTTTTTGAAAAGTTCGAGGTCTGTATGTGTTTCGAGCCTCCGGATGAGTCCGATGAGATACCTGAAAACACAACGTACTATCTTTTCGGCACGATACTGCCTCCTGACAACCATAGTGATCATGGTGATATTTTTTTCATCGCCACATGGGCGGCCGCCACATAGAGCTAGCTCTGCGATGTGAGGAGGTAGCACATAGTTTGGGGCCTCAGAAACTCTGCGGCTCTCCGGATCAAAAGAACCGCAGAGTTCGAGAAGGTTCGTCATCAGGAGAAATGCCCACGGTCAGAAGAACCTTGACCGTGGCCGCCTGCTCAGAATGCCGACCTGAAGGTCGGCGCTACGACTTTTTTCGTTCCTTGACACTGGCCATGCGCAATGCTACTTTGACGCTGCAGTTTGGTTCTTTGAAAACTTAGGTCCCTGTGGTGGCCCCGGCGAAAGCCGGGGACAAAAGGAAAGGCCGTGAAAATCGGCCGCGGTCCCGCCACTGTGATCGGCGAGTCGCGTCTCCATTGGCCGCGAGGCCAGCCACTGCCCCGGCAAGCCGGGGTGGGAAGGCGGAGGATGCGGCGATGACCCGAAAGCCAGGAAGCCTGCCCGGGAACCTGAACTCAGCCCAACTCTTCGACGGAAAGAGTTCTGAGGAAGACTGCTGAAGCCTTCCGATTCCGACTCGAGGGATGGGAAGGCTTTTTTGTTTCCCACCTTCCTCCGAACTCCTTCCGCCGACAACGCCCCGCCGCGCGAGCGGGGAGGAGGAGTTCAGCCGTGCAAAAGTCAAAAGTCGAAAGTCGAAAGTCCAAGGCCGAACCTTCGGTTCCTTTCACTGACTTCCCCAACAATCGGCAGCACCTTTGCGGGCGCTGCCTGAGAAGCGCTTTCTTGGTGCTGATTCTGTCCCTGATAAGTGCGGGCGGGATGCTTGCGGCCCAAGGAGGGAAAATTCGCGGCACTGTCGTCGACCCCAGCGGCCGCGCCGTCCCTAGCGTTCGCGTCAGCCTTTTGAAATCGCACGCGGTACTCACGGAAAAGGAAACGAACGCCAGCGGGGAATTCGAATTCTCGAGACTCGAACCCGGAGCCTATCACCTGGTTGCGAATCTGCCCGGTTTCTCCGCGCCTACAATTGACATCGATCTCGGTGAAGGCGAGACGCGGAGTATTGACTTCAAGCTCGAACTCAGCGCCGTGCATCAGCAAGTGATGGTCTCGGCCACGCTGGGCGCGGCGCTCACCTCGGAGGTCGGCTCTTCGACCACTGTTTTAACACGCCAGGAAATTGATGACCGCGGGGCGCAGGCGGCGCTCGAAGTTCTGCGCGGCGCCGCGGGTGTGGAAGTCAACCAGGCGGGCCGGCGGGGCGGATCAACCGGGCTATTCATCCGCGGGGGTGAATCCAACTTCAACTTGATCATGATCGACGGCATCCAATTGAACGAGTTCGGTGGGGAATTCAGCCTGGCGCCACTGCCCGTGGACGGCCTGGACCGCGTCGAGGTTATTCGCGGCCCGCAAAGCGCTCTTTACGGTTCGAACGCGGTTTCCGGTGTCGTCAATCTGGTGAGCCGACGAGGCACGGGGCGGCCACGATTCACCGCACTGGCCGAAGGCGGCAGTTTCACTACGCGGCGCTTTGCGACCGGGGGCAGCGGACTCACACGGGGTTTGAGCTGGAGCTATAACCTGGCGCGGCTCGATTCGGGAGGCGTCGTCGCTAATGACCGATTCCGGAACCAGAGCGCGTTTCTAAGTCTCGGTACCACACGCTGGGCCCGACGGCAATTGGACTTCCACTTCTTCGGCGACGCCAATGATGCGGGCGCGCCCGGTCCCTACGGCTCCGATCCGCTGGGCGTTTTCCCCGGCCTCGACCTCATCTCTCGCAACAAGCAGAACCTGTTCGCGTATCGCGTCCATTACGGCGAGCAGCTCACGTCGCGCGTCCGGCAAGTGGTTTTCGCCGATCTTGTCACCAACGATTTCACCTTCCGCACGCCCTTCGGCGACTCTTTCTCGAACAACCTGCGCGGCGTGGTGAGCACGCGAAGCGAGATTACGGTCTCGAGCGACGATTTCTTCGTGGCGGCGTTTGAGTTTAATCGTGAGCGAATCGAGAACACGTTTATCGCCGATGCCGACGACGTTCCCTTCCGCTTGCCGCGCACGAGCCTGGCCTTCATCGCCGAGAATCGCTGGAATCCCGTCAAACGCCTCTACCTGACCACGGGCTTGCGAGTGGACGACATCCGAACACTCGAGCTTCCCCCGGGAGGATTTGGAATTCGTCCGCTGCTGCCCGAGACTTCCGTCAGCAAAGTCAATCCGCGCGCCTCAGTTGCGTTTCTGGCGCGAGAGTCTGCGGGAAGCGGATCGCTTGGCGCGACGCGTTTGCACGGAAGTGTCGGCACCGGCATCCGCGCACCCAGCGGCTTCGAACTTGCCTTTACCGACAACCCGACACTTAAGCCGGAAAAGAGCTTGAGCTTCGACGCGGGAGTCGAGCAGCGCTTCTTCGGCGACCGCGCGGTCCTCGACTCCACCTATTTCTTCAATCGATACGAGGACCTGATTGTGGTTCTGGGCGCGTCACTCGCCAACCTGAGCAGCTTCCTCTCCGATAACCTCGCCAATTCGCGCGCCCAGGGGATGGAGATCTCGTTTCGAATTCGACCGCGGAGTTCACTCGAACTTGACGGGCATTTCACCCAGCTCAACACCTCCATCCTGGCGCTTGACGGTTCGAGTTTTGTGGAGCTTCCGTTCAAGATTGGTCAGCCGCTATTGCGCCGGCCGCGAAATTCCGGCGGCTTCAATGCCACGTGGCGACGCGGCCGCTTGATGCTCAACCTGAACGGCTACGTGCGCGGAGAGGTCTTGGACGTCGAACCGAACTTTGGCGCCTTCGGCGGGCTTTTTCCAAACAAAGGATACGTTCTTGCAAACACCGGCTTCGCCTACCGGATTCGCCCAGGCGTCGAGATCTACGGTCGGCTGAATAACTTTCTCAACCAGAAATACGAAGAATCGCTAGGCTTCCCGGCACTGCACCTGAACTTCCTCGCCGGGATCAGGGTGAGCTTCCCTTCGGAATAATCATTTTCGCGCAGCGAGAATCTGCTTGGCGCTGCGCCTGAACAGAGAGTGTCCATCTTGGCCGAAGAAATTCTTCTTTCGTGGAGCGGCGGGAAGGACAGCGCGATGACGCTCCACGGGATTCGGAAGAATCCGAATTTCGAGATCGCCGCCCTCCTGACCACCATCACCGAGGGATACGACAGGATCAGCATGCACGGCGTGCGAAGAGGCTTGCTCGAGCGGCAGGCGGAATCTCTCGGCTTGCCGCTCGAGAAGGTCGTCATACCTCAGAAGGCGCACAACGAAGCTTACGAGTTTGAAATGAAGAGGGTTTTGACGAAGCACAAGGAGCAGGGCGTTCGCGCGGTGGCCTTCGGTGACATTTTCCTGGAAGACCTGCGGAAATACAGGGAAGAGAATCTGGCCAGAATCGGAATGCGCGGCCTTTTCCCAATCTGGAAGCGGGAAACGAGTGAGCTGAGCCGAACGTTTATTCACCTGGGTTTCAAGGCTGTCGTCACCTGCCTCGACCCGAAGTGTCTCGCGCCATCATTCGCGGGGAGACATATCGATGAAGACTTCCTCCGCGATCTCCCGGCGAATGTTGATCCTTGCGGCGAAAACGGAGAGTTCCACTCGTTCGTGTTCGGAGGGCCGATCTTCAAAAGAGAGATCGCATTCTCTCCGGGAGAAGTGGTTCTGAGAGATTCGTTCTGGTTTTGCGACTTGATTCCTGAGGAGCAAATTACGGCAGAGGGGTCGTCCCGTTGATGCCTCTAGTGCCGTTCCAACTTGTTCGGCCTAATGCGGCGAGGAGTAACCACAATCCGCCAACTGGCGGACCGAGACCTTGCGATGTCCGTCAATCGATGAGGATTTGATTCGCCCGGCCCCCTGGGGATTCCGCGGCGGGCATGTTCCCCCTCCGGCGAGGTCTATCGGGTTCAAGACATGGGGGGAAAAGGATCTCACGTGCTGCGGGCGGGCAGGAATCGGTCGGCGGATGGTTCAGTCGCCGGCAGTCAACAGAGCAACCCGCTGCCCTTGCGGTGCGTGCGCCAGCAGTAGAGTTGCTGGATAGCCAAGGAGAGCACGGAGACACCGCCGGCGATAAAGACGCTGCCCTCCACGAGGTAGCGCAACATATTCTCGTGTTCTTCAGGATTGATGCGCACCGCCCCAGCGAGGGCGATGCCGTGGCCGAGTGCCCATAGGCCAATGATTGCGGTGAGGACGAGAGCGGCAACGCGCAGGGCGGTCTTCATGGTTGACCCACCCGGGAGAATTGAGCGCGCAACGCGCGAGGGGGGAATCTTCGGACGAGAGCTTCATACACCCGAATAGCAGGGAAGTCAACCGTGAGGGTGCCGGTCTCCTCTGTTGTTTGCGCGCCCCGGAAATTGGTGTAGGTCGATGCGGCTGCTTAGGGATTGACTTTGAATATCGAGTGCGTCGTCGCGGTGGAGTCCTCGCCCACCCAAAGGTCGAAGTCGGCCGCTTCCTGTACCCACTTCTTCTCCTGCGGGCTCCAGGAGCTGCTCTTGTTTCGCGGGCAGGTTGAGCGAAGAGTGCGACGCTTCCTCACCGCTCATGTGCGCCAACTGACCAAGAAACATCACGCCCACGTCCGAGCACCGCGCCGCTTCCACGGATTGGTTGAGCGCTTCTTCTATTTGCTCGCGAGTCTGCGGAGGAGATTGAGGGCGGTTCATAAAGGCATCGAAGGGTGAAGGGATGTCGCGCTTGAAGTCCGGCCCCTTGGCGTACTCGACGCGAACTCCGGCGCCGAGTTTGTGGCGAATGCCCTGGAGTATTGTGACGGCCTCACTGGGCTTTCCGCGAACAATCCAGGAACCCTCGATATCCGACTGCGAATCGGCTCGCGCCCGTAGAAAGGGATGATTTTCGTCTCGATCAAAATCAGTTCTCAGGCCCTCGACGGTGACTACCGCCGCGGTAACTCGAACCTCTGGCAATATACATCCGCCGCCCCCTCCGCGAGAACGTTGGAGTCTGGCTCGCTGCCGCGGCGAAGCTCGACGGACTTGCCGCGTTCACGCGTCAGGCGGCGCAGCAGGCGCATCCTCCGGACCTGCTCACGAGGTGTGCCGTGGGAGAAGTTCAGGCGGGCCACATCCATCCCGGCGTCCAGAAGGCCGGCCAGGATTTCGGGGTTTTCACTGGCCGGGCCGAGCGTGCAGACGATCCGGGCACGCCGCGAATCCGACGCGGTCGGCGACCTCTTCAAGGCAGGTGGCATTCAAGGGGAGTATAGCGGGCGGCGGACAGGAAAAACATACTCCCGGTCAAAAGAAATTGTTGCCGGAAGAAAAGGTTAAAGGCTAAGAAGATAATCGGAGGCAGCCAGATTCCCGAAACGGACCGTGGTCACCCTCTTCCCCACGACGTTGGCGAAATACTGGAGAATCGCGGTGAGATTGATAATCGCGGACTTCTCACCCAATTTCAGCGCGTGGCGAAGACCCAGGAAGAAAAAGACAACGCGGAAATAGAGCATCAACAGCCGCTCCTCGCGCGTGTATCGCTGGTCCACGTTGGCGGCGTTCTTGAGCAGGTAACTCAACGCCAGGTAGTCGCATTTGAGGGTCATGCGCACCCGAGGATAGTCCACCGGCGCGTCGAAATCCTCGAGGGCCTTGCGCACCGCCGGGAACTCCAGCCGGTTGGCGTTGACGATGGAAAGGAAGTAATCCCTCTCGAATCTCCGCCGCAGGATGCGCTGGCACGTCACCTGGAAATAGAAGAAGAACAGCCCCGTGGAGATAATCAGAATCAAAGATGCAACGATCATGACCATCCTCTCTCAAGCCTCGCGGGCCACGGCCTCGGCAAGTTCGGGATCTTTCCTTCCGAGGCCGTGAACGGCGATGGACTTCGGTGTTTGGGCGACCGCGTAGAACCAGATCAGCAGCATGCCCAGGGTGCACAGCGGCCCCACGTAGGTGGCCAGGAAGCGTGCAATCCCTTCTTCGGGAGCCAGACGAAGGAGCGCCAAACTGGCGGCGGGCCCGGCGAATTGGATTCCCATTCCAGACACCAGCAGCGTCAACTCATCATCCACGGGCTCGACCTTCTGCATCAGGACATAGAGCAAGGTAATCAGAACCAGGCAAGTGAAATAGAGGTTCTGTTGGAACTCGATGATGAATTGGCTGAACAGGTTCTTGAAATTCTGACTTAGGACAAGGTATGAGATTCCCAAGACGAGGAAAAACACGAGCGTTAGCAGACGACGCACGTCGTGCCACATCCTCTTTTCCAGATGTTGGCAGGCACGACGGAAGAGCGCACACACCAGAACAAAGGCGGCGAGCGTCAATGCAACGTCGCTAACCCAGAAGAAATAGGCGTACTCTCTCGAGGATAAACCGTACCGGGCCCAAACGTAAGGTCGTGCAATCCCGTCGAGAGCGAGAAGGCTAGCCAAGTAAAGAAGAATACTGATCAGCCGCCGGGCGTGTCCCCGGAGGATCAGGAACCCGAGCAGGCCTACCTCGATGAGGTAGATCATCGGGCTCAGTCCGTACTTCCCTATCCAGTCAACCATAAGCAACCTGAAGACGCCCAGAAACCCGCCGGCCCTTCTCCAGGTCGCTCAGGTGACATGGCGAAGGCTAGCGGGCCTGTGGGGGCGGCAACGGAACGGGGGAACCACCAATCCCATTCGCACTTGGCGGCAAGGGGACAGGCGAACCACCGATGGCCGTAGCTGCAGGCGGCAACGGAACCGGTGATCCACCAATTCCAGTGGCCGCAGGAGGTAACGGAACCGGCGAACCACCAATTGCCGCAACACTGCGGCGCAAACCCACGCTGCTCAAAACCACCAGCAGCGCCAGCATAAACGTCAAAACGTAGTTCTTCATAAGCTCTCCTCCAGCATTGGTCCCGGTCTCGGGACACTTCGCTGGTCGGAGAGCCTATAAAACCTTGCCCGCGAAGTCAATAATCTTTATTTACTCTACGGGCGCGTTTATTCTGCCATAACCCGAAATCAAGTCAAGTGTATTTTCTTGGTACTTCGGTACTACCGCGCGTCTGGAACTCAAATAACTGAAAATAAATGGATTAGAGACATGTGTGACCCTGGATTCCCCACTGCGGCTATCTCCCAATGAGAATTCCGCCCTGCGGCTTGGCAATGCGCACGCGCACCCGGGGTTCTCGAATCTCCTCGAATTCTGAGATGCCACCCATCCCTGGAGAAGACGCGGCGCATGCCGCACAGTACCCGGCGCGTTTTTTCTTGCTGCATAGTTGACCCTGGAGGGGCTGAGTGTCATCATTAAGCAATAGAGGTCGGTAGGGTCAGGAGTGACAGGCTATGAGACGAGCAAGCTTTCTCCAATCGCTGACAGTTTCGATTCTAGCCGCAATCCTTTTGGGCTGGATGAGTCTTCCGCGTGGAGCTTTTGGTCAGTCCCAAGATCAGCAGCCGAACTCAGGTGGGCCGAACCAGGGAGTGGGGGAGACCGTTCTGGTTCCCAAGAAGACGGAATCCGAGCGGAAGATTGAGTCCGCGACCAAGAAAGCGGAGAAGATCAACCCCAACGAGGTCTTCACACTTTCCACGGCCACCAACCTGGTGAATGTGGATGTGTTGGTGCTCGACAACAACAACAATCCCATTGGGAATCTCGGCCGGAAGCATTTCAAGGTGTACGACGAGGAGAATCCGCAGACGATTACGAACTTCGGCTCCACGGAAGCGCCGATGACCGTCTGTATGCTCATCGAATTCAGCAACAAATGGTGGCCTTTTCTCGTCCTCGCCTTGCGCGATTCCTACGAATTCCTCAACTTCATGGAGCCGAAGGACTGGGTGGCGGTGGTCTCCTTCGACATGAATCAGCAGATCTTGCAGGACTTCACTCAGAACCGGTACGAGGTTCGTCAGGCCCTGGACACCCTGCGGATTCCCGGGTTCAGCGAGATCAATCTCTGGGATGCCCTGGCTTTTACCATCGATCGCATGAAGGACATTCAGGGACGAAAGGCCATCGTGGTGATTTGCACGGGCTACGACACTTTCAGCAAACTGAATTACGGCGAGATGTTGAAGATCGCCAAAGCTTCGGACGCAACAATCTACCCCATCAGTATCCTGGAGTTTATGACGGTGCGGTACGGCGACAACATTTCCAGCCTCCAGGCCAGGAATGCGCTGAACACCATTGCCAAATACTCGGGAGGCCAGTCCTACTTCCCGCGTTTTGAGGCGGAACTGCCGGGGATTTACGAACAGATTTCGAACCAGCTTCGCCGGCAATACAGCCTGGGATTCGTTCCCAGCAATCCCTCCAACGACGGCAAGTTCCACAAGCTCAGGGTGGACCTTGTCGACGAGCAGGGGAAAACCCTCACCATCACCAACCAGAAGGGGAAAAAGATCAAGTATCGTGTGGTGGCCCGGCAGGGTTACTACTCCCCGAAATCCTGAAGGCTGTCGAAGCTGAGATGAGAAAGGCCGCAAGAGACTGCTCCGCTTGGGGCATCCTTGCGGCCTTCGTTGTTTCCAGCTCGAATTCCCTGGATCGGTCTAATGCCGGAAGTGGCGGATGCCGGTGAAGAGCATGGCGAGGCCCAATCGATTCGCCGCGGCAACCACTTCGGCGTCGCGCACCGAGCCCCCCGGCTGCACCACCGCCGTGGCGCCGGCTTTCGCGGCTTCTTCCACGCCGTCCGGGAAAGGGAAAAACGCGTCCGAGGCGACCACGGTCCCCTCCAGCGAGTGGCCCAGATCGCGGGCCTTGGTGGCGGCGAGTTTCACCGAATCCACGCGGCTCATCTGGCCCGCGCCCACGCCCACCACCACCCCGTCGCGCGCAAAGATGATGGCATTGGACTTCACGTGCTTCACCACTCGCCAGCCGAACACCAGCGCGCGCTTTTCTTCTTCCGTGGGCTGGCGCTCGGTGGCGCACTTCCATTCCGCGGGGTTCGCCCCCTGCGTGTCGGGCGTCTGGACGAGCAGGCCCCCTCCGATGGTCTTGAACTGCGGCCCGTATTCGTCCCCCGAGGTCGTGGACATA
>DATKYV010000055.1:0-9504 GCA_035528275.1 Terriglobia bacterium | reverse complement strand
GCTGACGGGCAGAGGGTTTCGAATGCCGTCTGCCCCACGAATCGCTGCCCAGGGGGGTCGGGGTCACCGGGCAGACGATGGGCCCGGCGGAGCGTTGCAGGGGCTGCCAAGGCGGGGAAAGGTTCATCCGGCACCCTCATGCTCTAGGCTACTGATGTAGTATAGCTCATAGGCGCCCTGCTGTCAAGATCGCGGACCGAGGCTCGAAGGGTGGGGGGCGGCCGCCGCGGTTTGACTGGCGCGGGGGCGGGGCTTAGAATGATGGAGGAGCGACCTGCCGATGGACGATTTCCTTTCCCTGGGGCTGACCGATTACCCGTCCCCGCCCCCGCCTCCGCCCCCCCCGCCCCGGGTGCGCAGCCGCAGGGTATTCGGCCAACTGGTCTTTGTGGTCCTGGTCCTGCTTGCGGCGGGCGCCGGCGCCCTGGGCGGACTGGTCTTTGTCCACTCCACCAACCTTCCACAGGTCCGCCAGTTGATGGAATTCCGCCCCGACGTGATGACGGAGCTCTACGCCGACGACGGAACGCTCATCGGCAGCTTCGCGCTGGAGCGCCGCGTCATCATCAACTATGACCAGGTCCCTCCGGTGATGAAGGACGCGGTGATTTCGGTGGAAGACCGCCACTTCGAGAGCCACTGGGGTGTGGACGTCCTGCGCATCGTGCGCGCCGCCGTTGTCGACCTCCTGGAATGGCGCCGGGCGCAGGGTGCCAGCACCCTGACCCAGCAGCTCAGCCGCATGCTGTTCCTCACCCCGGAGAAGAGTTTCCGCCGCAAGTTCCAGGAGGTCTTGCTGGCCATCCAGTTGGAGCGCCGCTTCACCAAGCCGCAGATTTTCACGCTTTACTGCAACCAGGTCCCGGTGGGCCACGGCACTTTCGGATTCGAGGCGGCGGCGCAGTTCTATTTCGGCAAGTCGCTGTCGCAGGTTACGCTGCCGGAGGCGGCGATGCTCGCCGGGCTGCCGCGCAGCCCCACGGCCAACTCCCCGCTGCTGCATCCTGACCGGGCGCTGCGGCGGCGCAACATCGTCCTCGACCTGATGCGCGAGAACGGCAAGATTACCGCCCAGCAGTACCACCAGGCGGTCGCCGCGCCCCTCGGCCTAAACGTCCAGAGATGGGACAACAGCACGGCGCCCTACTTTGTGGAGGACGCGCGGCAGTTCCTGGAGAGAACTTACGGGACGGAGGCGGTTCACGAAAAGGGCCTGCGGGTTTACACGACGCTCAACTTTCGCATGCAGCGCATCGCCGAGAAAGCCCTCCGCGAGGGGCTGCGCGCCTACGACAAGCGACACGGATGGCGCGGCCCGGTTTTGAACATCATCAAAAACCCACCGCTGCTTCCGGACGGCGCGCCGGCGACGCCGGCCACTTACACACACGAGGATTGGGTGAAGCCTCTTGCGGCGGGAGAGCTGGTCCACGGTTTGGTGACCGAGGTCAAGCCGGACCACGCGCTGGTGCGGTTCGGGGATTTGACCGCCCGGGTGACGCCGGGGGATTACTCCTGGACGGGAAAGATAAACCCCGCGGACGTCTTCGCGCCGGGCGACGTGGATCTGTTCCTCGTCAAAGAGGTCAAGGGAAAATCGCTTCGCGTCTCGCTCGACCAGCGCCCCGAGGTGCAGGGCGCGCTGGTGGCCATCGAAAACTCCACCGGCGCCATCAAGGCCATGGTGGGCGGCTACGATTTCGACGAGAGCAAATTCAACCGGGCGCGGCAGGCAGCGCGCCAGGCGGGTTCCTCGTTCAAGCCGTATGTTTACGCCACCGCCTTACTGGAAGGCGCCAACCCCTTTGACACCATCGTCGACGCTCCGGTGAGCTTCACCACCGCTTCTGGAGTCTGGTCGCCGCACAACTACGATTTCAAGTACGAGGGCACCATCACTCTGCTGCACGCGCTGGCCGAGTCGCGCAACATCCCGGCGGTGCGCCTGCTTTCCAAGGTGGGCGTGGACAAGGTGATCAAGCTTTGCCGGAAGTTCGGCATCACCTCGCGGCTGGTCCCCAACCTTCCGCTCGCCCTGGGAGCCTCCGACCTGACGCTGCTCGAACACACCTCGGCGTTCACCACCTTTCCTAACGACGGCGTGCACATTTCACCGCGCATGATTTACCGCGTCACCAATTACGACGGGCGAGTCATCGACGAGTTCGCCCCGGAAATCACCGACGTCCTGCCCGCGTCGGTGGCGCGCATCGAGGTCTCCATGATGCGCGAGGTGGTCAATTCCGGAACCTCCACCCGCGCCAAGGTTCTAGGCCGGCCGGTGGCGGGCAAGACGGGAACCACGAACGATTTTGCGGACGCCGCGTTTATCGGATTTACGCCTTTGCTGACCGCCGGGGTCTGGGTGGGCTACGACGACCGTCGTTCGCTGGGGAACAAGGAAGAAGGCGGTCGCGTCGCCCTGCCCATCTGGATCGATTTCATGGGCGAGGTCCTGAAAGGGCAGCCCGTGGAGGAGTTCCCTCATTCCCCCCTGTTGACGAAACCCGAGCAGGTCCAGGAAATCATCGCCAGCGCCGGCACCGAGGGGCTGCTGGCCCCGCGCACGGAAGAGGCGGCCGCGGTCGGCGCGGGTCTCCTCCCGGCGGCAGCGAACCCGGCGGCGCGGCCCGGCGCAACCGGCACGACCCCGCAGCCTTCCCAGCCAGCCGCTCCCGCCAAGCCTCCGCCCCAAGCTCCTCCCTCCGGCGAGGCGAAGCCTTCGAGGGGTGAGACGACTTCGGCGCTTCCCGGCGCGGCCGCTCCCGCAACTCCAACCCCGAATTGATTCCCTTTGGCCGCACGGTTCTCTCGCCCCAGGGCGACTTGGCGCGCCCAAGAGCGATGCCTGCTCAGATGTTGCGGAAATGGTCGTGGCCGGCAGGAACGAGAGGAATTGAC
Organism: Terriglobia bacterium; assembly: GCA_035528275.1. Lineage (GTDB taxonomy): Bacteria > Acidobacteriota > Terriglobia > UBA7540 > UBA7540 > DATKYV01. Next base: position 6,603 of record DATKYV010000055.1, on the reverse strand, counting down.
TGGGCGTCGCTTTGGATAAGGACCAGCTTTCTGGAGTGAGAGATTTCTCCAATCCGGTGCAGCGTCACGCCGCGGTGTTTATGAGGAATTCTGGCGGCTTTCCCGCGCGGGACGGAGAAGAGGAGCTCGTAGTCCTCGCCGCCACTAAGCGCCAGTTGGAGGGAATTGATGCTGCTCTCGCCGGGCACCTCGGGCAAAGGCATTCGGCTGGCCCAGACGCGCGCCCCCACGCCGCTCGCTTCGCAGAGGTGGGCGAGGTCGGTTGAAAGACCGTCGCTCAGGTCGATGCAGGCTGTGGCCAAGCGGCGCTCGGAAAGATACCGCCCCAGCGCGCAACGAGGCTCGGGATAAAGGTGGGCGAAGAGGGCTTGCTTCTCGCTTGCGGCCTTCCCGGCGCGACCTGAGCGCAGCAGTCGGAGACCCAGCGCCGACAGCCCCAACTTTCCGCTCACGAAAATCTGGTCGCCGGGGCGGGCGCCCGAACGGCGGAGGGCTTTTCCCCGGGGAGCTTCTCCAACCGCGATCACGTCGGCAGAAATCCCCCCTTTCACCACCGCCGTGTCGCCACCGATCAAGGTTACTCCCAGGCGTGCGGCCAAGCCCAGCAGGCCCGCATAAAAATCCTTTACCCAGGCCCGCGAGGTCCGGCGGGAGATGGCAAGTGAGACCAGGGCGAATCGCGGCGTTCCGCCCATCGCCGCGACGTCGCTGAGCGCTCGGGCCAGCGCCCGGTGGCCCACGGCGCGCGGAGGATGAAGACGAGGCAGGAAATGCACGCCTTCGATCGAGAGGTCGGTGGTGAGAATCGCCTGGTTTCCTCGTGCCACCTCGACGAGCGCCGCATCGTCTCCGATGCCCAGCTTCAAGGGGCCGGCGTCCTTGGCCACGAGGCCGCGAAGCCAGCGGACGAATTCAGATTCGTTTCGAAACACGCTTCACCGTGAGCTTGTTTCAACATGCATTTCGTTCCAGGCACCTGGCGCTCCCGCTCCGCAGGGCCGCCTCTTCGTCGCGCCGCCCGCTGCCGCGCCGGAATTCGGTGCGCGAGCGGCCCCCTATGTTGTAGAATCCCGCGCCACATCGCCACGATCATCACGGGAGGTGCTCGATGCTCACGCGCCGCAGGTTTCTGCAAACGAACGCGGCCGGTCTTGCTTTGCCGCTGGTCGGGGCCGGAGAACCCGCCCGAGCGGGCGCCGCGAAGCCGGCGGCTTCTCCCTCAGACCCCGCCGTGGCGCGCGACTACTGGAACGACTGGCCACGCTATCTTACCTCAAAGGTGAACGAAGCTCGCGCCCGTCGCAAGGCGGCGCTGGCGGCGGTCCGGACGCCGGAGCAGGCTGGTGAGCGCGCCGAGAGGGTGCGGTCCAAAGTGTGGGAGCTGATTGGCGGGCCGCTCGAGAAGACGCCGCTCAATCCGCAGAAGGTTGGGACAATCGAAAGACCAGACTATCGAATCGAAAAGGTGGTCTTTGAAAGCCAGCCGCAGGTTTTTGTGACCGCGCACCTCTACCTCCCCACTCGGGGAAGCGGGCCATTTCCCGCGATCCTGGCGCCGCTCGGCCACACCCAGAACGGCAAAGCCTACCGGAACTATCAGTACGTCTATCAGACCCTGGCTCGAAAGGGTTACGTGGTGCTGGCCTTCGACCCGTTCGGGCAGGGCGAAAGGCTTCAATACCTGGACCCGCGCACCGGAAGGTCCCGCTACGGCCCCACGGGCGAGCACTCGCAGGCGGGGCGGCAGTTGCTGTTGCTCGGCGCGACCTTTGCGCAGTATCGGGTCTGGGACGGCATCCGCGCCCTGGACTATCTGGTAAGCCGGCCGGAAGTGGATTCGAACCGCCTCGGCTGCACCGGCCACTCGGGCGGCGGCACCATGACGATGTACCTCTGCGCGCTCGAGCCGCGCATTCAAGCGGCGGTGGAGGTGGAAGGCAATTCGGAGAACCTCGCCGGTCCGAATTATGAGCCGCCCGGCGCGGTCGCCGACGCCGAACAGAACCTGGTGGGGAGCCTGGCCGCGGGGCTCGACCGCGGCGACCTGCTCTGGGCCTTCGCCCCCAAGCCTCTGCTCGTCTGTTACACGCCTGAGGATTCGGGAACGACCTATTCTCCCGTTTACACCGAGGCCACCGAGGACATCTTCGAGGAGCTCCAGAACGTTTACAGCTTGCTGGGCGCCAGGGAGAAAGCCGGGCTCTTCGCTTCCCCCTTGCCTCACGATTTCGACTTCTTCATTCGCCGCGCCACGTATGAGTGGTTCAATCGCTGGCTGGCCGAGGGCGACCCGGGCAGCGACGAAGCCGAGTTTGATTCCACTCCGCCGGAGGAATTGAACTGCACTTCGACCGGACAAGTGCTGACTTCGCTCGGCGGCCGCTCGCTGGTCGAGCTCAACCGCGACCGGGTGCGAGCCGTCCTGCCCGCCGGGCTGCTGAACGGTTCGGCCGCCGATCCCGGGGCGTTGCGAGACCGCGTCCGCGAAAAGCTTCGGGGCTTGCTCGCCTTGCCTTCCGAGCGCACTCCGCTCAAGCCACGAGTGCTTTCCACGAACTCGCGGCAGGGATTGACCATCGAGGAATTCGATTTCCAGTCGGAACCCGATCTGCGGATTCCCGGCTGGTTCCTCAGGCCCAGCGGGGTAGGGAGCAGATTGCCGACGGTCCTTTATGTGTCCGATGGGAGAAAGGATGACTTGGTGGAGGAACCCGGAAGAATGGACGCCATCGTCCGCCGGGGATTCGCGGTCTGTGCCATCGACGTGCGCGGGCTGGGAATCACCTCGCCGCGATATCCGTCGGCTGGGCCTCTGTTTTACCAGTCGGAGCACCAGGATGACGGTTACGCCTGGGCCTGCCTTATCCTTGGAAAACCGGCATTGGGCCAGAGAGTTTGGGACCTGATTCGCTGCCTCGACTACCTCCAGACCCGGACGGATGTCGACGCGGGATCCATCCGCGTCCTGGGCGAGGCCGCCGGAGGCTTGGTCGCCGCCTGTGGAGCCGTCCTGGATGAGCGGGTGAGGTCTTTGCTGCTTCGGCATACGGTGGCGGACCTCCGGTCTGTCGTCGAATCGGACCGGTACACGCTGCGGCTTTCCGAGTTCCTTTTTGGGATGCTTCGCGAATTCGATCTTCCTGATTTGGGAGGAGCATTGGCGCCGCGCCCGTGCTGGCTGCTCAATCCGCAATCTCCGCAGGGCGAACGACTTCCGGATTCGGCGCTCCGCGAACGCTACCAGAATGCGCTGAAGCATTACTCGCGCTTGGGAGCCGAAGGGAAACTGCGATTCTTAGTCCAGCCAGACCAGGAATTGGAGAATTCCGTCATGGCTTGGGCGATGGCCACCTGAAGGCTGGTTCTATTTGCTTGACAAATGTTGCTTTCTTAAATAGCATTCGGGCCGTATTCTTGGGGGGATCGTTCCGATCCGTGTCTCTGCTGCCCGGACCTGAGCTCGTTCTGAGATCAGCCTAATCAAGAGAAAGCCTGGGAGAGCAAAGTATGGAGAGAAAGTTTTATACGTTCCTACTATTCCCTGGCGCTCATGGGAAGCTTCGCAAGATCCGTCTGCCATTCTATGCTGTCTACATGGTTCTGGCGCTGAGTGTGGTCGGGATCATAACCATGGGCGCCCTGGCGAACAGCTATGCCCGCATGCTGCTCAAGGTTTCCAACTACAACAGCCTGCGAACCGAGCGGGAAGCCCTGAAGACCCAATACCGCACCCTGGAGAACGTGGTGACGCAGACCAATGCCAAGCTGGGCTCGTTGCAGTCCCTGGCGGCGGAGGTGGCATTGAGCTACGGGTTCGGCGAGCCGCGGCGGCCGCGCTTCCCGCTGGCGGTGCTCTCCCTGGCCACGCAGAGCAATTCCACCGTGGACTCGAGCTTTCAGGCTTCCTTGTATGCCTTCAACCTCATGAAGTCGGCGGCTACAACCACATCCCTTGATCTGCTCACCCAAGGCTTGCTCACCGATCCGCGCTTCAACCGCTCGACGGTTCCCTCGGTTTGGCCGGTGAGGGGCCGGGTGACGGCGGGATTCGGGCAGCGAATGGACCCGTTGAGCGGCGAGGGGGCGTTTCACGCCGGGTTGGATGTTTCGGCGCCTTACGGGAGCGCCGTCGAAGCCTCGGCTGACGGAATCGTATTCCATGCCGGCCCCGACGCCGGTTACGGCAACGCGGTGCTGATCGATCACGGGTACGGCATCCACACGAAGTACGGTCACCTGAGCAGAGTCGCCGTGGTGGTGGGCCAAGACGTCAAGCGCGGCCAAATGATCGGGTCGGTGGGCGCCACCGGCAGGACGACCGGGCCTCACCTTCACTACGAAGTCCGTATCAACGAGACACCTGTCAATCCTTCCAGATATCTTCGCTACTAGCGGGCCTTTACTCGCTGGGGCGGTGATTTGCAGAGTAGGACCGATTCCGGACAAAGCATGGTGGGCGGTCGGGGAGGTGAGCGCCAGCGCCCGTTTTCCCCGCATCGACGGGACGAGATCGGGGACGGGGGGGATCCCAGGGGCTGGAGGAGGACAGCCGGGGCCAGGTTGAAGAAAATCCAAAGATTTGACCTTGCAATTTGCCTTCCTACTCTCTATAATTATAGGTTTGTGACGGCTGGCGTAGCTCAGCTGGTAGAGCATCTGATTTGTAATCAGAGGGTCGGGGGTTCGAATCCCTTCGCCAGCTCCAGCTTAGCGAGCGCAGCCGTGACGACGGTCGGCAGGCGGGCGTCAGGCCAGGAAGCGGGAGCGGGTTTTCAGAAAACTTTTTCGCAGTTACTCGCCGCAACAAGCGCGGGTCCGTGTCGGTGTCTGGGCCCGTTGGCCACAAGCAAGGTCCCGGCCCCAGCGATGAGGAGTTTAGAATTCATCGCGGGCTCATGCCCGAATTTGCCCCCGGCGCTTGGAGATCGCCATCCGATTTCGGACAGGTGGCCGAGTGGCTAAAGGCAGCAGGCTGTAAACCTGCCGCTCCTTGTGAGCTACGGGGGTTCAAATCCTCCCCTGTCCACCAGTTGGAAAATGGAAACTGGAAATTCGAAACTGGAAACTCGGCGGGCGAATTTGACCAGTTTCCAATTTCCATTTTCGAGTTTCTATGTCGGGGGCGGGAGTAACTCAATGGTAGAGTCACAGCCTTCCAAGCTGTTGGTCGCGGGTTCGATTCCCGTCTCCCGCTCCATTTGGAATTTGGAAAATGGAAATTGGAAACTCGAAAGACGGGCCGGACATGCCGAGGGCACAAGCTTCTATTTTCCAGTTTCCAGTTTCGAATTTCTAGTTTCTCCGCGCGCCATGCGCGGCGGGCCGATGTAGCTCAGTTGGTAGAGCACGTCCTTGGTAAGGACGGGGTCAGCGGTTCAATTCCGCTCATCGGCTCCAGAGATTTTGTGGAGTTCGGCGAGTCCAGGTGGGATCGGGACCGCACCCCGTGAGACAAGCGGAGATTTCCGGAGCAGCCTGAGAACTCAAGAGAATCCGCCAGATCAGTTCTGCTCGATGATGATGAGGTGAAGGCACCATGGCCAAGGAAAAATTTGACAGAACGAAGCCGCACATGAACGTGGGGACGATTGGGCACATCGATCACGGCAAGACGATGTTGACGGCGGCGATCACCAAGGTATTGGCGAAGGAGAACCCGAAGGTGAAGTTTCGGCCCTTCGATTCGATCGACAACGCGCCGGAGGAGAAGGCGCGGGGGATCACGATCGCCATCGCGCACGTGGAGTACGAGACGAAGAACCGGCACTACGCGCACGTGGACTGTCCGGGGCACGCCGACTACATCAAGAACATGATCACCGGGGCGGCGCAGATGGACGGAGCGATTCTGGTGGTGGCGGCGACCGACGGGCCGATGCCGCAGACGCGGGAGCACGTGCTGCTGGCGCGGCAGGTGAACGTGCCGTCGATTGTGGTGTACATGAACAAGTGCGACGCGGTGGAGGACCCGGAGCTGCTGGACCTGGTGGAGATGGAAGTGCGGGAGCTGCTGACGAAGTACCAGTTTCCGGGGGACAAGCTGCCGGTGGTGCGGGGCTCGGCGCTGAAGGCGTTGGAAGGGGACGCGGAGGCGGAGAAGTCGATTCACGAGTTGATGGAGGCGGTGGACACGTACATTCCGCTGCCCCAGCGGGAGATTGACAAGCCGTTTCTGATGCCGGTGGAGGATATCTTCTCGATCTCGGGGCGGGGGACGGTGGTGACGGGGCGCGTGGACCGCGGCAAGGTGAAGGTGCAGGAGGAAGTGGAGATTGTGGGATTGCGTCCGGAGCCGTTCAAGCGGGTGGTGACGGGCGTGGAGATGTTCAAGAAGCTTTTGGACGAAGGGCAGGCGGGAGACAACATCGGAGTGCTCTTGAGAGGGACGGAGAAGGACGACGTGGAGCGCGGCATGGTGTTGTCGAAGCCGGGGTCGATCACGCCGCACACCAAGTTCAAGGCGGAGACGTATGTTTTGACGAAGGAAGAAGGAGGACGGCACACGCCGTTCTTCACCGGCTACCGGCCGCAGTTCTACTTCCGGACGACGGACGTGACGGGAGTGGCGAAGCTGCCGGCGGGGACGGAGATGGTGATGCCGGG
>DATKYV010000054.1:0-6099 GCA_035528275.1 Terriglobia bacterium | reverse complement strand
GAACGACCCCTAGCGGAGATTGTCCGCGAAAATACCATCGTGGACCGCATCTTGGATGGTGAGGTTTCGATACCCGCTGGTAAGGCGAGAAGTTGGGAGATCCAAGTCGATCCGAACTTAATGAGCAATGCCGAACTCCGCGCTTCCGTTCATTCGGAAGGAGGATTAACAGGGAATATTCGAATTGTGCTACTCCGAGGAGAGAGGGTTTTGCATGATTCGGGGCGCGTCCAACGCGATGATTTTCACGCTCCCCTTGACGAAGGGGGCAGCTATAATTTGGTGCTCGACAACAGCGGGTCTATGATGTTCGCGCGCAAGGTGAGTGGCAGGATTGAACTTCGGTACGTCAAGTGAGCCCCGACAGCGGATGCGGGAAGTCGAAGCTGATAGGAACGTGCAATCAGGGAGACATGTCAAAGTGGTGGCAAAGCACCAAAATCGAGAGCTTGGCCGCTTTTCCCTAAGGGCTTATAATGCAAGCACGAGGGCGCGTAGCTCAGCTGGGAGAGCGCGGCGTTCGCAACGCTGAGGCCGAGGGTTCGAATCCCTTCGCGTCCACCAAGATCCCTCCCCGAATTCTTTGCGAAGCTGATTTCTCAATTCTCGGCGGAAATATCTGCGCATCTTCACAAGGGGCAGTCCCGCGCGGGGGATTGAAGGCAGCATTGGCGGAAGGGAATAGCTAGCGGGGTCCCTTGCTGGCCATGTATTTCTTGGCCTTGGCGACCAGCTCGCGCGCCTGGGGCAGGCTTTCCAACGCCTTTTGGACGACGTAATCGCCGTCGAGGCTGAGCCGCTGTGCTTCGTCCTCGCCGCGGATCACCGTGATGATCTGCAGGCGAATGCGATTCCTGATGAAGTCCAGGTTCTCTTCCAAGTCTTGGTCGGAAATCTGAAGTTTCTCGCTGGCGAGGAAGTCCTTGAACTCGTCGAGGACATCGCTGGTGACTTGGAAATCGTGCGGAACGGTCTTATGGATTCCCAGGTAGTGCTTTCCGAAATTGAAGAAGACCCCGCGCCGGGCCAGTTTTTCCTGGACGGGCGTGAGCTTTGGCTCCTCGACGCGGATATCCGGATCGATTCCGCCGCCGCCGTAGACCTCGCGCCCTCCGTCGGTGAGGCGCACTTGTTTGTCGCCGTGGGAATTGCTGTAGGGGTGGTAGTAATAGTCGTAAAGCGACACATCGGAGTAGTCGCGCTGAATGAGCCGGTCACTGGGCGTGTAGTAGCGGGCGGTGGTCAACGCCAGCCCGGTTTTTTCGCTCAAAGGATAAACGGTTTGTACAAGACCCTTGCCGAAGCTCGGTTCGCCCATCACCAGGGCGCGATCGTGGTCCTGGAGGGCGCCGGTAACGATCTCCGCGGCGCTGGCCGTATAGCGGTTGATGAGGACGACGATGGGATAATCTCCTCCCTTGGCGTTCCGTGAGGCGTAGTAGCGCTTTTCGTGCGACTGGCGGCCCTTGTGATAAACGATGAGCTGGTTCTTTTCCAGGAAATTCTCGGCCACTTCCACGGCCTGCTGAAGCAGGCCGCCGGGATTTCCGCGCAAATCCAGCACCAGACCCTGCAAGCCCGGGTCGTACATATTCTTGAGGGCCTGGCTGAGCTCGTCGCTGGTCGTTTCGTTGAAGTTGGCGATGTGGATATAGCCGATCCCCGGCCGAATCATGAAGGCCGCATCCACGCTGTGCCGGGCAATCTCATCGCGCGTGAGGGTGAATTCCAGGGGTTCGTCATACCCTTCGCGCGACAGGGTGACGTGGACCACGGTTCCTTTCGGACCTTTCAGCATCGTGGCCACCTGGGAGACGCTGAGCCCTTCCGTGGGTTTCCCATCCACATGGGTGATCACGTCGCCGGGGCGCAGGCCGGCGCGGAAAGCCGGAGAACCGGGCATGGGCAGAAGAACAATGGTTACCACTTTCCCCATCTTGCCGGGGCGGTTCTGGATCTGCATTCCCACGCCGTAATACTTGCCCTCTTGATCTTCACGGAGCTGATTGAAGGCGCGGGGATCGAAGAAGTTCGAGTGCGGGTCGAGGGTCCGGAGCATGCCGGGAATGGCCCCCAGGCCGGTGTTGGTCGTTCCATAGATCGCCTTATCCGGGTCCACAGGGTCGGCGTAATTCTGTTCGACGATGTTGTAGATCTTGGTGAACGAGTTGAGGCCGCTTTGAACGTCGGAGTCGTCGTCGCCGCTGGTGGTGGCTTCAACTCGATGGCCGTAAACGCCCCCGAGAAGAGCGCACAAAAGCATTGTCGAAGAGATGAACCAGACCACCCGCCTCGTTCGTTTCATAATGGATATGCTCCTCACCCTGCTGGCCGATTATAGCATAGCGGGGGCGGGACCAAGAAGCGCCGTTTCGCTTCGCGCCCTCCCCATTCTTGGATGCCATAAGCCGCCGGGCCGTTACACCTTCGGGGCGCCGATGGCTCGCCCACCCCGCGGCGGGTAGCGGGTCAGATTGCTGTAGCGGCGCTCGGCGCCTGCCCCGCCTTTGCGGGGAGCGCCGGAAGTCCTTGAGAATTCAGATTCGGCGGTCGGAGACCGCCGCTACAAAAAACCAAACTGGCCCACCACCCCGCGGCGATACGTCTTGACAACACCCCAGGGGTCACCTATGATGCTTGGGAGTGAGGGTCAGTCTTGTTGAGTGGAGAGTTTGCCCAAATCGGGTTCGTTCTGTTTCTTGCATTCCTCCTCTTTGGACCCAAGAAGCTCCCTGAAATCGCGCGCACGCTGGGCAAAGGGTTAGGGGAACTCCGCCGCGCTTCCAACGAGTTAAGGTCCTCGCTGGAAGAAGAGATCACGAACCTCGACCGGGAAGTTCGCCGGATGCCTGAGCCCGCGCCCAAGTATGGCTACGACCATTCAGAACCCGCCTCCGAAGAACCCGAACCGCGAACCTGAGGAAGAACATCCCAATGGCAAGCAGATGTCGTTCTTCGAGCACCTCGAAGAATTGCGCCAGCGGCTGATTCGGAGCATTCTTTCGCTGGCCGTGGCCTTTGGCGTCTGTTTCTACTTTTCCGATGAAATCTACGGTTTTCTCGCCCGGCCCCTGACCGACACGCTCCGCAGCCTTAACCTGCCGGACAAGCTGGTTTACACCAACCCCACCGACCCGTTCAACCTCTACATCAAGCTTTCGATCCTGGCGGCCCTGTTTCTCGCCTCGCCCTTCATCCTCTATCAATTTTGGCTTTTTATCTCCCCGGGGCTTTATCGCCACGAGAAGCGGTACGTCTGGCCGTTTGTCACCTTCAGCAGCGCCCTGTTCATATCCGGCGGCTATTTCGCTTACAAACTGGCGTTTCCCGCCGCCCTGCGATTTCTCATTACCTTTGGCGGGAGGTTTTCGCCATTCATCACCATCGACAATTACTTCAGCCTGGCAAGCACCATCATCGTGGGTGTCGGACTGGTGTTCGAGCTCCCGGTCATCATCTTGCTCCTTTCGATATTCGGCATCGTGACGCCCAAGTTTCTGCTGAAAAACATCCGTTATGCCATCCTCGCCACGGCAATTGTGGCTGCGGCCATCGCCCCCACTCCTGACTGGACGACCCTTTTCATGTTCTGGATCCCCATGGTCGGGCTCTACATCATCAGCATCGGGCTTTCCTGGATCGTCTACCAGCAGAAGAAGCGGAAAAAGAAGCATGAACAGCAGGCTTAGAGGACTGAAATCTTCGAGCCTGCTTTGTGCCTCGTTGCTGTGCCTGCAAATGGCCTGCGGCGCTCCGGTGACGCGCGCTCTCGATCCCCAGTCGTTCAACGGGGGGCGGGCTTTTGATAATTTGAAACGCCTGGCGGCCTTCGGCCCGCGGCCGTCCGGTTCCAAGGCGCTGGGGGAGTCGCGCGCCTGGATCCTCAAGCGCTTGCAGGAGGCGGGCGTGCAGGTGGAAGAAGACGGCTTTACAGCCTCCACTCCGCTGGGCTCGGTCCCCATGACCAATCTCATCGTGCGCATTCCCGGCGCCCGCCGCAAGATCGTCATGCTCGCCGGCCACTATGAGACCAAGCGCTTTGACGATTTCACCTTTGTGGGCGCCAACGACGGCGGCTCGAGCGCCGCCTTCCTGATCGAGATGGCGCGCGTTCTGGCGCATCGGAAGAACGACCTGACTTACTGGCTGGTCTTTTTTGACGGCGAGGAGGCTTTCCGTGAGTTCACCGCGACCGACGGCCTTTACGGCAGCCGGCATCTCGTCGAGAAACTGACGGCCAGCGGGGAGCTGGCCCGCATCGAAGCGATGATTCTCGTGGACATGATCGGCGATGCGCGCCTCAACATCCACCGCGACTACAATTCCACCCCCTGGTTGACCGACCAGGCTTTTGCCGTGGCCAGCCGGCTGGGCTACGGGAAGCAATTTCGGAACGAGCAAGGCGCCTACGAAGACGACCATATACCCTTCGTCCAGGCCGGCGTTTCGGCCGTTGACCTCATCGATTTCGATTACGGGCCCGGCAACAGCTACTGGCATACGGCCGAGGACACGCCGGCAAAATGCAGCCCTCTCAGCCTGACGATTGTCGGCCGGGTGGTGACGGCCACACTCGAAGAGCTTGAGAAGTCTCCGCGCCTCCGGTAGCATCCGGAAAATAGCTCTCTGCGGCCCCTTTCGAACTCCACCGCCGCCGGGGCACGCAAGGACGGGTTGTGAGCAACTTCTATGCGCTCCTGCTGTTCAACCTCTTCGTCCTGGCCATGCTGGCCCTGGACCTCGGCGTGTTCCACCGCCGGGCGCACGTGGTTTCTCTCCGCGAGGCGAGCGTGTGGAGCGCGGTCTGGATTTCCCTCTCCCTGCTCTTCAACGTCGGAGTCTATTTCTGGCGGGGGCCGGTTCCGGCGCTCGAATTCCTCACCGGCTATATCCTGGAGAAGTCTCTCTCCATGGACAATGTCTTTGTCTTTGCGGTCATCTTCACTTACATGGCCGTGCCCGCCGCCGATCAGCACAAGGTGCTCTACTGGGGGATCCTGGGGGCGCTGGTCATGCGCGCCGCCTTCATCGCCGCGGGCGTGGCGCTGATCTCCCGCTTCAATTGGATTCTTTACATCTTCGGCGTCTTCCTGGTCGTCACCGGCGTTCGGCTTTTTCGGCAGAAGCATGAGGAGGTTCATCCCGAGCGCAATCCCGTGGTGCGACTGGCCCGGCGGCTGTTTCCCGTAACCAAAACTTACGAAGGCGCCGCCTTCTTTGTTCGCCACGAGGGCAGGCGGCTGGCCACGCCCCTCCTCCTGGTCTTGTTGATGGTCGAGACCACTGACGTGCTCTTTGCCACGGACTCGATTCCCGCCGTCTTCGCCGTGACCCAGGACCCCTTCATTGTTTACACCTCGAACATTTTCGCGATCCTGGGACTGCGGGCGCTTTACTTCGTTCTCGCCGGGGCCATCACCAAGTTCCGCTACCTGCGGCCCGGGCTCTCCGTGATTTTGATTTTTGTGGGCGTGAAAATGCTGGCCGTCCACTATTACAAGCTGCCCATCGTACTCTCGCTTGCCATCATCTGCGCCATTCTTGCCGTGGCCGTTGGAGCTTCGCTGTGGGAACGGAGCAGGTCGGAACAGGAAGTTCTGACGGGGAAGGACTGATCACGCGCGCGGCGAGGCAACGCCCACACCGGAAGCGGCTACGCGGGCAAAGAAGACCGGTGATTCCCGCGCCACAAAGGAGTGCTGGGGCGGAGCGGTATCGTTCTTGAGGGGGAAGTCCTCGCGGTAGTGGCCGCCCCGGCTCTCCTCGCGCGCCAGGGCGGAGGCGGCGATAAGCCGCGCCACTTCGAGAATGTTTCGGGCTTCATAATCCGGCCGCAGCGGCTCCGCTGGAAGCGCAAGATCCAGCGATTTCAGCTCCGTAACCGCCTCCCTCAGACCCTTACCCTGGCGGATGATTCCCACCTTTTCCCAGAGGATGGAACGGACTTCTGCCACGAGTTCCTCAGGCTCGAGGGTGGGGGATTCGGCTCCGCTCTGCGGAACGTGGGACGGCTTTTGAGAGCCGGCGGAGGGCGACGGAGCGGGGGCGGCAACGCAGAAGGGGGTGGGCGTTCCCAGCATGGCGCGGGCGGCACGCGTG
>DATKYV010000053.1:0-2393 GCA_035528275.1 Terriglobia bacterium | reverse complement strand
GCTCAGCCACAGCCCCGGAACACTCTTCCAGGTGGACTTGGCGCCCGCCTCGAGCAGCCATTCCTCCGCCTTGGAGGCGAGGAATTTGCCTGTTTCGACATCGCGCGGATGTCGCGTGCCGGAAAGACGCGCCACGGGAATTCCCCAGCGGTCCTTGACCTTGGGGTCCGCCTGCACTCGCGCGTCGAAGACCGGCATCTCCTGCACCGGGCCTTGCACGCCCATGCTGCGCCGGTACCACTTGCGCATGAACTCCTTGTGTTTCGGACCCCAGGCCGGAACCGTGTCGGGAAGAAGTTGTACGAACTGGTAGGGAAGCCGGATGAATTCGTTGGCCAGCATTCCGCCGCCCACGAGGCCGGGATTGCCGTGATTGTAATCGCAAGCGGCGATGGAAGCGCCCGGGCCGAGGTCGTCGTAGATATCAAGATCGAACAGGCCGAACGCGCCTGTGTAGGCGTGGCCTTGAAGGTTTCGTCCCACCCAGTCGCTGCGGTTCCCCAGCCCGTTGGGGAAGTTGTTGCTCTTCGAATTGAGCAGCAGGCGCGCCGATTCAATCGCTCCGCACGAAACCACTACCAAGTCGGCGGGCTGCTCCTGCAGCTTGCCGTCGGAATCGAAATAGCTCACGCCGGTGACGCGCCCCTGCGCGTTGGTGAGGATTTCCTTCGCCACGCATTGGGTCTTCAATTCGCAGTTCTTGGTGGCGAGAGCCTTGGGGATGACCGTGTTGTGCGTGCCGCACTTGGCGTCCACTTCGCAGGCGAAACCCACGCACCAGCGGCAGCGCATGCACGCCGGACGGCCGTTGTAGGGAATGGTGTTGTGCAACATCGGGATGGGGAAGGGATGCAAACCCAGCCACTCCGCCGCGTCCTTCAGAATGTCGTGTTCCCGGTTGGGAGGAAGCGGCGGCATGGGATAGGGCTTCTTGCGCGGCGGGCCGAAAGGATTGGCCGCGGCGTCACCCGAAACGCCGATTTCCCATTCAGCCTTTTCATAGAAAGGCTCGAGGTCATCGTAAGAAATCGGCCAATCTTCCAGCGTGCTGCCCTCCACGGAGCCGTAAGTGGAGCGCATGCGGAAATCTTTTTCCATGAACCGCCACGCCATGGCGCCGTAGCTGAACGTCCCGCCTCCAACGCAGGCGGCGTTATTGCTGTAATTGCCTTCGCTCGGTAGGACGACGTGCTCCTGCCCCTGCGGGTCCACGAAGACGCGGGGATTCCCTTCGTCCTCCGGCCCGAAGGCGTTACCGAGCGCAGTGGTCCGCTGGTTTCGGAGATCATCCTTCCGGGCGTCAAAGGGCGAGTACCATTTGCCACGTTCGAGCAATACGACGTTCAGGCCGGCTTGGGCGAGCTCTTTGGCGACAATTCCGCCACCCGCGCCCGCGCCGACGATTACCGCGTTGACATGCTTCAAGGCCATTTCTTTGCCATCAAGCCGGCTGCGTGCCTACCGGCTTGGTCAGGTCGTAGTGCAGACGGCCGCGAATGGGAGGATAGGGAACGCCCAACATTCTCCAGGAAACGCCGTTTCGATTGCCGCCGTGGCGCGGGTCGCCGTAGAAGCCCTGCATGGCGTGCTCGACCACAAGTTCGAAGAATTGCTTTGCGGAGCGCCCCTTCCACAGATCGGCGGGCACCTCATTTTTCTCCAGGGCTTCGAGGATCTTGATTTGCTGCTCGGAAGAAAGCTCAGCAAATACTTTGCTGAAAAGCGTGCGACTGGTCTGATCGACCGCGGCCAACCCTTCGCGGTAGGTTTTCTGGTGCCGCTTGAAGTGTCCCACGATCTGCCGATCGATGTAGTTCACAACGCCCGCCTGCTTGGCGCCGGCGTCCTTGTCTGCGGGGATGATTTGCTCGCAGATCGCTTCCAGCGTCCGGGCTTCCTGCACGGTGAAGAATCGCCAGGGACTGTCCGTGGAAGAACAGGAGAACATCGGGCTCGCTGCCGCGGCCGCAGCGGCCATCTGCATGAACTTCCTACGGGTTAAGCGTCTGCCAGCTTTCATGTCCCTTTTTCCCGTCCAGACTTTGTGTCCGAGGATTTCTTCCGCCCCGGACCGGTGACGACTGGCCTCTGTGTCTCCAGCCGCGAGATGGGCTTCCTCACACGGCGAATCCGGTCAAAACTGTCTCATTCTCTCTCGGAAATGAAGGGGGAGCATTTTTGGGGCCAAGCGTCGGACTGAGGAGGGCGTTTTGGCTAGCGCGACCGGACAGGAAGGTGGCGGCGCGGAGTCCGACATCAAGTCGCAATTCCCGCCGAGTCTGCGGCAGCAACCACCGGATCAAGCGTTGAACCGTTCCGCCTTACTTCCCCGCAGGAGTGAAGGACGCGGCCATGACGCCGAGGTTCCGCTTGTATTTTGGGTATTCCCCTTC
>DATKYV010000052.1:0-7625 GCA_035528275.1 Terriglobia bacterium | reverse complement strand
GCTGATCGGCATCGGCTACATCATCGGCCCGCGCCTCTCGGCCATTAATTTTTCTGGCGGCGTGATTGCCTGGCTGGTGCTCATCCCGCTGGTGCTGTTTGTTGACCCAGACCTTCCGACGCGTCTGGGAGCGACCATGGGCGGGCAGGCCCCGTGGGACGTTCTGAGCTATACGGTCTGGTACAACGTGGTGCGCCCCATCGCCGTGGGCGCGATGCTGGTGGGCGCGGCGTACACGCTTTACAGCATGCGGGAATCGATCTGGCGCTCCATCCGCGGGGCGTTCGAGGCGCACACCGGGTCGAAAGAAAGCGCCGAGAGGCGCACGCGATTGGACATCGACATTCCCATCAAGTGGACCGTCCTCGCCACCGTGGGGCTCATCATTCCCATCACCATCATTTATCACCATTTTGCCCAAAGCTGGGGCGCGGCCGCCGTCGCCGCCCTGGTGATGACCGTTGCGGGCTTCTTTCTCTCCGCAGTGGGAGGATATCTGGTGGGCCTGGTAGGCTCCTCGAACCAGCCGGTCTCCGGCCTGACGCTCGCCGCCTTGGTGGTTGCCGCGCTGATGATGGTGGCCATCGGTGTCAAGGGGCTGGGGGGTGTGGCGGCGGTCCTCGGCGTGGCTTCGGTGGTCTGCTGCGCGTGCTGCGTTTCCGGCAGCCTCATTCAGGACCTCAAGGCCGGATACCTTCTGGGCGGCACGCCCTGGAAAATGGAGCTTGTCGAGATACTGAGCGTCACCGCCGTTTCCTTCTTTCTGATTCTCCCCATTATCGCCCTGCACGAGGCCAACCTCTCCAGCGGCGGCATTGGCGGACGGGAGCTTCCCGCGCCGCAGGCTGGTCTGATGGCGCAGCTTTCCCAGGGCATTGTGGGCGGGCAGATGGCCTGGGGCCTGCTCGTCATGGGTTGCATGTTCGGGTTTGCGCTGGTCATGATCAAGGCGCCTTCTCCCATGCTCATTGCGGTGGGGATGTATCTGCCGCTGGAGACCACGTCGGCCATCTTCGTCGGCGGGGTCATCAGGTGGGTCGCTGACCGGGTGGCGGCGCGCCGCAAACTTACCCCCGAAGAAAACGCCAAGTTCGAAGAGCGCGGCACGCTGATCGCCTCCGGCCTGATCGCCGGCGAGGCCATCACCGGCATCCTGCTCGCCGTACTGTTCCTCACCGGCGTTTCCTCGGTCACCAAGGTGCTGACCGGCCACGACCAACTGCCCTTCGTCGCCCAGTGGGGCGGGTGGATCTCGCTCGTGGCCTTCGCTGTTCTCGCCTACGTGCTGATCTGGCTGCCTCTGCGCAAATCGAAGCAAGCCGATTGAGCTTTCATTATGCTAATTCACTGTTGACGCCTCCGTTCGACTGTCGGAGGGAACCGGATAAAGGCCGACAAAATATCGGCAAACGTCATGGGATTTCCAGCCCTCTCCCAGAGGGAGAGGGCCGGAATCGCTTCCGACGTTGGGTCTGGAGGAGTTTCTCCCCGAGGGGGAAGGCTGAAGCCGTTGACGCCGTTGGCGCTCCAAGAATCTCCGCGGGCGTTTTACCCGCTGTTGGCCGTGCTAAAATCCGACAAATCATGAAAGAGCGCATCCAGGTCGTCCAAGGCGACATCACCCAGCAGAAAGTCGATGCCATCGTCAACGCCGCGAACACGTCGCTCCTGGGCGGTGGCGGCGTGGATGGCGCGATCCATCGCGCCGCCGGGCCGAAGCTGCTCGAGGAATGTCGGACGCTGGGCGGCTGTCCCACGGGTCAGGCCAAAATCACCGGAGGGCACAATCTTCCTGCCAAACACGTGATTCACACCGTCGGCCCGGTCTGGAACGGCGGGCGCCATGGTGAAGACGACCTTCTCGCTTCCTGCTATCGAAACTCCGTGGCCCTGGCTGAGCAGCACGGAATCAAGACCATCGCTTTCCCCTGTATCAGTACGGGCGTGTATGGGTTCCCATTCGAGAGGGCGGCCAAAATCGCCGTGGCCGAGGTCAAGAGTTTCCTCGAGAGGAGCAAGAGAATCGAGCAAGTAGTTTTTGTCTGTTTCTTGAAGCGTGACTACGAGTGCTACGTGAAGATTCTAAGGGCGCCATAGCTTCACGCGAATCTTCCGCTCGGGCTGACCCGCGCTCGGCCACTCGGAACGATGTTTTCCCCCCCCAAGACCTATGATGCAGTCCTGGAAATGACGCCTGCGCAGGTTGACGCTCGCGCGGCCTTCGTTTATCCTCTACGCCGCTTTTCGGCCGGGCGGGAAGCGGCCGCGCACGGTGCGCCGGCCCGGCTGAAGTAGAGAATCAGCGGGCCCTCAGGGGGGCCGGCCGCCCCAGGCGATTCGTTGACTTTCAGGGGCTGCTATTGTAAGTTTTAGCCTGGGATCAGCCTTTCTTCCGTCCAAATGACGACTGAGTCGAACATCGTCGAGATGACACTCGAGAGCGACCTCAACCGCGTCGAAATGGTTGAGGAGATTGCCCGGCGCGTATCCGCCACGGCGGGATTCGACGAAGACGACCAGCACAAGATTGAAATGGCCGTGCACGAGTCGGTGATCAACGCCATCTGGCACGGCAACAAGAACGATCCCAGCAAGCAAGTGTGGTTGCGCTTCCAGATTTTCGATGACCGCCTGGAAATCCGGGTCCGCGACCAGGGAATCGGCTTCGATCCCAGCAGTGTGGCGAACCCCCTGAAGGAAGAGAATCTCTTAAACGTTTCCGGCCGTGGAATCTTTCTGATCCGCACCTTCATGGATGAATATCGGGTCAAGAAACTCGAGGGCCAGGGGACCGAAGTGACACTGGTGAAAAGATTGAATTCCAACAATTCAGGCCAATGAAGGAGGGATGGACCGTGAGCATGAAGTCCACTTTACGGCAAGTTGATTCGGTCATTGTGGTTGACCTCAGCGGGAGGATCACCCTCGGGGAGGGGTGTACGCAACTGCGGGAGCTGGTTCGCGAGCAGTTGGGGAAGGGGACCAAGTTTGTTCTCCTGAACCTCGCCGACGTCACCTACATTGACAGCTCGGGAATCGGGGAGTTGGTGAGCGCCTTCACGACGGTTTCGAACCAGGGGGGGCAACTGAAACTGCTGAACCTCACCAAGAAGGTTCACGATCTTTTGCAGATCACCAAGCTTTATACCGTGTTCGACGTCCACGACGACGAAGCCAAGGCCATCAGCAGTTTTGAGAAGGCCGCGGGGGCATAAGTGCCCGGCGATTCCGGGCTTTTTGGTCACCCTCCGATTGAGTCTTGTTCGCGCTGGCAAGCCGGGTGGTTTGACACCTTATTCCCAGCGCCACTTCGCACGGTCTGTGGATTGACCTGGTTGTGCCTCGACAGCCGAAGCGGCGTCCCCTTCGACCTTGGAAGGGGAGGGGCGGGGGCGGATCACCTGAGGGGGGTGGGGGGCTGGGAAGTGAATCCACGAAAGCGTGCTGGATCCCAATGCCGACCGCAAACGGAGCTCGACGGATGCCGTGGAGTTTTCGGGATATCTGATATCCTCATCCGCGTGGTGGGTTGATGGCAAAGAACCTTTACTACTTCGGACCGTCCACACTGGCCAGGACCTTGCGCAAGCTCCCCCGATCCTATCGGCTGATTCCATTAAACCGCAACGAAACCCCCGACTGGCAGCTCCCTGCCATTCTTGTGGTTGAAGGGAGCGAAGGCGACCTGAGGAGGATCGAGCGAAGTGCTCCGCGCGACGATTCCTGGCGCCTGATCTATTTGCTCGACGGGCACGCCCCGCGGCGGTTGGGAGACCGCGTCTTCGCCCTGCTCCCCCGCAAGGCCCCGCCTTCGGTTGTCGCCAAGACCGTCGAAAGCGCGTTCGATAACCTGCGCGCCGAGGCCGAGCGCCAGAGAACCCGCCGGCAGCTCCATTCGGTTGCCAATGAGCTCGAGACCCTCAACAAAATCGGAGTCGCGCTCTCCACCGAGCGCAACACGGATACCCTGCTCGAGCTGATTCTGACCAAGAGCCGTGAGATCACCTGCTGCGATGCGGGCTCCCTCTATCTGGCGGAAGAAGGCGCCGAGGGGACCAAGCATCTGGTCTTCAAGTTGACGCAGAGTGACAGCCACTCCGTGCCATTCCGTCAGTTCACGCTGCCCATTGACACTCGCAGCATCGCGGGATATGCGGCGGCGACGGGGAAAATTCTGAACATCAAGGACGCATACCGCATCCGCAACCTTCCCTTCAGGCTGAACCGGGAGTTTGACCAGAAATTCGGCTATCGGACCAAGTCCATGCTCGTCGTCCCCATGAAGAATCAGAAGGACGAGGTCATCGGGGTCCTGCAGCTCATCAACGCCAAGAAGAAGGCGGCGGTCAAGCTGGTTTCACCCAAGGTTGTGCACCGCGAAGTGCTTCCTTTCTCCCAAAGAAGCCAGGAACTGGCCGCCTCGCTCGCCAGTCAGGCGGCGGTGGCGTTGGAAAACAACCTGCTCTACCGCGACATCCAGAACCTGTTCGAAGGGTTCGTGAAGGCTTCGGTGACGGCGATTGAGTCGCGAGACCCCACCACCTTCGGCCATTCCGAGCGTGTGGCGAAACTGACCGTCGGCCTCGCCGAGGCGGTGGATCGGAGCGACACCGGCCCCTACAGGGACATCCAGTTCACGCACCAGGATATCCAGGAAATCCGCTACGCCTCGCTTCTGCACGACTTCGGGAAAGTGGGCGTGCGCGAAGAAGTTCTGGTGAAGGCCAAGAAGCTCTATCCTTCCCAGCTCGAGCTGATCCGCAAGCGGTTCCAGTACATCCACAAAGTGCTGGAATTGGATGCTTACCGGAAGAAACTCGACTACATCATTCGGCATGGAAACCAGGGCTACGAGCAGCCGTTTACGGAGATTGACGCGGTGCAGGAAAACGAATTGCAGCAGCTCGACGATTTCCTCAAGCACATCCTGCAAGCCAACGAACCCACCGTCCTGCCCG
This sequence comes from Terriglobia bacterium, assembly GCA_035528275.1. GTDB lineage: Bacteria > Acidobacteriota > Terriglobia > UBA7540 > UBA7540 > DATKYV01. The sequence goes on along the minus strand of DATKYV010000052.1, from coordinate 2,667 downwards.
AAAAAACCTCGGAGAAGCTGATCGAGGTCGCCGGATGGACTTTTCAGGACCCCTCCGGCCCCACGGAGCCGCTCCTAGCTCCCGAGGAGCTGCGCTTCCTCACCATTGCCAAGGGCAGCCTGGACCTCGACGAGCGCGTCCAGATCGAGTCCCATGTCATCCACAGTTTCCGCTTCCTCAGCCAGATTCCCTGGACCAAGGAACTGAAGAGCATCCCGGAGATCGTCAAGGCGCACCACGAGAAGTTGAATGGCACCGGCTACCCTTACAAGATGAAGGAGGAGGAAATCCCCTTCCAGTCGAAGATGATGACCATCTCGGACATTTTCGACGCCCTGACCGCCCGCGACCGTCCCTACAAGCGCGCCGTCCCGCTGGATCGAGCCCTCGATATCATCGGACAGGAAGTGAAATCCCAGCTCCTCGATCCGGTCCTCTACCAGCTCTTCCTCGACGCCAAGATCTTCCAGATTACGGCCAAGGAATAACATCTCCCGGCGCCCAACTGATCGGAGCGGGAGGAAGCACTTCCCGGCAAGCGGTTGCGAGTTGCGGTGTCCTACACGATTTCGTGCAACTCGTACACCGAGCCGTGCATGCCCGGGTGATCCGAGGCGATATCCACGCGGACTTGGCGGCTAAGCCTGGCAAATAACCGCTCTATTTCTAATGAATTGCGGGAGACCCGTCCTCTTCGGGCGGTTTGGAAGCCGCCGTGCCTCGGAAGGAGGCGCAAGCGATTTCAAAAGGAGGATCCTCTTACCATGAAGAAGCTATTTGCCGTTCTGTTCACTCTGGCTTTTGCGATCTCGCTGGCCATGCCGGTCTTCGCGCAGGAGACGGCCACGCAGGAGACCGCTCCCAAGACGGAGACGAAGGTGGAGAAGGTCAAGAAGCCCAAGAAGGTATCGAAGGAAGTAAAGAAAGAAGCGAAGAAAGAAGCAAAGGAAGCCAAGGGCGCGGCCAAGGCGGAGGAAGCCCCTCCGAAGTAGCCTGCGTTCTCGCGGCGGCGACCCCTTGTATCTTCCCGGTTTCGGGTGTGGGATAGAGCCCTGCGGCAGATTTGCCGGGGGCTCTTTGCCCGCCGTGAGTGGGCATATTGCGAGCCACGTACGTGATACGGACTGTCGACGGCAATGTTCCCCCGCCCCAACCGCGTCTTCGTTGACTGCGTCCAACCCTCTAACCCCACTTCGCATCCGATCATCCGACGCGAAGATCTGACCCGCGAAAGACCAAGCTTGAAAGCCATTTTCTCGAATCTGCGTTTTCGGACCCGGCTGGCGCTGGTCATGTTCCTGACCATGGGATGCACGAGCGCCATCCTGATGCTCACCTACGTCCACCACAACCGCCAAGTCAAAAGCTACGTGGCGGGACAGACCTCGGACTTCCTGCAAATCATTCAACTCACCCAGGCGCGCATCCCGCCCGCCAGCGATCGAAAGCAGGCGCTGGAGATTTACATGAGGGCGTTGAAAGACGCCGGGCTTTCTTCGATCACTCTCGCTTCGCCGACCGGTGAGGTTGTGGCCAGCACCAATCCCGGGCAGGTGGGAAAGAAGATCAAGCTCAAGAAGCGGCACGTATCCGAGAAGCAGGACCCCATCAAGATTTCCGCCGAGTTGCACGACACCGACGTTGACCCGACGGTTGAACAAACGCCTTACACAATCGAATTCCCCATCGTCCAGGGCGACAAGGTTCTGGGCTATGCTCAAATCCGCGGTGAGATGGATGCCGTCGGCGAGATGTTGCGGCGGCTCTATGTGGAGCGCCTCGGCTGGATCATGGCCACCATGCTGGCGGGACTGTTCGCCATCGTCTACCTTGCCTTCCGGTTCACCAAACCCGTGCAGACGCTGATGGGCGGGGCTCAGCAGGTGGCCAAGGGAAACCTGGACATTTCCTTGCCCGCCACCGGCGACGACGAATTGGGCCGGTTGACGGCAACCTTCAATCGCATGGCCGAACGGCTGCGGGAGAGCCGGGATCTTCAGGCCAGGCTGAATCAAGCTGAAAAGTCCTCGCTCCTGGGTCACTTCGCGGCCAACGTGGCCCATGAGGTCCGGAATTCGCTGAATTTCATTAATCTGAGTATCGATCAGGTTCGTGCCAAGTATGCGGGTGGCGAGGAACGCGCAGCGCGCGACCTTCAGCGCATCCTGGGCAACGTCAAGGATGAGATCGGCCGGCTGAACCGTCTGGTCAACGACTTCCTGGCTGTGGGACGCCCGACCCCGCCGCGATTGGCGCCCTGCGACTTGCGTGATACTCTTGGGCAGGCCCTGCACCTTGTCGAGAAGCAAGCCCACGCCCAGGGAATCGCGATCAGTTGCGCGCTCCCCGACGATTTGCCGGTGTTTGACGCCGACGCCGGGCAGTTGAAGACCTGCTTCGTGAACATCCTCACCAACGCCATTCAGGCGATGCCGGAGGGGGGCGAAATCAATTTGACCGCGCGCTGGGTCTCCCACGAGTCGGATCCGGGATTGTTGGAGCTGCGCTTTGCCGATTTGGGGCCCGGCATCCCACCCGGCGACCGGGAGAAGATCTTCACGCCCTACTACTCCACCCGGGCCACGGGGTTCGGTCTCGGCTTGGCCATCACCAGGAAAATCCTGGAGGATCATGGCGGCCGCATCTTCGTGGGTGAGAGTGAAGGCC
>DATKYV010000051.1:0-13368 GCA_035528275.1 Terriglobia bacterium | reverse complement strand
TTCACCGTCAAGCGGGAGACTCCGAATGGCACCTTCACGATGGAATACTCCGGCGCCGTCGACGGGGACTCCATGAAAGGAACGGTCCACAGCGAGCGGTTCGACGGCGAGTGGACGGCAAAGCGCGCGAGCGGCTCCGGTAAATAGCCCACCGAGCAGAAGGTCGAACCGAGCTTTGTCACGGGCGTAGGGCTCGCTGAGAGGATTTGAGAAACGCTTTGCGCGCGCGTGGCATGAAAGGGAGAATGGGAGTAATCGCGCAGGGGTGTGGCATGACGGCAAGGCAGGAGCGAATGAAGAAGGGCGTTCTGTGTCTAGCGGCGGTTTGGGTGGCGGTGGCGTTGGGCGAAATCACCACAGCCACCCTGCCCCAAGCGTCTGCTTCGCCGGCCCCGCAGGCGGTCCGGCCCATCGGCGTGGTCACTCAGCTTCAGCCGGGCTCGCTGAACTTGCGCACGGATGCCGGCCCCGAGATGCTGGTTCATTTGCCGGACGAGGTTTCCGTTCTTCGCGTTCCGCCGGGGGCGAAGGACCTGAAGACTGCCACCCCCATCGAGGTCAGTGACATCAATCCCGGCGACCGAGTCCTTGTTCGCGGGCGGGTTGCCGACGACCAGAAATCAATGCTCGCCACTTCCGTCATCGTGATGGCAGAAACCGACCTTGCCAAGAAGCGCGAGGCGGAACGACTGGAATGGCGGCAGCGCGGAATCGGCGGACTGGTGACGGAGCTGAACCCGGAGACAAAGGAGATTACCGTCTCGGTTCCCAACACGCCGCCTACGCCGGGGAATCTCACTCATCCCGCAGTCGTCACTCTGGCCGCCAATGCCCAGCTTCTTCGCTATGCGCCGGGTTCAGTCAAGTTCAGAGACGCCAAACCCGGGTCGTTTAAAGACATCAAGGTGGGAGACCAGGTGCGCGCTCTGGGCGCCAAGAGCGAAGACGGCAGCCGCCTCACCGCCGAGAAACTGGTTTCCGGGACTTTCCGCAACATCGGAGCTACGGTCGTTTCCGTGGACGCGCCGAACGGCACTGTGACCGTGAAGGACCTGGCGTCCGGCCAACCCGTGTTGGTGCGGACGAACCCTGACTCTCGGCTTCGCCGGCTTCCCCCCTTCCTTGCACAGATGATTGCGGGAGTGGGATCCGGCGGACCGCCTCCCACCGGGCCTCCCGGCCAGGCGCCAACGGGTGGCGCCGGAGGCTGGCGTCGCGGTGGGCCGTCCGCCGGCGGGCCACGGGCGGGAGCTCAAGCGGCCGGCTCCGGAGAACGCTCCGGCAATGGCCCGCCTGACTTTCAGCGGATGCTGGAGCGGGCGCCCGCTCTGACGCTCGGCGAACTCCAGCCTGGTGAAGCCTTGATGGTGGTCGGCACCGAGGGGGCTACACCCTCCGACGTAACGGCCATCACCATCCTCGCCGGAGTGGAACCCATCCTTACCGCGAAATCCAAGGACGCCGATCAGATGGTACTCGGACCATGGAGCATGAGCGAGGGTGAGGGGGGACCTTAGTATTGAGGACGAGGTCGGAGCACTGCGCGCCGGCATTCAGTCTGGGTAATATCGGCGCTGCCCCAAGGGGTCGAGGCATGGATCGCCATTCCATGAGGCTCCGAGAAAAACGTGGACGTTTTTGATTTGCAGTTCTGGAGGATTTTAGGATGTCCAACTTGTTGAAATACCTCACGCGGGCCCTCAGCGCGATTCTGGTGTCGTCATTCTTCTCGACGATGCTCATTGCGCAATCGAGTGACATCAGCTTGCGCGGTCAGGTGACGGACCCCTCCGGCGCCGCCGTGCCGGCCGCCGCGGTCAGCATCACCGGGGTCGATGGAGCGGCGCGGCAGGACCAGACGAACGAAGAGGGCCGCTATTCGTTCTCTCAATTGCCTCCCGGCACATATCTCGTGCGCATCAGCGCCAAAGGGTTTACCGACTTTGAGAAGGCGGACGTCCTCATCGCCCCCGGCCAACCGCAGGTGGTTGACGCGCAACTCGTGGTGTTCCTGGAAAGACAGGAGGTCACGGTCCACGATGAGAGCACGCGGGTCAGCATTAGCCCCACGAACAGCGTTGGCGCAGTGGTGCTGAAGGGTTCGGATTTAAACGCCCTTTCCGACAATCCCGACGACCTGCAGGATGAGCTGATGGCGCTGGCGGGGCCCGCGGCGGGGCCGGAAGGCGGCCAGATCTATATCGACGGCTTCAGTGACGGCCGCATGCCGCCCAAGGAATCGATCCGGGAGATTCGTGTCAACCAGAGCCCTTTCGCGGCGGAATATGACCGGCTGGGCTTCGGGAGAATCGAGATTTTCACCAAGCCCGGAACCGAGAAGTTCCACGGCCAGGGTTCCTTCGAGTTCGGGGATTCGGTCTTTAACTCGCGCAACCCGTTCGCGCCCGACAAGCCACCCTACCAGTCGAAGCAGTTTGGCGGGAACCTGGGCGGTCCGCTCAGCAAGAAAGCTTCCTTCTTCTTGGATGCCCGGCGCCGCAACGTGGACGAAGTCTCAGTGGTCAACGCCCTCACCCTCGATCCGTCTTACAACGTCAACCCGTTCAGCCAGGCGGTTCTGAATCCCACCTGGCGCACTTCGGTCAGCCCGCGCGTGGATTATCAACTGACTCCCAGGAACACCCTCATGCTGCGTTATACCTACCAGCAGCGTGGCTCCGACGCCAACGGCGTCGGGCAGTTTTCCCTGCCCTCCCAGGCCTACGATTCTCGATACCACGAGCATGGCCTCCAATTCACCGAGACGGCGATGGTCAGCGACCGCGCCGTCAATGAGACGCGCTTCCAATACCTGCGTCAGCGCACCAACCAGACCGGTGACAGTTCCCAGCCCACCGTCTCGGTGCTGGCCGCCTTCACGGACGGCGGGATCAGCAGCGGGCCGAGTACCACCAACCACGATCACTATGAGCTCAATAACATGACCTCGGTGACGGCCAGCAACCACCTCCTCAAGTTCGGCGGACGCCTGCGGGGTGTTTACATCTGGGATCAGTCCCTGCAAACCTACAACGGCGCCTATACGTTTACGTCGCTGGACGCTTATCGCCTGACGCTCCTCGGCCTCCAGGATGGGTTGACGCCGGAGGCCATTCGCGCCGCGGGCGGCGGTGCCAGCCAGTTTTCGATCGTTGCCGGGGACCCGCTCGCCAGCTTTAACCAGTTTGACGTCGGTCTGTACGTGCAGGACGATTGGCGGGTTCGGCCTAATCTCAGCCTGAGCAGCGGCCTCCGCTACGAAACCCAAAACCAGATCAGCGATCATTACGATCTCGCGCCGCGCATTGGGCTCGCCTGGGGACTGGATCGCGGCAGCTCGGGGCAACCCAAGACCGTGCTGCGCGCCGGCGCGGGTGTCTTCTATGACCGCTTCTCGCAGAACCTGACGCTCCAGGCCCTGCGCCTGAACGGCATCACCCAGCAACAGTACCTGATTCCGGATCCAGACTTCTTTCCCGATATCCCCCCCGTCGATTCGCTGCCCGCCGGTGCCATCTCGCAGACCGTTCGCCGCGTGGCGCCGAACGTGCAAGCTCCGTATACCATCCAGTCGGCTGTCGGCGTCGAGCGGCAGTTGCCCAGGAGCATCACCGTTGCGCTCACCTATACCAACTCCCACGGGGTCCATATCCTGCGCTCGCGGAATATCAACGCGCCGCTGCCCGGCACCTACGACCCGGCGGATCCGGCGAGTGGCACGCGGCCATTCGGCGACGTGGGAAACATCTACCAGTACGAATCCACTGGAATCTACAATCAGAACCAGTTGATTGCCAATTTTCGGGGCCGCATCACTCCGTGGGTTAATTTCTTCGGCTTCTACATGCTCAATCAAGCGCGGGGCAGCAGCGACGGAGCAGGCGACTTCCCCGCCAACCAGTACGACTGGGCCGGCGAATACGGCCGCGCGGGCTTTGATGTCCGGCAGCGTTTCTTTACCGGCGGCTCCGTCGACCTTCCCTGGGGATTCCGCATCGCTCCCTTCCTCATCATCGCCTCCGGACGGCCTTTCGACATCCTGCTGGGCCAGGACCTCAACGGAGATTCGCTCTTCAACGACCGGCCGGCCTTCGCCACCGACCTCTCGAGTCCGAGCGTGATGACAACCGCTTACGGCGCCTTTGACACCCTGCCGGCAGCCGGCGACGCCATCATCCCGCGCAACTATGGCAACGGCCCGGGCCGATTCAGCATGAATATGCACCTGACGAAGATGTTCAGCTTCGGCGGGGAACGGGGTTCGGCGTCGGGTGGAGGAGGCGGGGGAGGCGGGCATCGCCATGGACGCCGGGGAGGCCCTCCGGGCGGCGGCTTGGGGCCGGGCGGGCTGAGCGGCGGGGGACGCCCCAATTGGCACGGCGATGGCGGGAACAAGCGCTACTCGCTGGAATTTACCATCGATGCCCACAACGTCTTCAACAATGTGAACCTGGCGTCGCCGATCGGTAACCTGAGTTCCCCGCTGTTTGGAAAATCGAACTCTCTGGGCGGGAGGTCCACCGCCAACCGGCGGATCGAACTGGAAATGCGATTCAGATTCTGATTCGTCAGGGTCGCCCGCACAATGGAGGGTAGCCACGGCACGGTTTTTGTGCCGTGGCCTCCTCCCGCGCCCCGCTGGCGCGGCACCTGTTCTTGAAATCATCAAAACCCAAAAGACCGTGGCAACCCCTGCCGCTCGGTCACACCCTCTGCAACCGCCTCATGCCTCGGGTTTTTCATGCTATATTTGCTGTTTCGGGCTATCAACCGCACAACTTACGCAGCTTAGCGCGTCAATCGAAGGAGGGCTTGGGAGCATTGGCTAATCCGAAGAAACCCGAAGGCTCTGCCGAGGACACCCGGCAGCAGTTCGTCAACTTCGTCTACTACAAGGTTGATCCGGCTTGGCGCCGCCTGCCGGAAGAAGAGCGCAAGCGCGGCAAGCGCCAGTTTATCGATGTCGTCAAGTCCTACGAGTCGGATGTGATCGTCATCCCTTATTCCCTGGTGGGCATCCGTGGCGACTGCGACTTCATGCTTTGGCGGATCACCTACGACCTTCCCAAGTTCCAGCAAATGGCGGCGAAGCTGCTGGCCACCGACCTCGGCAAATACCTGACCACGCCCTATTCCTACCTTTCGATGACCAAGCGCTCCCTTTACGTGGACAAGCACGAGCACGAGGACCAGGAAGGCCGGCGGTTGCGGCTGATGCCGGGGAAATTCAAATACCTGTTCGTCTATCCCTTTGTGAAAAACAAGGCCTGGTACCGCCTCACGCCGCACGCGCGCCAGGGGATGATGAACGAGCACATCGAAATCGGCCACAAATACCCGACCGTGCGCTTGAACACGACGTACTCCTTCGGGCTCGATGACCAGGAATTCGTGCTCGCTTTCGAGAGCGACCGGCCCGAGCATTTCCTCGACCTGGTGATGGAGCTCCGGCACAGCGAGGCGACGAGCTACACGCTGCGCGACACTCCCACCTTCACTTGCGTGCACGGCGAGCTGGGCGAAGTCCTCAACCTGCTGGGAGGGTGAGAAAACGAATTATGAATTATGAATGCTGAATTATGAATGGCGGATAGAAGGATTCTCGTTCATCCCTCAGCGTTCAGCTTTCATAATTCAGAATTCATAACTTACAAATATGCCCGCTGCTAAACACAAGAAACCTGATCGACGCGCCAAGCCCAAAATCAATTACACGTCTCCCGAACGGTTGCAGAAGATCTTTGCGGCGGTCGACTCGCTGTTTCCCCGGGCCGAATGCGCGCTCAAGCACCAGAATCCGTTCCAGCTCCTCGTCGCTACCATTCTCTCCGCGCAGTGCACCGATGAGCGCGTAAACAAAGTCACGCCCGGCCTTTTCCAGAAATATCCCACTCCAAAGGATTTCGCCGCCCTGCGCCAGGAGGTTTTGGAGAACGAAATCCGCTCCACCGGCTTCTTCCGCAACAAATCGAAGAGCATTATTGCCGCGTCGAAGATGATTGTGGAAACCTACGGCGGACAGGTCCCCCGAACCATGGAGCAAATGCTCGCTCTTCCCGGCGTGGCGCGCAAGACAGCCAACGTGGTTCTGGGCACGGCTTACGGCATCCCCAGCGGCGTCGTGGTGGACACTCACGTTTTCCGAATCGCGCGGCGCCTGAAGCTCTCCACGCAAGAAACTCCGGAGAAGGTCGAGCAGGATTTGATGAAGATTGTGCCTCAGGAACGCTGGATCACTTTCGGTCACCAGGTCATTTGGTTTGGGCGAAAGGTCTGCGACGCGCGCAAGCCTCTCTGCGCCGAGTGCCCCATGGAGTCAATCTGCGATTCCCCTGACAAGACCGTGTAGGACCCTTCAAACCTTCGCCGCCCTTTAGGGAGCCTTTGAACCGGAATCTCTAGCGGGGTGCGCCGCGCTCCGACCGGCGCGCCGCCACCGCCACGGGCGATCTGTCACCGCACTTCTTGCATTCTTTGTCCGAGACATTCCAGATGTAGGTGGTAATGGATAGAGGCGGCAATTCCACGTTCACGGCCCGGTCTCGCCAACCCAGGCTGACCGTCGCCCGGTGATGCTGGCTGTTCAACACCTCGGCGACAATCGTTCCGTCGGGCTTCAGGAAAGCAATACAACGCACGTGTTCGCGGCGGCCCGCGGTCTCAATCCGCACCGAGCCGGGGCGTACGAATTTGCTGAAGTGCGCCAGGTAGTAGTAGAGTCCCGTGTAGGTTACCTGCTTCTTCTGGCGGTCAATGATCACCACCGGGTGCTGGATGTTGTCCGGGGGATTGCCGTGGACTTCCGAGATGAGCCACGGCCCGCCTTGCTCGTCCAGTATCATGTTCCAGTAGATCCACGCCGAGGCTCCGGCCTCGAGGTCCGAGACGATCTGGTTTCCCCAAAAATCACCGTCTTCGAAGTCGTAGCGCGGCAACGGCATGCTGGGCGGCGTGCTCGCTTCGTAGGCGTAACAGATTTCCGTCATCCAAAGCGGCAGATCGGGATAGCGGCGGTGAAGGTCCGCGATCTTGTCAAAGTTCTTCCAGTCATAGCCGTGATAGGGCAGGTTGGCGACGTATTTGCGCGCCTCGGGATCGTCGAGCACGGTCGGATAACCCTCGTATGCCCTCTCGCGGTCTTCTGCTTCGCTCAACTGGATTCGCGTCTTGACGCCTTGCTTCTCAAACAACGGGCCGACGTGGTTCTTCAGCAGGTCTCGAATTTCGGAGTAGGAGATCTTCGTGTAGATCCCCGGCTCGTTGAACAGACTGAGATAGTCGATGAAGACGCCGTGCTTCTCGTATTCCTGCAAATATCGGAGGTAATACCGGGCAAGCGCATCGTAGTATTTCGGGTCGACGTCCTGATTGCTGTTCACGTCCACCAGCATCCAGTCCGGGGGATAGTCCACGGGCGCCTGGAGCACAAAGCTGCCGTACTTGCGCGCCCGCTTGATGTAAGTGATCAGACCATTGGGTCCCAGGTCGCGCTGGATGGAAAAGTGCTTCAGCTCCACGTCGCCCGGCGTGTCGTCATAGGTGTACCAGGGGCCCGCGGACATGAAATCCGTGGCCGCAATCGGCGTCTTCATGGCGGTGAATCCGGCGCCGTCTTCCGGGTCGAACAGCGCGCGTAGCACCGCCTCCTGATCCGCAGGTTCCAGACTGTTGAGACAGATGAGGCCTCCTTCCAGAAACGACGCGCCGAAACCCACGATCTTCTCGTGCGTGGCGGAGTCGTCGATGACGAAGTCAGCCTTTTCCGCTCCCTGCGCTTCAAACCGCATCGGAGCTTTGAGAGCCAGCCGGTCACCCGCCTTGGAGGACACGTAGACCGTGACCTCCTGAGCAGAAGCCGGCCCGCAGGCCACGAAGAACACCAGGGCGGCCAGCAAGGAGCGTCCTGTTAGCTTGATGGAGGAACAAGTCATGATTTGCCACCTCGGAGGCGTTGGCTCGGCGCCGCTGCGCGGAGTTGCTATCCCGCACTCAGGACTTTTTCGAAAGCCCGGATGATATCGTCTTCGTCTTTCTCAGTCAGGCACGAAGGAATCGCTAGCAAAATGCTTCGTTCGAAAAGACCGTCGGCCACCGGGCATACGCCCTTCTTGTAATTCCTCTCCAGGCTGCGATTCTGTTCCAGATTCCAGGGAAACCCTTTCCCATCGATGCTGGTGTGGTCGCGGAGACTCACGATGTTGTAATAGAGGTGCAGCCCCCAATCAGTCATGACGACGTTGGAGACGCCCTGGGGAAACGTAACAATTCCCTCTGCCCGCAAAGCGCGATTGACACGTTCGGCCGTTTCCGCGTCCTTATACGTCGTAATCAGGAAGCATCCTGTATCACCCTGGGGATCCTGGATGGTGCGCAGTGTCACCTCAGGATGCTTTTCGAGCGCCTTCCGGATGCGGTACTTGCTGCGCCGCATCCCTTCGATGATGCGCGGCAGTTTCTTCAACTGCACCCGCGCCACGGCGGCGCGGAGTTCGTCCAGCCGGTATCCCCTGCCCCACAGTTTCAGGTCGGGGTCGTCAAATATCAGCCGCCCACTTTCGTCACGTGCATAGCCGAGATCGTGGCACGCCGAGGCCCGACGGAAGAGCCGCAGGTCCTTGGCCACCACCATGCCGCCCTCGCCGGCGGTCATATTCTTGTTCATCTGGAAGCTGAACGTCCCGATATCGCCGAAGCTGCCGACCTTCCTGCCCTGAACGCTTCCGCCCGCGCACTGCGCGCAATCCTCAATCAGCCACAAGCCTCGCCGGCTGGCGATCTCGGCGATGGCGGTGACGTTTCCGGGCGCGCCGCTCATGTGGACCAGAATGATTCCCGTCGTTTTGTCGGTGATTTGGCTCTCCACCGCCGCCGGGTTCAGGCAGAAGCTCCCGTCAATGTCCGCCAAAACAGGAACCGCCCCGTGATTGACTACCGCCGAGGCCACCGCCACCCACATGTAGGCGGGAATGATGATTTCCTGCCCCGGGCCCGCACCCAGCGCCGACAGCGCGGCGTGCAGCGCGCCCGTGCCGCTGCTCACCGCCACGGCGTGGGGAACACCGATGAATCGGGCAAACTCCGCCTCCAGGGTGTCCACTTCTTTCTGCAAATTGATGCCATAGAAGCGGAAGAGCGAGCGGGACCGGATGACACGCGTGACGGCTTCGATCTCCTCTTCGTCGATGTGATGGACCCCGGGAAATTCCAGCGGCAGCGGCTCCTTTCGGACCGGCGTGCCGCCATCTATCGCTAGCTTTTCTCCAGCCATATTCAGCACCTCAGACAGGATGGTGTAAGGTTTGGGCTCCACAAAACGGATGGGTATCGACGGTCAGTAAGCGGTAACGGCCCATCTTCACCGACGTTGGAAGCCCGCCTCACAGATTCGCCGTCCCTGGTCATTACTTAACGAAAATAGCTTTGGGCAGCATGGCGTGAACGCCCTTCTTGCCGTCCACCAATTGGGTGATGCGCAGGTCCACGGCGTCGCTCGCCAGGATGTAGGCGGTGTCTCGCTCCATGCCCTTCTCGTTGACCAGAAAGTCGAGCATTTCGTCGACGGCAATTTTCGCGGCTTCCTCGAGGTTCTCGTGAAAACCCATGGTCACATAGTGGGTGGGAGTCTCGGCGCGCGGCCAGCGCAGCTTCATGTCTTTGCGCACCGTCAATTGAAACTTCCCGCGCAAGGAGGTTTCGAGCGCCGTCACGCAAACCTCGCCGTCCCCCTGCGCCGCGTGGCCGTCACCGACGGAGAAGAGCGCCCCCCGAACGTGTACCGGCATATAGAGCGTCGCCCCCGCGACGAGCTCTTTGTTGTCCATGTTGCCGGCGTGAATCCATGGCGGGCCGCTGCTGACTCTGCCGGTCGCTTCCGGCGGCGCCACGCCGATCACGCCGAAGAAGGGGCGCAGGGGAATCTCCACGCCATCGGAGAACTTCCCAACCCGGCGCGCCAGGTCGAGCGGGGTCAGCTTGGCCCGGGCATAGGGGAACTCATCGGGAAGGAACCCCCGTCCGGGGACGAACGTATTCCACGCATAGGGCACCGCGAGATCGATCGCCAGGATCTTGACTTCCAGGACGTCTCCCGGCTCGGCGCCTTCAACCCACACGGGACCTGTCAGGATGTGGGGCACCTCGCCGCGGTCTTTGACTTCTCGCTCGATCTCCAGCAGCGCCGGCTGCACCTGATCTCTGGGAAGGCCCGCGGCATCAAGCGCCTCGAGCCCTCCCGCGACCAGTGTTTCAACTTCCAGCGTGTCTCCGGACTTCACTCGTAGCACGGGCGGGGTCTTGGGGTCAAAGTAGCCCCAGGTGACGGTCTTGGGCGTCGGCGACAAACGGTGCGCCGACTCAGCGCAGCGCATCGGGGCAATTCCCACATACACAACGAATACCGGAAGCAGGAAAATGCGAATCAGCGAAGGCCTCATGGTTCCCCCCCTTCCCCGGCCGGCGACACAGGGGCCGTCCCCGTTGCGCCAGCCGGCGCGGCAGCGGCGCACAAGCCACCCTCATGGGAAGTGGGCATTGTCCGTCCCGCCGTTCCGGAGCGGCCCGCCTTAGCTTTTCATCACTACGGGGTAGACCTTGCGGATGGCCGCGATGATGTCGGCGACATCCTGATCCGAAAACTTCGGATCCATGGGAACGCCGACGTAGCGGTTCCAAACGTCAATCGTCTGCGGGCAGGTCGCCGCGCCGTACTGGATCGCCCTTCCCTCCGGCGTCGAGAACGACGGCCAGCCCGGTTGCAGGGTGTGCTTGCTCGCGATGTGCGGCTCGATAGGCAGAATCACCGACCCACCCATGGGCTCGGCATTCACGTTTTCCACTCTCATCGCCTTGATGAAGCGGTCCCGCTGCTCCTTGCCGGAAGTGCGGAAGAAAACCCAGTTGCCGAGCCCGCCTTCCTCGTCGTTCTTCTTGCGGAACTGGATGCCGGGCAGATCCTCGATGCCCTTGGTGATGCGCGTGGTCTTGTCCTGGAAATCCCCCACGATGCGGTCTAGCTTGCGCAATTGGGCGCGCATCACCGCGGCGGTGAATTCGCTCATGCGATACTGCGCCCCCGCAAAAAGCTTCATGCGCGCCGGCTGCCCCAGCACTTTGGCGTGGCCGTCGCGCAGCATGCCCACGTCGTGGAAACGCGCCGCCCGCTCGAAGACGTAAGGGTCGCTCGTCACCACCGCGCCCCCTTCGCCCGGCGAGATCGTTTTATTCACCTGGAAGCTGTAGATTCCGCAATCGCCGATCGAGCCCACCGGCCGGCCTTTGTACTTCACTCCCACGCTTTGGGCACAATCTTCCAGCACCTTCAGATTGTGCTTGCGCGCGATGGGAAGGATGGCGTCCATATCCGCCGGGGCTCCCAGGATGTGTACCGCCATGATCACCTTGGTGCGCGGGGTAATGCGGTGCTCGATGTCCGTGGCGTCGAGGTTCATGGAGTCGTCCACTTCCGCGAAGACCGGCAGCGCGCCGGCAAACAGAATCGCGTCGTAGCAGGCGTACCAGGTCCAGGCCGGCAGGATCACTTCATCGCCCGGACCCACTTCCAGCGCCGCCATGGCGGTCATCAGCGCCGTCGTCCCCGAGGTCACCGCCACGCAGTATTTTGTATTCTGGTGCGCCGCAAATTCCTTCTCGAAGTTCATGCACTTGTCGGGCGGATGTCCCAGGGCGTTCAGCCCCCACCAGCGAAACGGACTGCGGTTGTCCAGCACCTCCACCAACTCCCGGCGCTCCTCGTCGTCGTAGTACTGCGGCCCGGAGAGCTTTGCCTCCAGCATGGTGGCTCGAACGGGCGGGCCTCCGTCCAGGGCCAGCGGTCCCGCCACGGACGCTTTCGCCGGGCCGGATATCGCGGCACGCCCCACGCCCTTCGCCAGCAGGGCAGCCGAGGCCAATCCCGTCGCCCTCGCCAAAAACTTTCGGCGGTCAACGCCCGCGCCCGAATCGGGCAAACTCAGGCCTTCCTGTTTCTGCTTCACCTCTTTCGCCATCAGAGCCTCCACTTCGAAGAGATGTTCATGGAATTCAGATTCAAGTTCTTGCGGGCGCAACTCTACCACCGCGCGACAGATATGCCAAGATGGTCTTCTGCTTTACGGAAACGCGGACGCGAAAGGCCATCTAACGGAGACAAAATGTTTGCCTTCGCAAAATGCGTACTGGCATTGAAATACCAGAACGGAAGTGTGTACTTTACGCAACTCATTGAGCCTAAATGAATCTCCATGATTCGGCTCGCCGTTCAGCCATTGCCCTATATCGCCCAACCCTAACCTGGCAGGAATCGCTTTCGCTGTGCGTAAGGTTTCCGTGATGGTCTCTTTCGAGCCAAGGATATCCTTGTGAAGGTCTCTTACGATGGACGCCGTAGCGTATCCGTTTGCGTGCCTAGTGCCGCGTTACAGAAGAAAGTGAAACAGTGTAGTGGCTGTCATCCTGAGTCCGTCAGTCCGTCGGCTGACGGAGACGAAGGATCTGCTTTTAGAGGCAGTCAATCCAGACGAGATGCTTCGCTGCGTCCGTCAGTTGACGGACTACGCTCAGCATGACAGGTTCAGCCGTCGTGTGTCACCTATTTCGGTAACGCGGCACTAGTGATTGGTGTTCACTTCTGTTGTTCAACAATCTGGATTTCTTTCTCTGTCAGTCCGTACAGGTCATAGACGAGGCGGTCGATTTGGCGGTCGAGGGCGCCGCACTTGTTTTCGTAGTAGGTCTTGTCCTTGTCGCTCTTCGCCTTCACCAACTTCTTCTTCGCCTCCAGCATCGCGTCCACTTTCCTCACCATCTCGTCGTGCCGCGCTTTGTCGGCGGCGTCGGAGAAGTTGATGGGGCGGATGGGGAGTTGCTCGATGAACTGAGTGAAATAGCGAAAGAACCCGCCACGAAGCGTGGTGCTAATACTCTTTAGATAGAAATCGAGAAGCTTGCTATTGAGGAGGCCGAGAACATATCTCACGGACTCCGTAACGCCGGATTTCAGGGTTATGCCGTAACCGCTTGTGAAGGTGTATTCTCCCCTCTCGTCCAATGCGAAGGAGGCCCGGTCGGCGATGTCGGGAACGAGTATCTTTACGCCTTTCATTACCTCGATGTTCTTGGGGTAAACATAGCCATACCACCCAGCGCCGCGCATTCTACCCTTCTCGCGGTTTTGGAGGTATGACTTGTTCTCTGTGAGATAGGCGAGCACTCTGGGGAATTCACTCTCCAGTTCGTTCTCAGAAAGCAGTCTTATTTCCCCGTGTTCGCTTCGGTACGGGATTATGACGACTTTGCCGGAGGGTAGCAGGGCGTAAGGTTTGATCTCGCGTCCCTGCAGGAACAGTGAAAGGGCCTTGCGTTCGAGCTTGA
>DATKYV010000050.1:0-4698 GCA_035528275.1 Terriglobia bacterium | reverse complement strand
TCCCCGGCCGGCAAGCTCGGTGGCCGCCGCCCGTGTGAAACTGGCGCAGAAGATTCTGGCGCCGTCGTATTTCCGCAGGGCGCCATGGACCTGCTTGGCAAGCCAGGTCGTCTTGCCGGTGCCGGGGGGACCAAAGCATCTATACTCAGTCGCCATGCCGATTATTCCCAACCCCCTTATAGAGAGAATTTTCGTTGTTGGTGCCTCGCGCGCGCGGACAAAAGCAATAGTTCGAAGCCATCTCCAGTCCTTAATAATTTCAAAATCCAGTTATTGAGTTTGTTATTATTCCTAAGTCTTTACCGTATCGCGAGTTGCGACACATTTAATAACTCAATAACTCAATAACGCGATAGTGGTATAGGTCGAAAATTCTCTCTAGAAGGGGGTAGCGCGTATTTAGCTATTTGTGTGCAGATTTTGAACATTTTCGCCTCCTGCGGTCTGTTCTTCGGTTTTGTTTAGTAAGATGGGTTCGACGCACCACTTCGACCGACACACCCATTTGTCCCCTTGCTTGATATTGAAAGTCTGCCGCCAACAGCCCCATAGCGCTAACCGCTGGGCGAGCGCCCGGTGCCCGATGCGCGGGTCATACATGCCATGGACGTAGGCCAGGAAGTCCCCCAGGTGAATGTAGCGCTTGCCGTCCGCCAGCTGGGGGTCTTCCGCTCGATCTAGGTCCTCGTCGCCGCCCGGGTCTGCCGCCGGCCGCTTCTCCAGGTAGCTCTCAAGCCACATGGCGACCTGGCCGGAGAGCGTCGCTTCCTCCCCCGGCTCCACGTCCCGCGCCACGTCGAGCATCCGCTGGAGCCACGTATCCCAGTCGACCTTCGCCTTCTGGCCGATTCTGCGGGGCACCTGCCCGGTAGCCTCGATCATGGCGTTGCGCCAGGCATTCTGCGCGCCGATTTTCAGCGCCTGGATCAGTATCGTCCCCTGGCTGGTCTCAAATACATAGACCGGGTTCTCGCCCTTCCCCCGCAGGATCTCGATTATCCTGCACTGATGCCCGGGCCAAAACACGTCGTTCATGGCGTCGAGAATGGCCTTCCGGTCGTCGTCATTGGCGTAATCGAGGCTGTTGGATGCGTCGTGCTTCGCCCGCTCGCGCTTATGGATGCTGTCAACGACGCGAGCCAGCTCCTTCGGCTCCAGGGGCGTCGTGTTCCGCTGGTTCCACCCCGTGAGTAGAATCAACACCTCCTCGTGGTTCATGCCCAGGGCGAAGTATCGGCCGGCGAGACGGGCGGTGGCGGCGTTCCGCCCGGGCTCCGCAACACCGGCCAGGAGGTTATCAAGTGCATCTCCCGAGCCCGCGGATGCTTGTGCTGGGGTTTCGCGCAAGAGTTTGATCATCTGCTCGGGGCACGGCGGTATCGCCACGCCATCCCAGGGGGCATCGTTCCAGATATACTCCTTGCCGCTCGGATGTACTGACGGCGGCGCATAGACGAACCCTCCATCGCCCTTGATCTCGACGCCCGGGGCCAGGGCCCCCGCTCCCGTGCGGTTGCGCACGCAGAAGCCGGGATGCAGAAAGTAGAGGTGCTGGCCGTCGCCGCCGGTAACGACATAAGGCCCGGTTGCCTCGAGCCCGAACCGCGCCTCGGCGACGGCGATCCCGTTCTGTTCACCATGGCAATCGAGATCCGCAACGACCAGATTCGAGATTCCCCCGGTGACAATGGCGATGCCATAGTCCGGCCAGCGCTTCCACCAGCTCAAGGCCTCCTCGAGGCTTGCGCGCCGTTCCTGGTATTCTTTCCACGAGAACGGCGCGCCGCCCTTGTTGTGGCTGTCAACCGGGATGATTGACCAGCCGAGATCGATGTAGAGTTTGACATAATCGAGTAGGTTCATGCTTCCTCTCCGCTTTCCGCTCTATAAATCCGGTTGTGTTGTTCCTCGCCATGCCATGCCATGCCATGCCCTGCCCAGCCCCGCCAGACCTTGCCATGCCTAGCCGCGCCTTGTTAATTTCTGCGGCGGTCTTGCTCCCTGCCCTGCCCCGCCGTGCCACGCCCAGCCGCGCCAAGCCTCGCCAGGCCTGGTTAGTTCTTCCTGATACTGACCTGATACTTCCCGTGACTTCCCATCTTCTCCGGACGCCAGTCACCAGCGCCAGCCACGACGCCAGCCACGTTCCACATCTCCTGAAGGTTATTCCGGTTCAGCCAGTGTTCATCGAGCATCACCGGCAAGTCGCACGCCCATGACCTGACCATTGGACGGCAGCGCCAGATTCTCGACGACCCGATTCGCACCGGCGCTACATGCACCTCGTACTTCGTGATCTTCTTCCCGGTATTCGAATCGTACAGGCGGCACTCGGATTCCATTGGCGTGACGGCAGCGCCGATAACATCGCGCCCCGTGAACTTTCCGAACTTCTTTCCCTTTGTCCCCTTCACGATCAGACCCTTCAGGAAGGCGGCTGTCGGCATGTAAAGCTGCTTGTCAGGCAGACGATAGACCGAAGGCTCCGATTCGCCCCGCGCCCAGTCGCTCTCGGGGTCCGGCCGCGTGCTTTTCTCGTCCACGGGCCGCTCCGTCCTGGGCTTGCCCATGCCTTCGATGTTGTGCATCAATAGCGGCGTACTCCCGACGATTTGGAATACGATCAAGCTGATCTGCTCTGCCTTGTCCGTTTCGATTTCTTCTGCCATCGTCTTGCTCCTTAGATTTGGATTCTTCTCCTTGCCTTGCCTCGCCTAGCCATGCCCAGCCACGCCGTGCCGTGCCTCACCTTGCCTTGTCAATCTCTGCGGCGGCATTGTTGCTCCCTGCCTCGCCATACCGCGCCTGGCCACGCCTTGCCCCACCTTGCCAAGCCATGTCAAACCTCTACGACCAGGGATTCGAGCAACTCCGCCAGGTGCGCCAGCCGCTCCATGAGTTTCTCGTTCTCTTTGTCCAGCATGTCGTTCTCGATCAGCAGGATCACCTGGTTGACATAAAACTGCTGCTGCATCCCGCTGAGCTTGCCGTTCGCTTCACACTGCGCTTTCGTCAGGACTCGGTTTGCCATGTGCGCCACGGTCCGCTTCAAGGCCACGGCATTGGTGCCGTAGGTGCCCACGGACCGCATACGCCCCACCCGCGTTTCCTGCATTCGATCTACGCACTCCTGCGTCATGTGCAGGGCTTCGCCAATCTGCGTCATGGTCAGTCCGAGGCTCCCCCCGCGCAGGATGCAGTGCGTGCGGTCGAAAGGCGCGAGCGCCCGCCCATGAGCAGCGTTAAGCTCCATGGCCATCTTGAAAGCTATTCCAGGTGTCTTGCATCGCTTTTCGATTACCTCGGCTGTCGCCTCATCCCCATAGACCCGTCTCAGCGCGCGGGCTCGATGGAAGCCGTCGATGATGCGGAGGCTTGGCGTCTCCACCACCAGAGGCGGCAATGTCGCTCCCGCCACCAACGCCTCGGCAATCTGGCTTACATGGGCCGAATCCACGCGCGTTCGCGGATATAGGTCGAAGTCCTCGACCAGCTCTACCACCTTCACCGTTCTCATTTCCTTGCCTCCAAATCGGTTCCGTTCTGTTATTCCCTGCCCTGCCCTGCCTTGCCGAGCCTCGCCTCGCCGTGCCTCGCCTGGCCTAGCCTTGCCCCGCCTCGTCATAGTTTTCTTCATTCGGTGCCGCTTCGACGGCCGCGCCGTCAGTGTCGACCGACATCAAAAATAGCGGCTCGATCATCCGCTCGTATGCGGCTACCCGCGCGCGCTCGGGCCGGCTCAACTCGCGGCCCAGCGCGAACGCTGCCACGGCGTACTTGATGCCATCCGCATTCATCTGTTGTGTCAGGCCGATGATTAGAACGTAGTCGGAGAAATGCTTCTGTTGGCTGATCATGGCCATGAAGAAGGAGCTGCACGCTTTGAGGCTCGTCGGTGGCAGCGTCAGCAGTTTCGGTAGCAGGTCGTCTTCCTGAAGGATGAAGAGCCGGCGCATGGCCTTGCACGCCTGCCCTTTTGTTGCGGTGCCGTCGATCATCTTGCTGCCCCACTTGGAAAAAGCGCAGTTGTGGCATATGTGGCCGGTGGGGTCGTCGCCCTCCCAGCGGAGGCCGGTGCCGACCTTGCCGTCGAGCGACTGGCAGAGGGGCGGGTTGCCGCCGGCGAACCCTTCGCCCCAATATCCTCTGCAATTTCGCCAGGCGACGATAACGCCTGTGATTTCTTTGACGTTCTCGGTCCCGTCGATAGTCGGGACTTCCCATGTCGACCCGCCGCCCGTCGGTATCTTGATCCTCGGCAGGTCGAATGGCGAAATTGTTTCGTCTCCCAGGTTGGCCCGAAAAACCTCTAGGAGTTCGCCCTCCTTCATGTTCAGGGCGACGAACCCGCCCTTTTCGATTTTTGCAACTGCGGTGTTGTTTTTGTTGGTAGTCATGTTCGTGCTCCTTTTTTGTTTTGTGTTTGTCGGTTCAACTTCCTTTTCGTGTCCGCAGCCCCACGTTCTCGGTAGTCTCAAAGGCATTGCGTACTTCTGCGGGGATGATCATTGCGTCCTTGTCTCTGTCGGCCTCGCGGAAGAGCGCCGACACGCTCTGCGTGTTGAACGTCACGAACTCGTCCATCCCAGCCGCCTGCAATGCTGCCACTGCGCGGGGCTTGTCGCCGTCCTTCGCGTGCGCCCACAACTGGCGGTGAACGTAAAGCGTCGTGCCGTTGATCGTGAGCCGGTCCACGCC
>DATKYV010000049.1:0-19329 GCA_035528275.1 Terriglobia bacterium | reverse complement strand
GGGGGAAGCGCTGCACACGCGCAAAGTCACGCCCGAACAGCACTTCACCGAGCCGCCGCCGCGCTTCAACGAGGCCACGCTGGTGAAAGCTCTGGAAGAGAAGGGAATCGGCCGGCCGTCCACCTACGCCCAGATTCTCTCCGTCATCCAGAACCGCGAGTATGTGCACAAGCAGCAGGGGCGCTTCTATCCCACCGACTTGGGAATGGTCGTGGCGGAGCTTCTGGTCAAGAACTTCAGCGACATCTTTGACGTGGCTTACACGGCGCGCATGGAGGAAGAGCTCGACGAAGTAGAGGAAGGAAAGCTCTCCTGGACCAGCGCCCTCGAGGAGTTCTACGGAAAGTTCAAGAAAGATTTGGAAGTGGCCCAGCGGGAAATGCACAACGTGAAGGGCGAGGGCATCCCTACCGAGGAGAAATGCGCGAAGTGCGGGAAACCCATGGTCATCCGCCTGGGGCGCAACGGCAGGTTCCTCGCCTGCACCGGTTACCCGGAGTGCGACGGCACGCGCGACCTGCCGCCGCACCTCGCCAGGGAGAATGGCGGAGGCCCGCCGGCGCCGGAAGTTCCCGCCCAGGATTGCGAGAAGTGCGGAAAGCCCATGGCCGTGAAGCGCGGCCGCTTCGGGTATTTCCTGGCTTGCACCGGTTACCCCGAGTGTCGAAATACCAAAAAGATCGTGATGAAAGAAGGCGCGGCCACCGCCGTGGTGGATACGCTGCTCGACGAAAAGTGCCCCGAGTGCGGCAACCACCTGGTCATCAAACACGGCCGTTACGGGCAGTTCACCGCATGCAGCAACTATCCCACCTGCAAGTACGTCAAGCGCGAGACGCTGGGAATTCCCTGCCCGGAAAAGGGTTGCACCGGGGAAATCGTTGTGCGCCGCACCAAGCGCCGCAAGACGTTTTACGGATGCAGCCGCTACCCGGAATGCAAATTCACCGCCTGGGATAAGCCCGTCGCCGAACCCTGCCCGGATTGCGGCTCGCCCATCCTGCTCGAGAAGACTTCCAAGAAATCCGGCCCCACGCGCTACTGCCCGAACGAATCCTGCAAGTACGAACACGCCGTCGTTTAGCCCCCCAATAAAGTGTCTCAAGTTTCTCACTGTTCGCCATGGTCTCAACGTGGCGTGATAGGGTGGGAGTGGATGGAAACAGGAGTCAGAAGACAGGAGTCAGGAGGCAGATCTTCTCTGCGCCCTCTGCGTCTCTGCGGTGGCGGTGGACGAAAACAGCGAATTGCACGAAAACCCCAAAACAAAGCCGCTATGTATATGAAAACACAGGGCGAGTCTCCGAGATTTGTAGCGCAATGCTCGCCTTCCAGCATTGCGGCTCCTTGGCGAAATCGGGCCCCTTCGCAAAGCCGCAAGGTCACAGAGCGGACCTTGCGATACATGAGAGGGTGCAAACAACAAAAGATGTTAAAATGCAAAAACGAAGCCATCAAGTTATGGAAAACAAAGGATCGGGCTTGGGTTCGTTCTTCAAAGCGACCCCCAAACGAAGCCATTTTTGGACCAAACGAACCCATTCCTGGGCGGGGGAAAACCACCGCCCGGCTGCTATAATGCCGCTCAGGGGGCTCTTGAAATGAAACCGGTGGCCATCGCCGGCGGGGGACTGGCGGGAAGCGAGGCGGCATGGCAGCTTGCCGAACGCGGGATTCCCGTCATGCTCTACGAGATGCGCCCCGCGCGCCAGACTCCCGCTCACAAGACCGAGCACCTGGCTGAATTGGTCTGCAGCAACTCGCTCAAGTCGAACGCGCCGGGGGCGGCCTCCTGGCTGCTCAAAGAAGAGTTGCGGCGCGCCGGGTCGCTGCTGCTCCGTTGCGCCGGCGAGTGCGCGGTGCCGGGCGGCGCGGCGCTGGCCGTGGATCGCGAGCGCTTCGCGCAGGCGGTGACGGCGACGATCGAGGAACATCCGCTCATCGAAGTCCGCCGCGAAGAGTTCTGCGAAGTTCCCGCCGGCACGCCGGTGCTGATCGCCTCCGGGCCGCTGACTTCGGAATCTCTTGCCACACGGCTCCAGGAACTGACGGGGTCGGAGAATCTCGCCTTCTACGACTCCATCAGCCCCATCGTGGACGCGGAAACGCTCGACATGCAGCGCATCTTTCGCGCCTCGCGATACGGCAAGGGCGGCGAGGACTACCTGAACTGCCCGATGACCGAAGACGAGTACCGGGCTTTCCACGACGCCCTGATGAGCGCCGAGACCGTTCGCGCGCACGAGTTTGAGGACGTCAATTACTTCGAAGCTTGTTTGCCCATCGAAGTCCTCGCCCGCCGGGGATACGACACGTTGCGCTTTGGCCCCATGCGGCCCGTGGGGCTTGCCGACCCGCGCACCGGAAAACGGCCTTTCGCCGTCGTGCAGCTTCGCGCCGAAAACCTGCGCTTCTCGAGCTACAACCTGGTGGGTTTTCAAAATCATTTAAAGTTTCCCGTGCAGAAGCGCGTCCTGCGGTTGATTCCCGGCCTGGAGAACGCGGAGTTTCTCCGCCTCGGCCAGATCCATCGCAACACGTACATCAACGCTCCCAAGGTTCTCTCGCCCGATTTGAGTCTGCGCTCGGCGCCTGAGGTTTTCATCGCCGGGCAACTCTCGGGCGTGGAAGGATACGTGGAGTGCATGGGCACAGGATTCCTGGCGGGGCTGGCCATGGCGCAACGCGTCCGGGACGAGGCGTTTGCGCCTCCGCCGCGGGCTACGGCGCTGGGTTCGCTGGTTCACTACATCACCCACGCCGAGCCACGAAATTATCAGCCGGCCAACATTTCTTTTGATTTGCTGCCGCCGCTCGATGGCCTGCCGAAAAGCATCGCGCGCGACCGCCGGGCGCGCCGCGAGCGGCAGTGCGAGCGCGCGCTCGGCGATCTTGGGAGTTGGCTTGAAGGACGAATGTCCATGGTCCGTGGCTGGAAATCATTTGAGCGATTGGCCACAAACATCTGATCACCGGCCACTGACTACTGACCACTGACCACTGACAACTGACGACTGACCACGGACAGTCTTTATGGACGAATTCATCGATCGATACATCCGTTACCTGCAGTACGAGCGAAACGCTTCGCCGCATACCATCCGCAACTACCGCAGCGACCTCGTGCAGTTCCGGGACTTCCTGGCGGGCGGCAAAGCGAAGGCGCCGATAGCACTTGCCTCCGTCGACGGGCTGCGCATCCGCGGGTTCCTGGCGTTCCTGCTGGAAAAGGAAAACAAGAAGTCGTCCATCGCCCGCAAGCTTTCCGCCGTCCGCGCTTTCTTCAAGTTTCTCAGCCGCGAGGGCCTTCTCGCCGCTAATCCCGCTTCCGGCGTCTCCACGCCCAAGGTGACCCGCGCCCTGCCCCGCATCCTCACCGAAGAGGAAATGAACAACTTCCTCGATCAGATGGGCAAGGCGGCACGGGAAGGGCAGCCGATGCTGGCGCGCGATCGTGCCATCCTGGAACTGCTTTACGCTTCCGGGCTGCGCGTCAGCGAGCTCGTGGGGCTTGACCTTCGCCATGTGAATTTCGGCGAGGGCATGGTGCTGGTGCGCGGCAAGGGCCGCAAAGAGCGCATCGTCCCCTTCGGCTCCAAGGCGCGGCAGGCGATCACCGAATACCTGGCGGTGCGGGAGAAAATCTTGGGGGAGAAGAGAACGGGAAGCGCCGCCCTGTTTTTGAACGCCCGCGGCCGGCGGCTCACCACGCGGTCCGTCGACCGGCTGGTGAAGAAGTGCGTTCGAAAATTCGGGCCCAACGTTCGGATCAGCCCCCACTCGCTGCGGCACGCTTTCGCCTCGCACCTGCTGGCCGAGGGCGCCGATTTGCGCGCTATCCAGGAAATGCTCGGCCACGAGAGCCTGGCCACCACGCAGAAGTACACTCAGGTTTCGATCAAGCAATTGATGGAGGTCTACGATAAGACACATCCGAAGGCGTGAGGCGGGATGAAGGCTGGTGGCATAAGGCGAAAGTTGAGGGTTAAGAGTTGAGAGTAGAAGGCTGAAGGCGGCAGCGTGCTCGGCTGCCGCTTAGGAGCGTTGACAGGAGCGAGAACTGCGATAAGATTGCAGCTTAAGCAGACTTCATAACCAACATGACCTTACCCCGAGTTTCCGTCGTCCAATACCTGAACAGCGTGCCCCTGGTGTGGGGCATGATGCGCGGCGAGCAGCAGGGCAAATATGACCTTTCGTTCACGACGCCGGCGGGCTGCGCCGACGCCGTGAAGGGCGGAAGCGCCGAAATCGGAATTGTCCCTTCCATCGAATACCAGCGCATGGAGCGCGCGCAGATCCTCACCGGGATGTCCATCGCCTCCAAGTCGGAAGCGAAGAGCGTCTTGCTGATGAGCAACGTTCCGATCGAGAAGATCAAGACGGTGGCCGTCGACAACTCCTCGCGCACCTCGGCGGCGCTGCTCAGAATTCTCATGCGCAAGTTCTACTCGCAGTGGATTACCGTCACGCCTTCCGCCCCCAAGCCGGAAACCATGCTGAAGCGCGCCGACGCGGCGCTGGTGATCGGCGACCCAGCCCTGACTTACGAGGGTGAGGTGCCTGAGGTCTACGACCTGGCGGCGGAGTGGTTGAAGTTCACCGGCCTGCCTTTTGTCTTCGCGCTGTGGGTGGGCAGCGAAGACGCGAAGATTTCCCGCTTTCGTGAGGATTTCGAAAAATCCCGCGATTACGGCTTGGCGCACATCGAAGAGATTTCCGCCGAGTACGCTCCTCAGCTCAACATGCATCCCGAGGGCGTGAAGGGTTACCTCACACGGAATATCGATTATTCTTTGGACGCGGAAAACCGCAAGGGGCTGCGCCTTTTCTACAAGCTGGCGCGGGAAGTGGGCATCATTCCGGTTGAGAGGGACATGTATTTTGCCTGAGGAGGGTCTCGGGACGGGCGGGAAATTCATGCCCCGCTTGCCGAGACGGGTGGAACGCACATGGCACTGACCAATTCCCAGGCTCTCGAGATGCTCCGCTCCGACGATCTGCTGGGTGTGGGGATGGAGGCGGACGCGCTCCGCACGCGGCTGCATCCCGAGAAGGTCGTGACGTATATTATCGACCGTAACATCAACTATACCAATTTCTGCACTGAGTATTGCACGTTCTGTGCTTTCTACCGGCCCCTGGGTTCGCCGGAAGGTTATATCCAGCCTCTCGAGTCCATTTACCGGAAGATCGACGAAACCGTGGCTCTGGGCGGCACCGGAGTCCTGATGCAGGGCGGGCTGCATCCCGACTTGAAGATCGACTACTACGAGAATCTTCTGTCGAGCGTCAAGCGGCGTTACCCTCAGATTCATCTGCATTGCTTTTCGGCCCCGGAGGTGTTGAACATCGCCGAGGTTTCGAGCCTCAGCCTGCGCGACACGATTGCGCGGCTGATGGATTCCGGGCTCGACTCCATTCCCGGCGGAGGCGCCGAGATTCTGGACGACGAAGTGCGCCGCCGCATCGCCCGCCTGAAATGCACGACGGAGGAGTGGCTCACGGTGCATCGCACGGCGCACGAGCTCGGCTTGCGCACCACCGCCACCATGATGTTCGGCTGCGGCGAATCCCTCGAGCACCGCCTGAAACACTTCGAGCGCGTCCGCCGCCTGCAAGAGGAGACCGGCGGATTCACCGCCTTCATCCCCTGGATGTTCCAGCGCGAGCACACCTCGCTGGGAAATCTCATCAAGGAAGAAGCCACGGCGGTGGATTACCTGAAGACGCTCGCCGTGGCGCGCCTCTACCTCGACAACATTCTGAATGTCCAGGCCTCGTGGCTGACCCCCGGCCACAAGATCTGCCAGATCGCCCTGCGCTTCGGCGGCAACGACGTGGGAAGCATCCTCATTGAGGAAAACGTCGTCCGCGCCGCCGGTTGCACCAACACCACCAACGAAGCGGAGCTCCGCCGGCTGATCGCCGATGCCGGCTTCCGACCCGTCAAGCGCGACACCCTGTATCGCACCTACTTCCTGAACTGAGCGCCCTCTCCCGGCAGGGTCACGCACCGGCGCGGCGCTGCGGCGCGATTTTTCGTTCACACCCTCCCCTCTGTCTGCCGATAGGTAGGCTAGAGGAGTTGGAGGATGGGGCGGCGCGGGGCGAGAGGCAAAGGGCGGGGAGCGCTGCAATCGCTCCGGGGTCTGATTCGGAATTCTCTGCGCGCGGCGACGCTCGGCATTCTTCTTTCCCCATGCGCGCTGTTCGCCGCCCAAGCGTACGGCGAGTTGCCCCTGGCCTTTGAGGCGAACCGGGGCCAGTGGAGTGACCAGGTCAAATTTGTGGCGCGCGGCGAAGGGTACACGCTTTTCCTGATGCCGGCGGAAGCGGTACTGGTACTTCGAAAGGCGTCACCAGCCCCGGCGCTGAAGTCCGAAACTGGAAAATCGAAACTGGAAACTCGAAACTCGAAAATCGAAACTCGTCAATCCAAAATCCGGAACCCAAAATCCAAAATCCAAAATCCCATGTCCTCTGCCTCTTCGGTGCTGCGCCTGACCTTCCCGGAGGGCAATCCCAACGCGCGCGTCGTCGGCCTCGCCGAGCAGCCCGGCAAGACCCACTACCTGATCGGCAGGAATCCGCGCGATTGGCGCACCGATGTCCCGACCTACGGGCGCGTGAAGTTTGAACAAATCTTCCCGGGAATTGACCTGGTCTTCTACGCCAAGCAGCCGAAGCGTGGCGGAGAGTCCGGCGCGCCGGGGCGTCAGTTGGAATTTGACTTCGTCGTCGCGCCCGGCGCCGACCCGGGCGCGATTCGGTTGGCGATTGAAGTTGGAAAATCGAAACTGGAAACTGAAAAGTCGAAAGTCGAAAAACACAAATCGCAGAACGAAAATCGGCAGACTTCCTCGAATCCCGAATCCCCGACCCCGAATCCCGTCGCCGTGCACGTGGCCGCGAGCGGCGACTTGCTCATCGCGGCGGGCGGCGGCGAGATTCGCTTCCGCAAGCCGATTGTGTATCAAGAAAACTCGTCAGTTGTCAGTGGTCAGTTGTCAGTTGGTCCGGACAACGGGCGGTGGACAACGGAAGCCGCCAATCCCAATCCCAAAATCCCTAATCGGCAATTTGTGGATGGTCGTTACGTGCTCCGCGAATTGAAATTCAAAACTGGAAACTCGAAAATCGACAATCGACAATCGCAAACTACGACCCCCGCAGCTAATTCACCATTCACAACTCACAATTCAAAATTTGAAGTCGGCTTCGAAATCGCTCCTTATGACCGGACGAGACCTCTGGTGATTGATCCCGTCCTGGCCTACTCCACGTATCTTGGCGGGACGGGGTTGGACTACGCGGAGGGAATCGCCGTTGACGCGGCGGGCAGCGCTTATGTGGTTGGGTACACCAACTCAACCGACTTCCCGCTTTCCAATCCTGCTCAGGCGGCTGGCGGCGGCACGTGCGGGAGCGGTCTCGATGTCTATCCATGCCCTGACGTCTTCATCGCCAAGCTGAATGCGGCGGGCACGGCTCTGGTCTATTCGACCTACATCGGCGGGAGTGGGGAAGACTACGGGATGGGAATCGCCGTCGACGCCTCCGGCAACGCTTATGTGACCGGTTACACGAATTCCGCGGACTTTCCGCTGACCGATCCGCTCCAATCCTCCATGGGAGGCGGCTACGACGCGTTCGCCCTGAAGTTGAATCCCCAGGGCTCGGTTCTTGTGAGCTCGACGTATCTCGGCGGCGGCGGCGATGATTACGGTTACGGCATCGCCCTGGCGCCCGGAGGCGAGGTTTTGCTCGCCGGCTTTACTTCCTCCCCCGACTTTCCCACCACGGCGGGAGCGATTGGAGAGGCATACGGGGGCGGACCGTACGACGCGTTTGTCTCCCGGCTCGACCTGGCGGGCGCGGCGCTCGTCTATTCCACATATCTGGGAGGAAGCGGTGAGGACTTCGCGAACGACATCGCCGCGGATGCGGCGGGCAACGCCTATGTGACCGGCTACACAAACTCCGCCAATTTTCCTGTTGCCGGCGCTTTGCAGGGAACATACGCCGCAGGCGTCTGTGGCGCCGAGCCCAGCACGTTCTCGTGCTACGACGCTTTCGTCACCAAACTGAGTGCTGAAAGCGGAACTCTCGCCTACTCCACGTACCTGGGCGGCAGGGGAAGTGAGTACGGGTACGGAATCGCCGTGGATGGCGACGGCAACGCCTTCGTGGCGGGCGCAACGACCTCCACCGATTTTCCTGTGAGCGCGAGAGCTCTCCAGACCGCGGGCGGAGGTGTAAGCGTCGATGCATATGTCACCAAGCTGGACCCCAGCGGCGCTTCAATCCTGTACTCCACCTACCTGGGCGGGCTGGGCGCGGAAGCCGCGCTGGACGTAGCAGCGGATGGAGGTGGAAACGCCTACGTCACGGGTTACAACTTGGGGGGCGGCTTTCCGGTGGCGAGTCCCCTGCAAACCGCCGGCGCCGGCCATTTCGACGCCTTCCTCGCCAAGCTGGACGACGCCGGCACCGCTCTGGTGTTCTCAACTTATCTGGGCGGAAGCGGTCAGGACAAGGGGAACGCTGTGGCGGTGGACTCTTCGGGTAACGCCTACGTCACGGGCGGCACGTTCTCAACTGATTTTCCCGTATCCGCGGAGGCGTTTCAGACTGTCTATGCGGGCGGCTCGTTCGAGGGTTTTGTGGCGAAGATGGCGGACCTCGGGCGACCGGTGGGAACCCCGCAGGAAATCAGTCTTCTGTTTCCCGACCAGGGCGTGGGGACGACGAGCGTCGCGCAGCCCGTGAGCTTCAGCAACAGCGGCGACGCGGAACTTCTGATTTCCAACATATCGGCGAGCGGCGATTTCGCGCAAACCAGCGATTGCGCGGAGTCCGTCCCACCGGGTGGCCACTGCGCGTTGGAGATCACATTCTCTCCCACGGCATTGGGACCTCGAACCGGGAGTGTCAGCGTCGAGCACAACGCCGCCGGAAGCCCATTCGTGGTCCATTTGGCCGGCAATGGAGTGGCCGCCCCCGCGCTGGAGATTTCTCCCGCGTCTCTCAGTTTCGGCGAGCAGTCCGTGGGCACGACGGGCGCCGGGCAAACGATCACACTGCGCAACGTCGGCGATGCTCTGCTGACCTTTTCGAGTATTTCCACCAGCGACGACTTTGCGCAATCCAACATCTGCGGCCAGTCTCTCGCGGTGGACAGCGGCTGCAGCATGGCGGTCACCTTCACGCCATTGACCCCCGGAACGATCGCGGGCGCCGTCACGATCGTCGACAACGCGCCCGGCAGCCCGCACGTCGTCGCCCTGAACGGGACCGGTCTTGGGCCCGCGGTGTCAGTCTCCCCGGCGTTCCTTGTGTTCGGTGATCAGCTCGTCGAGGCGACGAGCTCGCCCCAAACGCTCACGCTCACCAACGCCGGCAATCGCCCCCTGGAGATCTCAAGCATCACGATCAGCGGTGATTTCGTCGAGAGCAAAGATTGCGCCGCCACCCTAGCCGCCGGAAGTTCCTGCACCCTGCAGGTGAGCTTTACGCCGGTGGCGCGAGGTGAGCGGACCGGCGCCCTCACCATCAGTCACAACGGACTCGACAGCCCGACTGCGGTGAGCCTGACGGGGACAGGCGTGGCACCCGTTATCAGTCTTTCGCCTCCCGAACTTCAATTCGGTCAGCAGCCCGTGGGGACAACAAGCCCGCCGCAAGCGGTGGCCCTTGCGAATTCCGGCGACGCGCCGCTGAACATCCTGGGCATCGAGGCCACCGGAGACTTTGCGCAGACGAACAATTGCCCGGGCAGTGTGGCAGCCGGCGGCCAATGCGCCATCAGCGTGACCTTCACCCCGGGGGTTGCCGGCAGCCACACCGGGGCGGTCGCCATCACTCACAATCCATTGAGTGAATCGTTCACCTTGGGCCTTTCGGGAATGGGCACGGATTTTTCGATATCCGCCACACCGGCATCGGCAACGGTCAGCGCGGGCGAGACGGCCACCTATTCACTCACTCTGAATCCCATGGCGGGATTCAGCGGCCAGGTTTCGCTCGACTGCAGCGGCGCGCCGAAGGCGGCGGCCTGCACAGTCGCCCCTGAGGAAGTCAGCGTTAACGGATCGGGTTCCGCGACGGCGGCGGTGACGATCAAGACTACGGCGAGCTCGCTCGCGCCGACGACAGGCAGCAGACCGGATGATTTCATGCCGTCCGCACCGGTCGTCCTCAGGATGCTTTGGCTCTTCATTCTGACTTCCCTGGCATTGGCCGGTTGGAGGAACCCGAAACGTCGCGCCCGATTGGGTCTGGGGGGAGTGTTACTCTCCGCCGCTCTTTGGATCGCTTGTGGCGGAGGCGGCTCGGCGAGCGCCCCCGCGCCCAAGCAGGGAACTCCCCCCGGGAACTACACGCTGACCGTGACCGCGACTTCCGAGGGAATCACTCGCAGTGCCACCGTCACTTTGAGGGTGAATTAGAAGGTCTGCGTCATCTGATTCGCCTCCTCGCGCCGTGTCCGGACCGGAGCAAATCCCTTCGTTTACTTTTCCATCCGTCTATGATAGAAGTTCGCGCTTCGGGGAGCTCCTATGCATCTGAGCCCTGTCGATTACGCGATCATCGGTATTTACTTCATTTTTGTTCTGGGGATCGGTTTCGCGCTTCGCGGCCGGATGAAGACCAGTGAGGACTTTTTCCTCTCCGGACGATCCATCCCCGGCTGGATCACCGGCCTGGCCTTCATGGCGGCGAATCTGGGGGCGCTGGAAGTGATGGGCCACGCCGCCAACGCCGCCAAGTACGGCATGTTCGTCAATCATTTCTACTGGCTGGCGGCCATGCCGGCGATGTGCTTTGTCGGCGTCTTTATGATGCCGTTCTATTACGGCAGCAAGGTGCGCAGCGTCCCGGAATTCCTGAAGAAGCGCTACAACGAAAAAACGCGGACACTCAACGCGCTCTCCTTCGCCGTCCTCACGCTGCTGGTTTCGGGCATCGACCTCTACGCCATGGCCATCCTGTTCCAGCGGATGCTGAACTGGCCGTTCTGGTCGAGCGTCGTCGCTTCGGCGGCGATCGTGGCGATTTATATCTATCTCGGCGGTCTGACCTCATCCATCTACAACGAGGTTCTGCAGTTTTTCCTCATCGTCTTCGGATTCTTGCCCCTGGCGATCATGGGCCTGAAGGAAGTGGGCGGCTTTGCGGGCCTGGAGCGCAGCTTGCCCGATCCCAGCTACGCGCACACCTGGGCGAATATCTGGTCGGCCAGCCAGAATCCCATGGGCATCAACTGGTTCGGGACGGTTTTTGGTTTGGGCTTTGTCCTCTCGTTTGGTTACTGGTGCACGGACTTTCTCGTTGTGCAGCGCGCCCTGGCGGCCAAGGATATGGCCGCCGCCGAGCGCACCCCGCTGATCGCCGCCGTCCCCAAGATGTTCTTCCCGCTGCTCATCGTCCTGCCGGGACTGGTGGCCATCTCCCTGGATCCCACACTCACAAAACTCCTCGACGGGCGTTATGACAACGCCATCCCGGCGCTGCTGGGTAGATACTACCCCTCGGGGCTGCTGGGGATCGGCCTGACGGCGCTGCTGGCGAGCTTCATGTCGGGCATGGCGGGCAACGTCACCGCCTTCAACACGGTGTGGACCTACGATATCTATCAGACCCACATCAACCCGGGAAGACCCGACGGCCACTATCTTAAGATGGGGAAGTGCGCCACGGTGTTTGCGGTGGCGGCGGGCATCGCCACGGCGTTCATCGTCCTGAGGTTCAACAACCTCATGGATTATCTCCAGCTCTTGTTTGCGTTCTTCAATGCGCCGCTCTTCGGCACATTTTTGTTGGGAATGTTCTGGAAGCGGACCACGCCGAACGCCGCCTTCTCCGGATTGCTCAGCGGAACTCTGGGCGCGATGGGCCATTACGCGCTCTATGCCTTTGGGGCCATCCATTATCCGACGGACATGGCGGCGAATTTCTACCAGGCCATATACGCCTTCGCGATCTGCTTCGGCGTCACCGTTATCGTGACCTTCTTCACCGAGCCGAAGAAGGAAGAAGAACTGGTTGGCCTGGTTTACTCGCTGACCCCGAGACCGAAGATCGAGGGCCTGCCCTGGTACAATCGGCCCGGAATCCTGGCTTTGGGTATTCTTGGGACTTGTATCGTATTGAACATCATCTTCTGGTAGGGATCATGGGATTAGACATTCGCTGGCCGATCGCCCTGCTGTTTTCGATTTACGGGCTCATCTTGGTCGTCTACGGGTTCTTCGTGGGCCCCGAGGCCTCCCAGACGCGGTCGCTTGGCGTCAACATCAACCTGTGGTGGGGAGTGGTCATGCTGGGTTTTGCCTTGTTTATGGGGATCCTTGCGCTCCGGGGCTCACGGCAAGACCGGCCATGACGGAGCTCCGCTGGAATCCCACCGTCCGCGAGTGGGTTTCGACCGCCTCCCACCGACAGCACCGCCCCCTCATGCCCGCTGACTGGTGCCCGTTCTGCCCGGGCTCCGGGCGGGTGCCGGAAGATTATGACGTCCACATCTATCCGAACGATTTCCCGGCCTTGTCCATTCCCGCGCCCGAGCCGGCGATCGAGGGCGACGATTTCTACCGGGTGGAGCGTTCCCACGGGCGATGCGACGTGGTTCTCTATCATCCGGACCACAACACGTCACTCCCCCAACTTTCGCTCGACCATCTGACGCGGTTGGTGCGGCTCTGGCGGAAGAGGTTCGTCGAGCTCAAGACCACGCCGGGCATTCGCTACGTCCTGATCTTTGAGAACAAGGGCGCGGTGATCGGCGTCACCATGCCGCACCCCCACGGGCAGATCTACGCCTTCCCGTTTGTCCCTCCGCGGCTGAAGAGGGAACTGGAATCCGCGCGGGCTCACCACCGGGCGCGAGGGCGCTGCCTCTTCTGCGACATCCTTCGCAAAGAGCGCCGCCAGGGAGAGCGCCTGGTGGCCGAGAACGACACGTTCACCGCGTTCATTCCGTTCTACGCGCGCTGGCCCTACGAGGTCCATATC
The DNA here is from genome assembly GCA_035528275.1 of Terriglobia bacterium. GTDB lineage: Bacteria > Acidobacteriota > Terriglobia > UBA7540 > UBA7540 > DATKYV01. Next base: position 6,312 of record DATKYV010000049.1, on the reverse strand, counting down.
TATTCGCGACGCCATCTGGGAACGATCGACCAATTTCGGAAAGCCGAGGAACAGGGGCTCGCCGAAATCCTCAAGTGGGTGACCCTCAAGTACGACAACCTGTTTGAGATGTCTTTCCCTTACATGATGCTGCTCCACCAGGCGCCCACGCGAGGCAGATTTCCCCATTTTCATTTCCATATCGAGTTCTATCCACCGCACCGCAGCAAGGACAAGCTGAAGTACCTGGCGAGCGTGGAGACGGGCGCGGGGAGCTTCTTGAACGACTCCCTGGCCGAAGAAAAGGCCGCGGAGCTGCGCGCCGTCAAGCCCACTCGCCGCCGCGATCTTCAGTAATCTCTCCGAAAAGGCGGATGACCGTGATTGAGGAAACCTTTCAGAAGATTTTCGGGGCGCCCCCCGAGGTGGTGGTTCGTGCTCCGGGGCGCGTGAACTTGATCGGCGAGCACACCGATTACAACGACGGATTCGTGTTGCCCGCGGCGATCGACCGGCACATTGTTTTCGCGGGCCGCCGCCGCGACGACCGCACGGTGCGCGCGCACTCGGCGGATTTTCAGGACTCGGTCGAATTCAGCCTGGACGACATTCAACGCGACACCGCCCACTCGTGGAGCAATTATCTGCGCGGCGTCTCGAAATTCCTCGAGGAAGACGGCCATCGGCTTGGCGGCGCCGACGTGGCGTTCGGCGGCAACGTGCCGCGTGAATCGGGGCTGAGCTCTTCGGCGGCGCTGGAGGTGGGTGCGACCGCCTTCTGGCGGAAGATGATGGACCTCCGGCTCGACCCGGTGTATGCGGTCAAGCTCTCACGCCGCGCCGAGAATGAATTTGTCGGCGTACCCTGCGGGATCATGGACCAGTTCATTTCCGCGCTCGGCCGGCAGGACCACGCGTTGTTTCTCGACTGTCGCGATCTGACCTACCGGCACGTGCCGCTGCGCGGTGACGTAAAGATCGTGGTGTGCAATTCCGGCGTCAAGCGCGCGCTGGCGCAGTCCGAGTACGAGGTGCGCTTGAAACAGTGCCGTCAAGCAGTGGCGCAACTGGGAACCTCCGGGCTGGCCGTGAAGTCCTTGCGGGAGGTTGACACGGACGATTTGGAAGCGGGGCGGAAGGCGCTGACGGAGATTCTCCTCCGCCGCGCGCGTCATGTGGTGACGGAAAACGAGCGTGTGCTGGAGGCGGTCAAGGTGCTCGAGGAGGGCGACCTCGAACGCTTTGGCGAGCTGATGAACGCCTCGCACATCAGCTTGCGTGACGACTACGAGGTGAGCTGCAAAGAGCTTGATGTGCTGGTAGAGCTCGCCTGGAAGCAGCCGGGAGTGCTAGGCGCGCGCATGACCGGAGCGGGTTTCGGCGGGTGCACCGTCAACCTGGTCCGCCAGAACGCCGCCGAGGCTTTTGCCGAAGCCGTGGCGCGCGGCTACCAGGACGCTCTGGGCCTCAAGGCCGAAGTCTACGTCTGCCAGGCTTCCGCCGGCGCGTTTGCTGAAGTGCAATAGGCAGAAAGCAGCCGGCCGCAGGCAGTCAGGAGTCGCGACTCGTTTTTCGACAATATTCTTGCCCATTCCAGCGCGATATTCGAATCGGAAACGTCAGCAACGACTGATGGGAGGTCGGCTGTTCACGCCTTGTTCATTCAACAAGCTTCTGGCTTTGCAGGAACATCGCTAGCTGCTGTCCGCCTACTGCTTACTGCCTACTGCCTACCGCTTACTGCCAACTGCCAACTATGTTCTACTGCGGCGGTGGGCCCTTGATGACCATGATGGCGATGCCCAGCAGGAAGAAGACCATCAGGGCGAAGAGCAGGGCGCGGGCCAGCGGGCTGGCTTCTCCCTCGATGAACGGGCAGGGGGCCTGAGGCGTCCGGCGTCGCGCCAGATACCAGGGAAAGACGAGAATCCAGAGCAGCATTACGCCGATTCCCCAGCGCAGCGGCTTGGCCACTCCCTTCCTCTGCGCGTCGTAGAATACCCAGGCTGAGCACAGGATGACCACCCCGCCGAGCACCCATTGGCTGATCTCCGGGCCGAGGAGTTGCTGCGTGATTACCGCGGCGAGCAGCCAAGCGGCCAGCACAGAAAGGAATATCATCCAGGAGAATCGTGCCGGCTCCAGGGGTGGCAAGTTCGCTTCCGGGGGTTCAGGCGCGGTGACGGGAGCTTGTTGTTTCCGAATCAGCGCGGGATCGACAGGCTGCTTGCAGGCGACGCAAACTCGACAGGTGGGCGCCAGCATCTGCCCGCAGGCGGGACAGGCAAACGGCTCGTCGTCCGCGACGCCCCGCGCGTCACGGTCGGTGGGGGGCAACTCAGCGCCTTCAAGGTCTGTATGCTCGTCCATCAATTGTGCTCGACCGGTTTGCCTGTCGAATCATTAAACTCTTGGCCCAACAATTCGAGAACTCAATCTTTCTCGTTCCACCCTTGGTGCTCATTCCAGTCTAGCACCTGACGGTGAATCTCAGTCCGCCGAAGTTCGGCGAAGCGCCGGATTCTTCCCAGCGCGCGGTTGCCTCCCTGAGATTGATAGAACCAGCCCGCCTCCTGGGCGCGCGCCGCGACGTCTCCGGGAACGTGTACCACAAACTCCTGGTAGCGATAGGGTGTTTGGGGGGCCGAGGCCGGATCGTACAAGCGGTCCGTGAAGACCTTCGTCTCGCCCCAGGCAGCGTCCTCGCGCGCCAGCTCCTGCAGCGCTTTGATCACGAAATAGCCGTTCACAATGTGGTCGATGTGGCCCTGGGCCGGCGGGTGCGCGGCAAAGACGGCCTCAGGCCGGAACTTGCGCATCAGTTCCTTGACGACCTCAATCACCGGTTGGCGCGCAAAGGGAAGGTTCGGCCGGACCAATCCTTCGTAAGGCGCGCGGTCTGAGGCGAGGAGGACGGAGAGATAAGGATTGGCCGCTTCCTTGTGCCGATACCAGATCTCGCCCGACCCACCGTCCGGCAAACCGAGGAAATGGACGTGCTCACGCGAAAGGCCCAGGTGAGACAGAGAGGCGCGTGTCTCCTCCATGCGCAGCGCCCCGAAATTTAATGCCTCGCTGGGACCGCACGAGCGTTCGTAATAGCGGTCGCAGGAGCCGGCGTCGCCACCGGTGAAATAGACAATCTCGAGGGGAATGCGGTTTTCGACCGCGGCGCGGATTAGTCCCGCCTGCGTCGTGTCGTCGTCCTCGTGCGCGCAGAAGATGAGAATGGACTTAGGCAGGGAATTGGACCCGATTTCGAGATTGTTCTCGGCCAGAATCTTTCCCGAAGGGTCCTTCACCTGAATCACGACTTGGAAAACCCCGCCCATGTCGGAAGGCAGCGCAAACGTCACTTCCTTGTCGAGTGCGGGGGCGCGCGCCTCGAGGTCGACGCCGTCCGCGACCGTCTTTTCCCCGAACCCGGCGCTGCCCAGGCTGCGCAGCGACGCGTGAATGGAGACTCCCGGCCAGGTCTCATCGGTTGGATTGCGAACCGAGAATTGCACCGTTGCTTGTCCCCCAATGCGAAACATGGTGTGCGCGCGATTGAATTGAATCGCTGCGGCATTCAGCGCGGGCGGTTCGAAATCTCGATAACTCGTCGTATCGACGCTGCGGAGATCGGGATAGGCATATTGGAGAGGATAAGGCCTCGGGAAATCGACGCCGGGCGGATGAATGAAAACCAGGGAGCTGAATGCGATGTCGTAGACGTTCTTTCGCTCGCGATCCCAGATGATGACGCCGTATTGCTGAACGCTGGGTTGTTTTACCTCCTTCGCCACCAAGGGCGTTCCTGTTCTGACGTCCACCTCCGCGTGCTTCGCGAGCGTGACTCCTTCGGCGAGAGGCACGGTCGCGGGAGGTGGGGTGCTTGCAGGCGGCGCAATCCACGGCCAGTGGCGTTCGGAGAATTCCACGAGCAGCCCGCTGAGAGGTTTGTCGGTAAGGTTCTCGATCGTCGCTCGGCATTGGACCGGATCGCCGGAGGTGTAGAAGGCCTTGTCGAGCTCGATTCGCTTGATGCGCACGAGCTTCCGGTGGACGGCGAAGGAAGCGGAGTTTTCGCGGGAGTTGATGATCTCGTGGGTTTTCGGGTTTCTAGTTATCAGGTCAACTTCGTAGAGCCCGGTGCGGGCGTCTGCGGGGATTTCCCAAACTTGCTGGTAGCCGGTGGAATAATCCGACTTTGAGGCCAGAAAGGATTTGGCCAACGGAATCTCTTCCAGAATCCGCTGATTGATACCGGCGTAACGGAGGGTGATTGCCAGGTCCACGGGACCGTCAAGGTAGAGCTGCGCACCAAGGTGGGCCGGATGTGTCTTCCGAGGATCGGGATAAACAACCTTGAAGCGAAGTTGATCTCCAATGTTGTAGTTGATTCTCTCCGGGACCAGTTGGATGCCGTCCTGCGCCCGGGCGGTCCCGGCCACGAGCAAGAGACCAAGCCCCATCGCAAGAGCTGTTAAGGTGCCACGCGAGGAGGGACGGTACACAGCCCAAGCCTTCAGTTTTTTCTTGCGGAACATGAACACCCCCTGTGGAGTAAAGAGCGATTATAGAGTTAGTAGGACACGCCGTCCAGGTTGCGGTGCCCGCGAAGATGCGCGCTTTGGGCGCCGGAGAAGCAGAGATCGTCTCGAATTGCCACGAACTACTGAGGGGCGCTGGAGAGGAATCGGCGGCGCTCGTAGCGATTGAAGATGGCCTGGGTGACGAGTAGCAGCAAGGCAATGGCCGCAAGCAGCCACATGCCCGATCTGACGCCGGCGTGTTGGGCGATGTAGCCGACCGCGGGCGGAACCACCGCACCGCTGAACAGTGCCAGGGTCATCAGAATGCCGAACACTGTGCCGAAGAGTTTGGAGAAATAGGTGCTCGCGGTTCCTGCGGTGGTGGGGAAGACCGGCGCGTAACTCAGGCCGCAAATCACGATCCCGGCGGTGGCCACGGCGACGTTGGGTGAAACCGCGAGCAGCACCAACCCGATTGTGGCTCCGACGGAAGCTCCCAGCACCAAGCGCGGCCCGCGAACCTTCTTCACTACCTGGCTGGCTGCCAGCCTCCCCACCATCATCATGACCCAGAAGGCCGTGAGAATTGTTTTGGAGGTCTGCGGCGCCGCCTGGAATTCCTGTTCGAGGTAGGTACGAATCCAGCCGGCGGTTGAGATTTCGATCGCTGAGTAGAAAAAGAGCACCCAGGCGAGGATGATCACCGCCGGGTCGAGGGCCATTCGGCGCGCTCCCTTCCAGTCAAATCCCCCGGTCGCTTTTCGGGGCGGGAATGTTTCGGCCAGCGCCACCACGGCCACGGCGGCCACAAGCGCCGCAATCAGCCACAGGGTGGCGACGAGCCCCAGCCGTCCGGTCAACAGAGTGACCACCGACGGGAAAAAGATGGCGCCCACACCGAAGAAGATGCCGCCCAGGTTCAACGCCGAGGAAGGATTCTCGGGATAGAGGTCAGGAATAAGCGTATTTGAGGCGCTCATCGCGGAGCTTCCGCCGAGCCCCAGCAACACCAGGAGTCCTGCCAGGACGGCATAGCTCGGCGCGTAGGCCATTCCGACCATTGCCGCGGCGCTGAGCAGGAAACCTCCGGCGAGGATCGGCTTCTTGCCAAAGCGGTCGATCAAGGTCCCGGCGAAAAACACCATGGGGATCTGCGGGAAGTAGAGGAAACTGAACAACGCCCCGCTGCGCTCCAGGCCGAAAGCCAGGCGTGCGCTCAGCTCGGGCAGGGTCGCGCCCAGAAACGTGGTCATGATGCCGAAGGTGAACAGGCCCGCGCACGCTGTGCCCATCAGGTACTTGTTTGCGGTTTGGCGGGGTGGATTCATGAGGTTCGCGCCTTTCTCGTGGATGTTGCCATCGCCTTCGGTTGCATCCCGATTCTCGAAGGCCAAGGAGACGGCGGGATTATAAACCAGGTGCGAAGAGTCGGGCTGGGATAAAAGCGCTTGGTCTCCGCCCCTCGTTTCTGATCGTTCGGAGATCGGACACCATCGCCCGCGACACTCTGGCTGTTGACTTCTCCGCAGGACGAGCTTTCAATGGAGTGTCCCGCCGGGAGGCATCCTCTGCTGTCCACCCGTCTCCCGGCTTCGACACGACGTCCCGAGACCTAGCCCTTGCCAAAGGACATCTCATGCGCCCCCTGGATGCCATATTCAGACCCCAATCGATCGCGGTGGTAGGAGCTTCACGCCGGCCGGGTTCGATTGGCCGCGAGATCATGCACAACTTGATCGAATACAATTTCCACGGCAAGGTTTTTCCTGTCAATCCCAAGGCGGACTACATTCATTCCATCAAAGCGTTTCCCACC
>DATKYV010000048.1:0-23293 GCA_035528275.1 Terriglobia bacterium | reverse complement strand
CGCCTACGATGCCGTCCGGCGCCGCCGCTGGAAGACCGCCCGGGACCTTCAAGAGCGGCTCAGAATTCTCGCCAGCAAGATCGCCCTCCCTTACGGCGTCGCGGGGATCAAGGTGGCCTACGAACTCTGCGGGTACGCGGGCGGCGATCCGCGCCTGCCTCTGATTCCTCTGCCGGCGGCCGCGCGCCGCGTCGTGGCCGCAACGCTTCGCGAGGCGCGAGCCGGCCTGGAATTCTGAAGCCTCCTTCCACCCCCGGCATCTAAACCTTGCGAGTTCAGAAGGCACAATCCCGTGCGGCACGCCAGCGATGCATGGTATGGTGATGGATACGCGTGTTTAGGGCTCAGGATTCTATGGATTCTCTCAGTGTCCCCTATACCCAGGTGCCCAAGCCAAGCGCCCTGTTTTTGGATTACCTGTATCACTTTGACCGCGTAGCGCCCTACTTCGCAGGCCCACCTTCCGACTTCCAAAGCTACAGGGACAAAGCCGCGGAGATTTCACGCGCCGGAGAAAGGCGAAGCGAGCTGGCGGGAATCCTCGAAAGACAAAACGAGTCATTTGGCGCCTCCGAGCTTACGCTCGCCAACATTGCGCGCCTGGCCCAGCCGGAAACGTTCGCCGTGGTGACCGGGCAGCAGGTCGGGCTGCTTTCCGGTCCCGCCTTTACGCTTTACAAGGCCCTGACCGCTGTGCGTCTCGCGCAATCCCTCTCCGCGCAGGGGCTGCCCTCGGTGCCGGTCTTCTGGCTGGCAACCGAAGACCACGACCTGGAGGAAGTGGCGCGGACTGCCACGTTCGACGAAGAGTACAACCTGGTTGAGCTCCGCGATTCGGGCAAGCGGCCTTCCGCCCGCTGTTCCGTCGGTCACGTGGAACTTACGGAGGAGATCGCCCAGGCGCTCCAGCAGCTCGAGGCCCATTTGCCGCCCGGCGAGCCCCGCGACCGCCTGCTCGAGGACCTTCGCGCCTGCTACCAGCCGGGGCAACGTTGGGGCCAGGCCTTTGGATGCCTCATGGCGCGGCTGTTCGGCCGCTGGGGCGTGGTGCTGCTCGATCCGCTCGACGATCCGATTCACCGGCTGAGCGTCTCTGTTTACGAGGGAGCGCTCCACAAAGCCGCCGAGCTTCGAGCGCGGCTTGGCGAGCGTTCCGAAGCGCTGGTGCGCGCCGGGTACCACGCACAGGTCCATGTGCTGGAGGATTCCACGCTAGTCTTCGCCAGTCACAACGGCGATCGGGTGGCGGTCACCGAGCGCGGCGGGGAATTTGTACTGGACGGAACTCAGAAGGCCCCCCTGGCTGAGTTGCAGGCCCGGGCGCGGAAGCAGCCACTCGACCTCTCGCCGAACGTGTTGCTTCGCCCGGTTGTCCAGGACACACTTCTGCCGACGGTGGCGTATGTCGCGGGGCCGTCGGAGCTTGCCTACCTGGGGCAGGCGCAGGCGCTCTACTCGGCGTTCGGCAGGCCGATGCCGGTGGTTTTCCCGCGGGCCGGGTTCACCCTTCTGGACCGCCGCATCCCCCGAATACTGGAGAAGTACAACTTGAGCGTTCAGGATGTTTGGCAGGGAGAAGAGCACCTGACGCGACGAATCGCCGCCACGGGATTCTCCGAGGGATGGTCGGAGCGGTTCGACGCCAGACAGCGGGACCTGGCGGGGATTCTCGAACGGTTGCGCGCGGATATCAAGGCGCTTGACCCCACGTTGCTCGACACGCTGCAGAACGCCGAGGAAAAGATCAAGTACCAGATGGAGCGGCTGCGCGGGAAAGTCAGCCGCGCCGCCCTGCAGCGCTCCGAGTTGCTGTCACGGCACGCGCAATCGCTCCTGCGCTTCCTCATGCCGCGGAAAAACTTGCAAGAGCGGGAAGTGACCGGTGTCTATTTCCTGGGCCGCGCCGGGTATGAACTGCTGGATCTTATCCTCAGCCAGATTCAGACCCACACCTCGGACCATCAAATCCTCTCGTATTAGAGATGCTGTTGCCGCTCTTCGCCGGCGTATCACGCCGTCCAGGCACACCGGACCGCCCAGGTGGCCTGAACGCCTCTGGTATAATTCGGAGTCCGGCGGGTTATCCCGGCGAATACGGGGAAGGGGGCGGTAATGGCAGCCGAAACGGGTAAGGACTCCACGGAGAGACAGGGGAAGACGCGGTCGCACGCGCTTCAGGTGGAGACGCGGTCGAGGGTCGAGTTTAAAGACATTACCGGCGTGATTCAGAAACTCATCACCGAATCGAAGGTGGAGCAGGGGACCTGCATCGTCTTCGTGCCGCATACAACGGCAGCGGTCCTCGTCAACGAGAATGCCGACCCGGCGTTGCTGAAAGACCTGGATGGTTTTCTCAAGCAGCTGGCGCCGCGCGACCGCGATTACGAGCACAACGACGGCAACTGCGACGCACACCTGAAGGCTTCGATCATCGGCACTTCAAAGTCGCTGTTCTTCGAAAACGGGCGGCTCGTCCTGGGGCGATGGCAGGGGATTTTCTTCTGCGAGTTCGACGGGCCGCGGCGGCGCGACCTGCGAGTGAAGATTATTCCCGATTGAGACCCGGCAGGGAAAGCACGGCAGTATTGGAAGGCCGCATGCAAACACTCGGCGTATACATCCAAATCCCGTTCTGCGCGTCAAAGTGCAGTTTCTGCAATTTCAGCTCGCGAGTCGGGAAAGCGGCACTTCTTCAAAAATACAGCAACGCGGTGGAGAAAGAAATCGCCCGCCTGCCTCAAATCCTCGAGGCGGAGGGCCTGGCGGCCGGAGTATTCAGCCTGCCGGTCGATACGCTCTATGTTGGTGGCGGAACGCCACCCCTCCTGGGCGGGGCAAAGCTTCGGCGTATCTGGCAGGGGCTCGCGCGGACTTTTAGGATGAAGCAAGTCCGCGAGGTCACGTTGGAGGTTACGCCGGGCTCTGCCGACGATCAATTCCTTGCGGAAATCCTCGAGTTGGGTGTGAACCGCTTGAGCATTGGCGCCCAATCATTCAGCGACCGCGAGCTTTCGGCTGTCGGGCGACTTCACTCCGCCCATGAAACACGCGAGCTGGTGGGAGGCGCCCGACGGGCGGGATGCGGGAATATCAGCCTCGATTTGATTGCCGGGCTGCCGCACCAGTCCGAGACTTCCTGGCAGGAGACGCTGCGCGCGGCGCTAGACCTCGCCCCCGAACACGTTTCCGTCTACATCTTCGAAGTTGACGAAAAGAGCCGGCTGGGCGGGGAAGTGCTGCGCCACGGGACTCGTTACCGTGCCGACGCCGTGCCGAGCGAAGAGTTTGTGACCGAAGCCTACAATGCGGCGCGGCGGCAATTGATGGACGCGGGATATGCGCAGTACGAGATTTCGAATTTTGCGCTGCCCGGCTGTGAGTCGTTGCACAATCGCAAGTACTGGCGGCTGGATCCCTATATCGGAATTGGCGCCGGGGCTCACTCTTTTGACGGCGCGCATCGTTGGTCGAACGAGGTGCAACCCGAGATTTACGCCCAACGGCTCGATTCGGGCGCTTCGCCGGTGGCCGAAAAGAACATGCTCTCCGTTGAGGAGCAATTGGAAGAATTCTTTTTCCTTGGTCTTCGGGAGCGCGCCGGGGTTGACCCGGGTCTGGCACGGTCGCGCTGGGGAGAAGGTCCGGCCCGCCGCGTGGACCCCGTCATCGCCCGGCTTCTGCGGGAAGGTTGGCTCGAAAAGGACGGCGAGCGAATTCGGCTGGCGGAGCAGGCTCTCTTGATTTCCAACGAGGTCTTTCAGGAGTTTCTAGCGGCCTAAAGGAGAATCAGATGGTCGAAGAAGGGGCGGGCAGTCGCGGCATTGAGAAAGTCAATGTGGGCGAGAAATTCGGCCTTTTCCACGAGTACTGGAAGCCGAAAATTGCCGGCGAGCTCAACGACTCTTACGTGAAGCTGGTGAAACTCAGGGGCGAATTCGTGTGGCATCAGCACGCGGCCGAGGACGAATTGTTCTGGGTCGTCAAAGGCCGGCTGGTTATCAAACTCCGCGACCGCGATGTGAGGCTGGAAGAAGGCGAGTTCGTGGTTATTCCCAAAGGCGTGGAGCACTTGCCGGTGGCGGAGGAAGAAGCGCACGTCGTCCTGCTCGAACCCAAATCCACGCTCAATACCGGAAACGTCCGCGACAGCAGGACGGTGGACGCTTTAGATAGAATTTGATGATTCGGAATCGTCCGATTCCGGAAAGCCGAGTGAAACGATGGCACAGCCCATAGTCGACCTGCGCAGCGACACCGTGACCCGGCCGACGCCCGCCATGCGCCGGGCGATGGCGGAAGCCGAAGTCGGCGATGACGTCTATCGCGAGGACCCGACGGTCAACCGCCTTCAGGAACGCGCGGCGGAAATCTTCCAGCGCGAGGCGGCGCTGTTCGTGCCCTCGGGGACGATGGGGAACCAGACCGCCATCAAGGTCCACACGCAGCACGGGCAGGAAGTGATCTGTGAAGCGCGCGCCCACATTTACAATTTTGAGATGGCGATGACCGCGGCGTTTTCGGGGTGTCTGGCGCGGACGATCTGGGCCGAGGATGGAATCCTCACCTGGGACGCGATCGCCCCGCACATCCGAGCCCGAAGCGACCACCGCGCGCGAACCGGTCTCGTCTCACTCGAGAACACCTCGAATCTCGCCGGCGGGTCGGTTTACCCGCCGGAGAATTCCAACCGCATCTGCGACGGCGCGCATGAAGCCGGTTTGCCCGTGCACCTGGATGGCGCGCGGATCTTCAATGCCAGCGTCACTCTCGGCCGTTCGGTGGCGGAGCTGACCCGCAAGTTTGATTCCGTGATGTTTTGCCTTTCCAAAGGCCTGGGTGCTCCGGTGGGGTCCATGCTCGTGGGGAGCAAGGCGTTTTTCGAAGAGGCGCGACTGGTGCGCAAGATGCTGGGCGGAGGAATGCGCCAGGCAGGCGTGCTGGCCGCCGCGGGGCTGGTGGCGCTCGAAGAAGGCCCCAAGCGCCTGCACATCGATCACGAAAACGCCGGGTTTCTGGCACAGGGACTCGCGGAAATCCCGGGGATTGAAATCGACCCGGCCAAGGTTGCGTCCAACATCCTGTTCCTGGAGTTTTCCGGCGGCGGACTGACTTCCTTTGAAATCTCCAAACGCCTGGCGGCCCACGGGGTTCTCGCCAACGGCGTGACGCCGCAGACGATGCGCATGGTTACGCACTGCGATGTGGACCGCGCCGGCTGCGAGCGTGCTCTGCAAGTCCTGCGGGAAGTCATGGGTGCGCCGCGGAAAACAGTCGTTGCGTGAAGTTGTTGGACTTCCGTTGACTGTGGAATCCGGCAGACTGACTCGCGAATTGGAAAGAGAATCGCGCCCGCTCTGAGAACGCCGCCTGTAAGTTCCTCTATTTCTTCTTCTCCACCTGCTGCGCCGCCAGCTTCGCCAACGCTCCAAAATAGTGCTGCCGATAGGTCGAGTCCGCAGGCTCCAGCTTGGTGGCGGCGCGATAGGCTTCGATGGCAGCCTGCAAGTCTCCCAGTTTTTCGAGCGCGTAGCCGAGGCCATTGTAAGCGTCGGCGTCATCGGGTTTGTGACGAACCGCCTCCAGCATTTCCACGCGGGCGCGTTTCCATTCCTTGGCAAGCAGGAACGTGATTCCCAACTCGCGGTGCAGGTCGGAATTCTCGGGGTCGAGACGCAGGGCCGCGCGGAGATTACTGACCGCCTCCTCCACGTTGCCCCTGGCACGAAGCCGGACGGCGTCCTGGAGGTGCTGGCGCAATTCGACGCGCGCCTGAGCGGCCGCCAACGGATCGAGTGAAGCTGCCGGAGGGGCGGTTTTCTCGTGACGGATTTCAACCTTGTCTCCGTCGCTCACTGAAATGAAATGCGCCCCTCCTTCTTCCTCGGGGCAGCGCACGTGAACGTAATGATCGCCGGGTTCGACTTCGGTGAGCTCAAGCCCGCCGGACTCGCCGGTCTTGCCGACGGGCGTTGAATCCAACTCCACCGTGCACCCTTCACGTCCCGCCTGAATCGTGACTTGAGCAGCCTGCGGGGGACGTTCCTTCTCCGAGTGCAGCGGAACACACGCCGCAGCGATGAGAAGGGACCTGCCAAGAAGACGGGCGAAGGGATGGGCACTCTTCGAGTTCATACCCTGCGATTCGCATGTTAGCACACCCGTTTCGGACCGGTTTGGCTTTTGGGGGCGGGTAGTGGGCCATCATGGACGTTGTAGAGGCGAGTTCATCTCGTCCGTCAATTGACGGACGGCCTAAAGCCGCCGCTACGTCAAACTGGCCCACCACCTGGAAGCGCGCTTCCTTGACGGGCTGTAAGTTGTGGTATAGCCTAGATTTTGAAGGGCGTTGGGGCGGGCGATTGTCGCGCTGAGGTGAATCCTGAATTTCGAGCTGAGCGAAGAGCAGAAGGAAATCAAAAGGTCGGTCCGGGAGTTTGGCGAAAAAGAAATCCGCCCGCACGTCATGGAATGGGATGAGGCGCAGCAATTTCCCTCCGAGCTTCTTCCCAAGCTCGCCTCGCTGGGTTTGATGGGAGTGACTTTCCCGCCCCAATTCGGGGGCGCGGGACTGGGACATCAAGAGTATGTGACCATCCTCGAGGAGCTGGCGCGTGTCGACGCCTCCGTGGCCCTTATCGTTTCCGCGCATAACTCCCTGTGCAGCAGTCACATCCATCTGGCCGGGACTGAAGAACAGAAGCGGAAGTATCTCCAGCCCCTCGCCCGAGGCGAGAAGCTGGGCTGCTGGAGTCTGACCGAGCCAGGCTCGGGAAGCGACGCCAGCGCTCTGCGGACGACGGCAAGCTCTGACGGCGAGGCCTGGGTCTTGAACGGCCAGAAAGCGTTCGTAACCAACGGCCATTACGCCGACACTTGCGTGGTCATGGCTATCACCGATAAGGCGAAGAAAAAGCACGGCATCACCGCCTTCATCGTGGAGAAGGGGACTCCGGGTTTTCGCGCCGGCAAGAAGGAAAACAAGTTGGGGCTGCGCGCCAGTGACACGGCGGAATTGGTTTTTGAGAATTGCCGCATTCCCAAAGAGAACTGCCTTGGCCGCTTGGGCGAGGGGTTCTTGGATTGTCTGAGGGTCATCGACAAAGGCCGCATCGGAATCGCCGCCATCGCGGTGGGCATTGCGCAGGGATGCTTCGAAGCCTCGCTCAGTTACGCGCGTCAGCGCAAGCAGTTTGGCAAACCTATCGGGTCGTACCAGGCTATCCAGTGGAAGCTGGCCGACATGGCCACCGAAATCGAGGCGGCGCGTCTTCTGACTTACCGGGCCGCGAGCCTGGTGGACCGCGGCAGCCGGGTAACGCGTGAGAGCTCTATTGCCAAGCTCTATGCCAGCGAGGTCGCTGTGCGGGCGACCAGCGAGGCCATTCAGATCCACGGCGGATACGGATTCATCAAAGACTATCCCGTGGAGAAGTTCTATCGCGACGTCAAGCTCTGCACCATCGGCGAGGGCACCAGCGAAGTCCAGCGCATGGTGATCGCCCGTGAGCTGCTGCAGCAACCCTAGGTTGCGCCAACCCAAGACTCCTCGAATGCCGGAAACATCACAAGCCTGGGCCGAGAAGATTTTCGCCGGCGACCGGCGCGCCATCTCGCGCGCCATTTCAGCCGTGGAAAACGGGGACGCTGCCGGGTTCGCCCTTCTGAAGCGGATCTTCCCCAAGGCGGGGAATGCCTACGTCGTGGGAATCACGGGTTCGCCGGGTGCGGGGAAGAGCACGCTGGTGGAAAAGCTGGCGGGCGAGTACCGCCGCGACGGGTGGCGCGTCGGCATCCTCGCCGTTGATCCCACCAGCCCGTTCTCGGGAGGCGCGATTCTCGGCGACCGTATCCGGATGCAGAACCTCTCAAACGACGACGGCGTGTACATCCGCAGCATGGCCACGCGCGGACATCTGGGCGGCCTCACCGCCGCCACGCAGGACGCTGCCATCATCCTGGACGCAGCGGGCTGCCGGGTGATTCTGGTCGAGACGGTGGGTGTGGGGCAGGACGAGGTGGAAATCGCCCGCCACGCTGACGCGACCGTTCTACTCCTCGTCCCCGGAATGGGCGACGATATCCAAACCTTTAAGGCCGGCGTGATGGAGATCGCCGACCTATTCGTCATCAACAAGGCGGACCGCCCCGGAGCGGACCGCGTGGAACAGGAATTGACGGCCATGCTGGGACTGGCGCCGCGCTCCGATGACTGGCAGCCGCCGATTGTGAAAGCCGTGGCCACCACCGGCGAGGGCGTCCGCACCCTTCGCGAGGAGTTGGACAGGTTCCAGGCGTTCGGTGAAAAGGCAGGGGCCAAGCAACGGCGTCAGCGAGACCAATGGCGGGCCCGGCTGCTCGAACTCCTGCGCCAGCGGCTTTTTGAAAATGCGCTGAACCAACTTCAGGACGGAGTGCTCGACGCGCGCGTCGATGACATCCTTACTCACCGCAGCGATCCGCACACGGTGGTGAAGGACCTCATCAATGACTTCGCGTCTGCGACAACCCGCACACCAAAGAGGAAGCGATGAAGATTCATCATCTGGGAATTGCCGTCGAATCACTGCGCACCGCGATTCCAGCCTTCGAGAAGCTGGTGGGCCGCCCGCCCGATTCGGAGGAAGTCGTGGACGAGCAGAAAGTGCGTGTAGCGGCCTTCGCGCTGGGGGATTCGCGCCTGGAATTGCTGGAATCCACGGCGCCGGATTCACCCATCGCGCGCTTCATCGCCAAGCGGGGCCCGGGGCTGCACCATCTGACGCTAACCGTGCCAGACCTCGCGCAGGCCCTCAGCCACCTGGAGAGTGAGGGCGTGCGGTTGATCGATCGCGAGCCGCGAAAAGGGGCGGGGAACGAGCGCATCGCCTTCCTGCATCCCTCCAGTACCTGCGGCGTCCTCATCGAGCTGGTCGAGGAGAAATGAAACTCGGGCGATTCGAGCTTGCGGCGCTTTCCGACGGAACGTTCGCCCTGGACGGCGGCCAGATGTTCGGTGTGGTGCCCAAGCCCCTGTGGGAGAAGAAGCTTCCCGCCGATGAGCGGAACCGCGTCCGCCTGGGTCTGACATGCCTTCTGGTGCGCACCGGAAGCGCGAACATTCTGATCGAAACCGGCATCGGCGACAAATTTGAAGCGAAGTACGTGGATATCTACGGAATCCGGAAGACGACGACGCTCCCGGCGGAACTCAAAAAGCTGGGGCTGTCGCCGGCGGACATCGATATCGTCATCAACACTCACCTGCACTTCGATCACTGCGGGTGGAACACTCGGCGCGACGGCGACAAGATCGTCCCGACGTTTCCCCGGGCTCGCTACGTCGTGCAGCGCGCAGAGTGGGAGCACGCGGTCAGCCCCAACGAGCGCGACCGGGCGAGCTACGTGCCGGATTTCTTTACGGCTGCGGAATCACAGACCGATTTTGTGGAAGGAGACCGGGAAGTACTTCCCGGAATCCGAGTGGAGGTCGTTTCCGGGCATACCCAGGACATGCAGTGTGTGCGGATTGAATCGGAGGGCCAACAGGCCTATTTTGTATCCGACCTGGTTCCGACGCGGCATCACCTGCCTTATCCATGGATCATGAGCTTCGATCTCTACCCCATGGCGACGCTCGCCAACAGGCATCGGCTCCTCCCGGAACTGGCGGAGCAGGGGACTCTGGTGGTCTTTCCTCACGATGCGGAGGTGCCTTGGGCGAAGCTGAGCAAATCGAAATCCGGCGTGAGCGTGCAGGCGGTTGAGTAACGGGTGAGTGGCACCGCATTGTCGAAGAGGAGGGCTGAGAACATCGTGGCTGCAAAAGCGCAGATTGGCATCATCGGTGGAAGCGGGTTGTACAACATGCCGGGGCTGAAAGGCGTGCGAGAGGTGCGCGTGACCACGCCGTTCGGGAAGCCTTCCGACGTGTTTGTCCTGGGGACTCTCGAAGGCCGTCGGGTGGCCTTCCTGACGCGGCACGGGCGCGGCCACGTCCTGATGCCTTCCGAGATCAACTACCGGGCCAACATTTACGGCATGAAAAAGCTGGGCGTCGAGCGCATTATCTCCATCACCGCGGTGGGTTCGCTTCGCGAGGATATGCGGCCGCTGGACGTGGTCCTGCCCAACCAGTTTTTCGATCGGACCGCGGGGCGCCCTTCTACATTTTTCGGTGGGGGTGTTGTCGCCCACATTAGTTTTGCTGACCCCATATGCCCGGTCCTGCAGGATATTCTGGCAGAGGCATGCGCCACGAGCGGCGTGAGATGCCACCGCGGCGGCACCTATCTCTGCATGGAGGGGCCGGCGTTCTCCACCAAGTCGGAGTCCAGCACCTACCGCGCCTGGGGCATGGACGTTATCGGCATGACCAACCTGCAGGAGGCCAAGCTGGCGCGCGAGGCGGAGATCTGCTACAGCAGCCTGGCGATGGTAACCGACTACGACTGCTGGCATCCCGATCATGACGCGGTCACCGTAAGTCAGATCATCGACTACCTGAACCGGAATGTCGCGAATGCCCAGCGGATCATCCGCGCCGCAGTGGCAAATCTGCCGCCCGGTCGCGCCTGCCAGTGTGGGTCAGCGCTCGCCCATGCTATCCTTACTGACCCGAAGAAGATCAGTCCGCGACTGCGCAAGAAGCTCGGTTTGCTGATCGGCAAACACCTCAAGTAATTGTTGAAGTCTCGGGATTTCACGCGGCCTGGAGGGATATCGCCTCAATGGCACTGTTAGTTGTAGGTTCGGTTGCTTTTGACTCAGTCCGGACGCCTTCGGGCTACGCGGATGAAATCCTGGGCGGCGCTGCGACGTACTTTTCGGTGACCGCCAGCCGCTTTGCCGAGGTCAAGGTGGTGGCGGTGGTCGGCGAGGATTTTGGCGAGCGGCAAATGCGCGTTTTCACGGACCAGGCGATTGATATAGAAGGCATCGAACGCGCTCCGGGGAAGACCTTTCGCTGGCGAGGAGCTTACGAGGGAGACATGAACGTGGCTCAGAGTCTCGAAACACAGCTCAACGTTTTCGAGCAGTTCTCTCCCAAGATTCCCGCCCATTATCTCGACTGCGAGTATGTCTTTCTGGCGAACATTGACCCGGTCCTGCAGCTCCATGTCCGTGAACAGCTCCCCCGGGCGCGATGGGTGGGTTGTGACTCCATGAACTACTGGATTCAGGGAAAACCCGACGAGCTGAAGAGAACGCTCGCAACCGTCGACGTTTTGGTGGTGAACGACGGGGAGGCCCGAATGCTCTCGGGTCAGCAGAACTTGAAGCGCGCGGCCGCCTCGATCCGGGAAATGGGGCCGCGCATCGTGGTCATCAAGCGGGGCGAGCACGGCGTGGGCCTCTTCACAGACGGCTCCGACTTCTTCGTCCCCGGCTATCCCCTTGAGGAAGTGCGCGACCCGACGGGCGCCGGCGACACTTTTGCCGGGGGGTTCATGGGGCACCTGGCACGGACCGGTGACACTTCCGAGGCCAATCTGCGCCGCGCCGTCGTCTATGGCTCGGTCATGGCGAGCTTTGCCGTGGAAGACTTTGGCGTGAAGAGGCTCTTGGAGCTGACTCAGGAAGACATAGGACGGCGCTTCCAGGAATTCAAACACCTCACGCATTTTGATGTCTGAAGACGCTTCCCGCGCGGCCAAATCGACGGTTTCTGGGCCTCCCTTCAGGCCGGAAGTCGTAGCCGGGAGCGCCATTCTCTCCGTGGCTCTTGCCAGCCTGTACTTCTTCTATTCCCGCGGCCTCAGCAATTTATACGGTGACGGCATCGCGCACATGGAAGGTGCGCGGCGCATCTTCGATTCGCTGACTCCCGGGTACCCGGAAATCGGAAGCGTCTGGCTGCCCCTTTATCACCTGATGGTGGCCCCGCTCGCCGTCAATGACTTTCTGTGGCGGACCGGCCTGGGCGGAAGCCTCGTCTCCACGGCGGCTTTCATCATTGCGGCCTGGGTCATCTTTCGGCTGGCCTACGAAATGAATCGAAGCCTCGCCGCCGCGGTCGTGGCGCTTGCCGGATTCCTCCTCTGCCCCAACATGCTCTACCTGGCGAGCACGCCGCTGACCGAGCCGCTGGCGATTCTCTGGACCGTCCTCGTCATCTACGGCCTTTTTCGCTATCAACAGAACGGCCGGATGATTGCACTGGTGCCGGCGGCCCTGGCTGCCTTCCTGGGAACACTGACCCGTTATGACGGCTGGTTTCTGCTGCCTTTCGCAGCGTTGTTCGTCCTGCTGGCGCGTTCCGGGCCGTGGGCCCGGCGTTTTCGCCACGCAGCGATTTTCTCAGCCATTGCCGGCGCCGGGCCGGCGCTCTGGCTGATTCACAATGCCTGGCGCTTCGGAAACGCCCTGGAGTTCGTTAACGGCCCATTTTCGGCGCAGGCCATTTATGCCCGGCAGCTTGCGACCACGGCCTTCCGGTATCCCACCGACGGGAGTCTGTATCTCTCAGCCCGCTACTACGTGGCGGATTTGGGACTCGTGATCGGTGTGTGGCCGCTTCTGCTTGCCGTGCTCGGATTGGTGGCCTGGATCGTCGACCGGGAAAATCGCGCCCGCCGCTCCGCCGCCTTGTTGTTTCTCGTGGTCTTGCCTTTCTACCTTTATTCGATTGCGTATGCGGCCATTCCTCTTTACGTCCCAACTCTATTTCCCAACACGTACTACAACCTGCGTTACGGGCTGGAAATGCTGCCGGCTGTGGCGCTGCTGCCGTCGTTTCTCATTATGACCAGCGCCCCCTTGCGCCTGCGGCGGGTGCTGACGGCGGTGCTGCTCGGTGTGATTTTGGGCCAGGCGGTTTTCGTCTCCTCGAGCGGGGCCGCGGAGCTGGCCGTCGCCAAGGAGGGCGCGCTCAACACCCCCTGCCGCTCCAAACGGCAACAGTTGGTGATTCGGGTGCTGAGCGACACATACGACGGCCGCCCTGTCCTCACAGCCGTCGGCAAGTGGCCCTGCGTGATGCCGGCGGTGGGGATTTCCTTCCGCGATACCCTGAGCGAGACAAACCGCGCTTATTGGAGAAAGCTCCGGACCGAGCCCGACAAATGGGTGGCGTGGATCATCCGGGGCGATGGCGATGCGGTGGATGAGCTGATGCGCACCTACCCGGAAGCGTTCGCAAACTTCGAGCTGGTGGCGAGCGGCTCATTCCCGGAGGAAGGCAGCGTGGCCGTCTATAAGCGACGCAAGTGATTCTTCTTGACCCATCATTCAGTTCGGTTAAGAGTAGAAGTCTTGTTCGCCGGAATCAGTGATGACCATGAACCCTGAACTCCCATTCTCGAAATTTCATGGGCTGGGAAACGATTTCCTCATCGCGCGAGGGAAAGACCTGAGAGGCCCGCTTCCCGCTCTGGCGCGCTCCATCTGTGACCGCCATATCGGTGTGGGTGCGGACGGATTCCTCGTCGTCCTTCCTCCCAAGGTCAAGAAGCACGACGCGCGCGTGCGCTTCTTCAACGCTGACGGCAGTGAGGCCGAGATGTCCGGAAACGGCATCCGATGCGTCGGCGCGTTCCTTAGGGTTGAGGGCAGCGCTTCTCGCACGCTGAAAATCGAGACGCCGGCGGGCGTGAAATCCCTGCGATTGGTGGGCTCGAAACAAGGAACGTGGACCTTCCGGGTGAGCATGGGGAAACCGGTCCTCGATCCGCGGAAGATACCTTTCCGCGGAGCCAAGGGGCGGGGTCCGGTTGTGGGATTTCGATTGCCGACTCAGCGTGGGATTTTGCCCGTCACCGTGACCTCGATGGGCAATCCCCACTGTTCGATTTTTGTCGCCGACTTTGCGCGAATCGGCTGGGCGCGCTTGGGCCGTGAGATCGAAATCAATCCTCTCTTTCCGAATCGCACCAATGTGGAATTCGTGACGGTCATTTCCCGAAAAGAGATTGCGGTCCGGTTTTGGGAGCGGGGGGTCGGGGAAACAAGCTCCTCGGGGACCGGCTCATGCGCCGCGGTCGTGGCCTGCGTGCTGAACCGGCGGACGGGCAGAACGGTGCACGTCCGCACCGTCGCTGGCAGTCTGGAGGTGACTTGGCCGAAAGGCGGAGAGATCACTCTTACCGGTCCCGTTCAGTTGGTGGCTCGGGGCACCTTTCATCCTTAGCCCCAACTGAGGGCGCGGGTCACTTTTCGGCCTCGCCGGTCATGGGAACGAAGCGCACCGGCAGAAGCGATTCCCGCCTGGTTCCTTCCTTCGTCCGCCGAATCCTGATCAGCTCCTGGAAGAGACTGCCTACTGGAAGCACCAGCCTGCCGCCTTCCGCCAGTTGCTCAACCAGGGCGGGAGGGACGTGATCGGGCGCGGCGGTCACCATAATGGCGTCGAACGGCGCGGCGTCCGGCCAGCCGCGGTAGCCGTCGCCGACGCGTAGTCTAATATTGGAATAGCCGAGTTCTTTCAGCCGTTTTTCCGCTTCTCTAGCCAACGGCTCCACGATCTCGATGGAATAGACCTCCCGCGCCAGTTCGGCCAGCACGGCGGCTTGGTAGCCGGACCCTGTGCCGATTTCAAGCACTCGCTCACCGCCCTTCAGCTCCAACGCTTCCGACATAAAAGCCACGATGTAAGGTTGAGAAATCGTCTGGTCGTGGCCAATGGGCAGTGGTGTGTCGGCATAGGCGTGCGATTGCGCCGCTCGAGGGACGAAGAGGTGGCGCGGGACTTTGCGCATGGCTTCGAGCACTCGCGGGTCGTTGACGCCGCGCGCCTCAATCTGCCGGCGGACCATGCGCTGGCGTGCTTGGTGCAGTTCGGGGGAGTCGCTCGCGGCCTGCCGGGCTTCGAGAGCGCGCGAATCAAACGAGTCAGGGGAGGAGGCGCCGCATTGAATCAGCAGAAGGCCGAACAGTCCGGCGAAGATCAGCCATCGACGGGGGGAGAGACTCGCCATATGCGCCGCTTTCCGCGAGGTCTTATGCGTAGTCAATGCCGGACGTAAAGGAAAAGCGTGTGAGAGACCCCGCTGTCAGAAACTACAGTAACCGTCTTTTCGGCTTCCCAGCCCGGCACCTTGAAGTCGTGGCAGACTACTCGCGCTCCCTTGCGCAGGGTCTTCTCGAGAATCGGCTTCAAGCGCTCGTTGACGCTGGTCAGGAGGTAAAGGGTAACCACCGTCGCCCGCCGCAAGTCAACCTCGTACATGTTGGCGCGGAGTATCTTTGCCCGCTTCTGCAGGCCAAGCTCCACGATCCGGGCCGCCGACTCACTCGCCAGCCGATCGTCGAGCTCCACCCCCACGGCTTCGGCGCCGAATTTCTGCGCGGCCATGATGACGATGCGCCCATCTCCGGAACCCAGGTCATAGACCCGGTCGTAGCGGTCCACCTGCGCGAGCTTCAACATATCCTCCACCACCACCATGGGAGTGGGAACGTAGGGCGCCAGACGATCATACCAGTCCGCAGGCCCGAGCGACGGCGCTTGTTGCGCTGCAAGAAGGGTAGCGAGAAACAGGACCATGAACGGCACTGCGGCCGTGAAACGCCACGCAACGCGGTTCGGGGCGACTCTTGGCATGGGTACGAGGCCTTTCCCATCAAGAACGATTCATGTCGAGAGATTGAATTCTATCGAGCCGATCGCCGGTTGTCGAGCCGCGCCTTTGGTTGTGCAAAATGTCGCTTGCAGTTCTTTCGCCGCGCCTCTAATCTGTGACGCCCGTGCGATTGCCAAACAGCGGTCGGGCGGCGTACCAGGGACCAACGAGGGCCAAGGATGCCATCACCTCTTCGCCAGGAGCTGACCTTCGTCAGCGCCACGGCGCTTGTCGTCTCCAATATGATCGGCACGGGAATCTTCACCACGACCGGGTTTCTGGCGGGTGATCTGGGCCGGCCCTCGCTGGTCATCGCCATCTGGTTGGTGGGGGCGGTGGTGGCGATGGCGGGATGCCTGTCCTACGCGGAACTGGGCATCAATTTTCCCCAGTCGGGTGGCGAGTACGTCTACCTCAAGGAGGCCTGGGGACCGGGCTGGGGGTTCCTCAGCGGGTGGATCTCCTTCTTTGCGGGCTTTGCGGCGCCGGTGGCCGCCGGCGCTCTGGCGTTCTCGGAGTATCTGGGTCACTTTATTCCCTCCCTCTCCGTGCAGGCACAGGTGCCGGTGTTCGGATTTCTGCATATTGGTGCCGGCCGCCTGGTCGCCGTGGCGGTAATTGGCGTCTTCGCACTGGTCAACGTCCTGGGACTGCGGCTGGCTGCCAATCTGCAAACCGTCCTGACCGGATTCAAGATCGGCGTCCTGGGGGCTTTTCTGGCTCTCGCGTTCCTTGTGGGTCATGGCGACTGGAACCACTTTACGCTCGCCGCCCAGCGCACGTCCGCTCACGGAGTGGGCGCACAATTTGCCGTCTCATTGATCTTTGTGATGTTCGCTTACAGTGGCTGGAACGCCGCCACCTATGTCGCCGAGGAAATGAAGGACCCACAGCGGACGTTGCCGCTGGCCCTGATTACGGGAACGCTGATCGTGACGGTGTTCTACCTGGCTTTGAATGTGGCCTTCATCTATGCATTGCCGCTGGAGTCGTTGAAGGGAGTCGTGCGAGTGGGCGCCGAAGCCGCAACCGCGCTGTTCGGGACGGCGGGAGGCGGAATATTCAGCGGCATCATGGCCGTGGGGATTCTCTCCTGCGTCAGCGCCATGGTCCTGGTGGGTCCGCGTGTTTACTACGCCATGGCGCGCGATGGTTACTTTTTCGCGGGCGCCGGCAAAGTGCATTCCCGCTGGCACACACCTGTCCGCGCCATCCTCTATCAGGCCATCGCCTCGGGCGTGATGGTTCTGACCGGAACCTTTGAAAGGCTGATCTATTACATCGGCTTTGCCCTGATTCTCTTTGCCGCGCTCGCCACCGCCGGCATCTTCCGCGTCCGGCGTCGCCCGGACTGGAAACGGCTGCGCGCGGTGAGCTGGGGATACCCTCTGGTCCCCGGGGTGTTCATCGGCGCGAGCCTTTGGATGCTCATCTACACACTATTCCTTCGCCCCATCGAATCATTCCTCGGCTTGCTGACCATGGGCGCCGGCGGCCTGGTCTATCGCTTCATGTTTCGGAAATCCCATCCGGCGTAGGCAAGGTCAACTAGGAAGAGGCGTTGCTTTCCAGAAACATGCGTGAAAAGAGGTTGATGCGCTGGCGTTCGATGCGGCTGTGGCGCACGGCGACGATGTAGGGTGTCACCAGGAAAGGCGCGGCAAGAATGCTCAGGAAAAAGTTCTTGAGCCGGATGAAGGGAGGGAACTCCCCGTTGCGGATGGACAGCACCGTCGGATAGTAGCGAAGCACCACCCCGTAGATATCCGCGGCGAGTGACAGATGGTTGGAATGAAGGCCAAGGACTTGAGTGCGACCGGCGCGAACATCCGCGAGAAATCCCTGGCGATTGCGGGCAGGGCTCGCGGTGTACGTCCGTCCGATGCGGCGCAGGGTGTGAGAGTCGCTGCCCGCCACCATCCCCAGCGGCCGGCTGGCGGCCGAGCCGTTTCGAAAGCGTTCCACGAGCTTCACCACGAATGTGTTGTGCTCGCGCAGTTGCGTGCCGTTGCGGATTTCAAAGACCTCAAAAAGCTCGGACATCCGCTCGATGAACCGGTGCACGCGCTTGGGGTCGGCGTAATGCAGGAAAAAATGGTTGAGAACGTAAAGGAGATTGCTGTGCCGCAGGTAGGCCACCAATTCCTCGCCATTGGCGCGCAGCTTCTGAATCTCCCGGTGATGAGCCTCGTTGAGCCCGTACACTCCGATGTGAATCTCGTGGCGGAATTCGGGAAAGTAGGTGCTGACTTCCTCGCCCATCATGAAATCCGGGAGGTCGCCCAGGCGATTGAGAAGCTCCAGGCAGCCGTCGATGGAGTCATGGTCGGTGATGGTGACCAGGTCCATGCCGCGCTTCTTGGCGGTGCGGTAGACGTCCAGGGGCCGCGAATAGCAGTCCCGGCAGCGGAGAAACCTCAGGTGTTTCGCCGCCCCCGAATGCCGCGAGTGGACATGCATGTCGGCTTTGAAAAGTTGTGTCGGTTGCCCTTTAGCCACGCCATGCTATATTAAGAACCCCATTGGGAAAAGCAAGCCATTTTTCGTTCCCGCGAGGTTGCTGGCCCGGCCTGATGATTCTCTGCTTGTCCTCTTTCGACGCTTTCAGGGTTGATATGTCGAATCGCATTCGCGACGGTTTCCAAAGGGGCACGGTCTGGGCGTTGGTGCTCGTGGGGTTGCTTGCCCCTGCTCCCCTGAGGGGCGTCGAAGACCCGATTCGTTACACCCTCGACCTTCGCGAGACAGCTTCGCACCTGGTCCAGGTGACGATGGAAGTCCCCGGGGCCGCCGCGGGGACCAAGCTGCAATTTCCGGCGTGGAACGCTCTCTACCAGATCCGGGACTTCGTGCGAAATGTTCAAGACGTGGAGGCGCGGTGCGACGGCCAGACTCAAATCCTGATGCGGGTTGACGTGTATACCTGGCAGAGCGGGCCGGAAACCTGCTCGAAACTCGAAGTGCGGTACAGCGTGTACGCAAACGAGGAGGGTGTCTTTTCCACGGTGCTGAGCCGCGAGCACGCGTTCATGAATCTCGCCGAGCTGCTTTTCTACGTCCCCGAGCAGAGGGCGCGCGAGGTGCGGGCACGATTCGTCCTGCCCCAGAGCTGGAAACTGGCGACGCTGCTGGAAGAGGACGCGACGCCGGGCGAATTCGCGGCCGCCAACTACGATGCCCTCGCCGATTGCCCCACCGAAGCGGGCGCATTTCGGCTCTACGAATACGCGCAGAACGGCGCGAACTATCGCGTTGTGGTTGACGCCGACCCCGAGGACTACTCTTCGCAGAGGCTTGTCGAATCGCTCAAGAAGATCACCGCCGCCGCCACAACCATGATGAGAGAAGCGCCGTTTACGCGCTACACGTTCATCATCCACTTCCCCCGCGAGGGCGGAGGCGGGGCGATGGAGCACGCCAACGGAGCGGCCATCAGCTATCCCGCCGACGACTTGAAGTCAAATTGGGGCGGCCTGGAAGCCACGTTGGCCCACGAATTCTCCCACGCCTGGAACGTCAAACGCATCCGGCCGCAGAACCTCGAGCCCGTGGATTACATTCACGGCAACGACACGCGGGATTTGTGGTTCTGCGAAGGAGTGGACAGCACTTACACGCAGCTCTTTTTGCTCCGCGCCGGACTCATCAACCGGCAGATTTTCTATTTCCGGATGGCCGCCAAGATTGCAGAGCTCCAGGAGAGGCCCGCGCGGCTCTTTCAGAGCGTGGAAGAGGCTGGGATGGAAGCGTGGCTCGAAAAATATCCCGACTATCTCCGTCCCACGCGCAGCATTTCGTACTACACGAAAGGCGAGATTCTGGGATACCTGCTCGACCTCGCCATCCGTAACGCCACGGATGGCAACCGCTCCCTGGACGACGTCATGCGCCGGTTGAATACGGACTTCGCCCACCAGGGCCGATTCTTCACCGAAGCGGACCTGCGGGCCATCATCCGCGATCTTGCCCCCGAGTTCGGGAATCTCGACAGTTTCTTCAGCGACTATGTCTCGGGTACGCGGGAGATTGATTACGATGCGTATCTCGGTTACGCCGGGCTTCGCCTGCGCGTGACGACCGACGAGAGACCGTCG
This sequence comes from Terriglobia bacterium, assembly GCA_035528275.1. GTDB lineage: Bacteria > Acidobacteriota > Terriglobia > UBA7540 > UBA7540 > DATKYV01. The sequence continues at coordinate 3,663 of DATKYV010000048.1, read as the reverse complement.
CCGGGGTTTTCTGTGGGCCGATTGTTCGATGAGCGCGTGGTGGTGGAGGATGTCGAGCCGGACAGCCCGGCAGCGGCGGCGGGACTGGAGCCGGGAGACATTCTGCTCAGGCTCAACGGCAAGAAGTTGGGACAGTCCCCTCAAAGCCAGGTGGACCGCCTGAAGCGCGGGCAGACGGCACGCCTCCGTGTCTTGCGCGGCCACCACGGACTCCAACTTTCATTTGTCGTCGGAACGAGCCAACGCTTCACGTACGGCATTGAGGAAATGGATCACGTCACGGAAGAGCAGCGCCGCCTCCGAGAAGCCTGGTTGAACGGAACCGCCCTTGACGCTGCCGGGGAAGGGAATCCATGATTCGCGCATTTCTGGTCGCGCTCCTGGCGATAGTCCTTCTGGTGGCTTTAGGCCTCCCGATGATCGTCTACTCGATGCTGACCGGCAGCGCGGGAACACTTTATCGGGTGGGGATCTGGGGCGTCAGAGCTGTATTGCGAGCCGCGGGCGTGCGGCTGGAAGTCCACGGGCGCGAGAACATTCCCACCGGCCGGGCCGTCGTCTTCATGCCCAACCATCAGGGCAACTGCGACCCTCCCGCGATGATTTCCATTCTGCCGCAAGTGAGGGTCATCGCGAAGGAGGAGTTTTATCGTGTGCCCATTTTGGGTACCGCCATGCGCCTCTGCGGTTTCATTCCCGTAGACCGAAAGAACCGCCAGCGGGCGATCGAAGCCATCGAAGCCGGCGTGAGAGCGCTCAAGGAGGGTCACTCCTTCATGGTTTTTCCGGAAGGGACGCGCAGTTTCGACGGCAGGCTTCAACGCCTTAAGAAAGGCGTCTTCGTGATGGCCATTGAGGCCGGAGCGCCTATCGTTCCCATCTCCGTATCCGGCAGCAGCAAAATCATGCGCAAGGGCGAATTCGTAATCCGCCCCGGCTTGGTGCGCATCACGATTCATCCCGCGGTTCCCACCGAAGAACGCACCCTGGAGGACCGAGAGGCGATTGTCGAAGAGGTTCGGAACGCCATCCTCGCCGGGCTGGCGGAAGACGAGCTGCCGCTTGACTTCACCCCTGCTCACCCGCCTTCGAAAGGGCGGCGCGAAGCTTCCTGATTTCCGCGTAGAGTTCCGGCAGTCGGCTGTAGACCGCAGCGCACTTCAACCAAAGAGCATTCTCGATTCCCGGATATCCGGAGATGACTTTTCCCGGCTCGACATCGGCGGGGATGCCGGTCTGTGCTGTGGCGATCACGTTGTCGCCGATGGTGAGGTGGCCGGCCACGCCCACCTGTCCGGCAAGGACGACATTGCGGCCCAGCTTGGTGCTTCCCGCCAGTCCTGCCTGCCCGCAGAGCAGCGTGTTCTCCCCGACCTCACAAGCGTGGGCCACCTGGACCAGGTTATCCACTTTGACGCCGCGGCGCAGGCGCGTCTCGCCGGTGGTGGCGCGGTCGATGCAGCTATTGACCTGCACTTCCACATTGTCCTCGATCACCGTGGTCCCGGCCTGGACGATCTTGTAATAGGAGCCGTCCGCCTGCTTGGCGAACCCGAAGCCGTCCCCGCCGATCACCGCACCGTTCTGAAGGATGACGTCGTTGCCGATCCGGACATTCTCCCGCACCACGGCGTGCGAATGGGCCAGAAAACGATCACCGATCTTCGCACCGCGATAGATCATGACAAAGCTTCTCAGCACGCAATCGTTCCCGATCTCAACTCCCTCTTCGATGACGGCGTAGGGGCCGATGGAGGGGTTGCGGCCCAGTCTGACGCGGGGGGCGATCACCGCCGTGGGATGAATGCCGGCGGGCGGGCGATGCGGGGGATGGAAGATCTCCACCGCTCGGGCATACGCCAGGTAGGGATTCTCCGAGCGTAACAGAGCCCGATCCGGTGCTTGGACCTGCTTGTCGACAAGGATCGCCGCCGCGCGCGTCGTGCGCAGCTTGCGGCGGTACTTGGGATTGGAGAGGAAAGTAATCTCACTCGGCGACGCTTCGTCCATTCCCGCGACGCCGGTGATTTCCAGGTCGGCAGCCCCCTCCAGCGTGCACTCCAACCGGCTTGCCAATTCGCCCAGTTTCATGGTGAGAGATTCCTTTTGCGAGGATTAGCTCGGCCCTCCTGGTTCCCACACCCCAGGCCGCAGGGGCAAGAGGGGACGAGCAACCGCACTGGAAGGGTATCAGTGGATGAGGAGGAGCCGCAACGACTAGTGCCGTTCCAACTTAATGTGCCAATACTCGCGTCGCAAAGTCTGTGTCCGCCAGTTGGCGGATTGTGGTTACTCCTTATGGCATTAGGCCGAAAAAGTTGGAACGGTACTAGTGCCGTCCCCATGGAGCAAGGTGCCTAGCGTAGTCGGATGGGACCAGTACGAAGGTACTGGTACATGCGTGACATTCCCCCGCAAAGGCAGCGGATGTAGAAAGAGAATACGCGCTGGCCATTTGGATGCCTCCGACGGATCAATGGCCAACTGCAAGGGATGAGGGGATGGACGTAACGCATTGCCATTCGCGTCACCGCGCTTTTCAACGTCCTTCAAGTTTTGCGGGGGTGGTGGCTCCTGCCGTGGCTGTCACACTGAACAGCCCGGGGTGTTCCGCGGTTGGTCTCGATTCCGCCCCCCCACCCCGGCCTCATCCTTCCCCATGCCCGACCCGAGGCGCGGTCTAAACATGGGACTTGCAGGCGCAGTCCATTCAAGGTAAGCTTCCGCGATGGCCGACGCCCGGACAGGAAAGGTTGCACACAGCATGAACTATCTTCGCACCGGAATGCGCATTCCCGTTGAACTTCCCGTCGAATTGCGCTGGAAAAGTCCCGCGGGGAGAACCCGCTCTGCCCAAGGCACCACGGTTTGCATGAGCTGCAACGGATTGTTCATCACGACACCTGCCCGGCTGCGCCATGAGACCCCGATCACGGTCACGGTCGCCCTGCCCGCCGTGTTCACCAGGACTCCTCTGGAAATCGAATGCCAGGCACGAGTTGTGCGCCAGAGGCAACCTGTGAGTCCGCCGGGGATTGGGGCCATCATCGACGATTACCGTTTCCGGCCAGCAACGCGACCCGCGTGACATCCGCCCACGATTGAGGATTTCGGGGCGGTTGACATACCTTGCGTTTGTCGTTCCGGACTGCATGGAGCCGGCGAGATTGGGTGCGCCGGCTGATGTGGCGGTAACGGCCTGACCTGCCGGGAGACAACGGCGGCTGGAGCTTACTGGATGGGAAGAGCGCGCGCCTCAAAGCGCAAGATTCGCGTTCTGATTGCCGACCGCGAGGGTGTGTTCCGCCTCGGGCTGAAAAAACTCCTGGGGCTGGAAGACGACCTTCGCGTTGTGGCTCAAGCCGACGACCCCTCCCAACTGCCCGGACTCGCCGCGAAGTTCAAACCGGATGTGCTCTACGTCCAGGCGGAGATTGCAGGCGAAGATCCGGAAGGACTCTTCGCACGGGTGAAACAAGCTTTTTCACGCGCCAGAATCATCATCACAGCTTCTTCGCTTGGGGAGGGCGACGCCGTGCGGTTTGTCAAGGCCGGCGCCTCGGGCGTGATTCTGAAGTCCGTGGACCCGGCCATGTTCGTCAAGAGCGCGCGCAAGGTGGTGGAGAACGAGGTCTGGCTGCCCAAGGGGCAGTTTGCCGAGCT
>DATKYV010000047.1:0-19126 GCA_035528275.1 Terriglobia bacterium | reverse complement strand
TCCGGGCCACAATCGAGAACGCCGAATTCAGATGAGAGTGATGGGGGACTGTGGGAACTAATGGACGGACACTGCCGTTCCTTGCCTCGCGGCGGCGGAAGCTGATTGTCAAATACACCCTAATCAGTGTCTCGCTCGTGTCGGTGGCTTCACTGATTGTAGTCATGGTGCGCAACCACCCCAAGCCTTACGCCCCGGGCGAGAAGGTCGAAGGCATCACGAGTGAATTGGCGCGCTCGATCCCCGCCGGATACCAACCGGTCGAGTTCACCAACGTGGTTCAGCAGGCGGGAATCGACTTCAAGCATTTCCACGGTACCCGTTCCACGCAGCTTCCCGAAGACATGGGCTCAGGGGCGGCGTGGGGAGACTACGACGGGGACGGTTTCCAGGACCTCTACGTCTGTGACATCGCCGCTCCCCTGACCGCTTCGCCCCAGGAAGTAGCCGCCTCGCCGGGTGGGAACCGTCTTTACCGCAACAATCAGAACGGGACATTCACAGATGTCACCCAGAAGGCCGGTGTCGGTTTCAAGGGCATCGGCATGGGCGCGGCCTGGGCGGATTACGATAACGACGGCTCGCTGGATCTCGTGGTCACCAGCTACGGCCGCATCATGCTCTTTCACAATCGCGGTGACGGCACGTTCGAGGACGTGGCGGACAAGGTCGGTCTGGGAAAGTTTCAGGACTTTTGGGCGGGCGCCTCCTGGGCCGATTATGACCGTGACGGCAACGTGGACCTCTACATCTGCGGGTATGTGCAGTACGAATTCAAGCCAGAGTCTGTGGGCAATTCCTCCCGGCAGTTCACGGCGATGGTGCCCTTCATGCTCAATCCTTCCTCGTACACTCCGCAGCGCAACCTTCTTTTCCACAACAACGGGAATGGGACTTTCACTGAGGTCGCAAAGCGGGCGGGAGTGGATGACCCCACGGGGCGCAGTCTCTCGGCGGCCTGGGCGGATTTCGACGGCGATGGCTGGCCCGACCTTTATGTCGCCAACGACATCTCCGACAACGTCATGTACCTCAACCGGCACAACGGGCGGTTCGAGGATATCTCGACCGCCGCCCGGGTGGCCGACTATCGCGGCGCCATGGGTCTGGCGGTTGGCGACTGGAACCGCGACGGAGACGAAGACATCTTCGTGACCCACTGGATCGCGCAGGAAAACGCCCTCTATTCGAACCTTCGCTTTACGCTCGCTGGGTCGTCGAAACCCGGGCGATTGAGATTCGAGGACGTCGCCGACCTGGAAGGCGTGGGACAGATCGGTTTGAATTACATCGGCTGGGGAACATCCTTTTTCGATTACAACAACGACGGCCTGCTCGACTTGTTTGTGGTCGATGGCAGCACGTTTCAGGACGAGAAAGATCCCACCCGCCTGGCTTCCATGAAGAACCTCGTCTTCTGGAACAAGGGGCCGGATGAGGGTTTTTTCGACGTGAGTGAAGTCAGCGGCAGCGTATTCAAAGAATTGCGCGTCGGGCGCGGCGCTGCCTTCGCCGACTACGACAACGACGGCGACGTGGACATTTTTGTGGTGAATTACGGCGAGCGGCCGTGGCTCCTGCGAAATGACGCCCCGCACAACAACCACTGGCTGAAGGTGCGGGTGAAAGGCGAAAAGAGCAACCGAAGTGCCTTCGGCGCCAGGGTGGAGATCCAGACCGAGAGCGGGACGCAGTTCCAGGAGATTGGCAGCCAGCCTTCTTACATTTCCCAAAATGCCCTCGAAGCCCACTTCGGCCTCGGGAGTGCCGTTGAAGTGCAGCGCCTGCGGGTTCGCTTTCCCGGCGGGGCCGTCCGCGAGCTGGACCACGTCCCTTCCAACCAGACGGTGCTGGTTGACGAAAGCGCGCCATGAAAAAGTACGTATTGGGCCTGGCCGTCTTCGTCGCCGTGGCCTTCGGTCTCATCACCATCCTGAGATACCGGAAGGCCGGCTCCTCTGAGACCGGGTCGGCGCTCGCCGAAGCCGAAAAGCAGCGCATTCAAACTTTCTGGAACATCTACCACAAGGCGAACGCGCTCCGCACGCAAGGGAAGTTTGACGCCGCTGTCCCCGCATACCGAGAATGCCTGAAGCTGGACCCCAAACACGAAGAGTCGCTCTATTACCTCGGGTCCAGCCTGCAGGAACTGGGCGAATACGCGGAAGCGGCGGCGGCTTTTCGCAGAATGATCGAGCTCTATCCTGAAAGCAGCCGCGCTTATTCGCAGTTGGGGACCACTCTTTCGGCGCTCGCGCCCGGTGCGCCCGTGAGTTTTGATGAGGCGCACAGCGCCTTCCTCCGCAGCGTTGGAATCAACCGTGAGGAAGCTGGCCCTTTCCTCCGATTGGGACTTCTCGAACTCAACCGCGGACGGTGGGACGAGGCGCTCGAGCAGTTTCGCATCGCTTCAGGATTCACGTCTCCGGAAGGAAACTTCCTGGCGGGCTACACACAGTTCCTCCGCAAGCGCGACAGGGAAGCCACGGAGTTCTTTCGAAAGGTGCTCGACGCGCTGGGTCGAGAGCGGAAGATGTCGGCGCATGGTGTGCGCTCGGAGGGCGATGTCCTGCCGGCTCCCGGGAAGCCCATGAACCCGCTGGAGAGTGCCGCCCTGCGGTCCATACTGCTTCTCTACTGGATCGCCGAGCGGAACGGCGGCTATCCGGCGGAGGTTTCAAAAGAGTATCGAATCAGTCCTCCATCTGTAGCGGCGGTGTCCTCACCGCCGCCGAAGATCGGTTTATCGGGGCCATCGCCCCGGTCCACGATATCCGCCCCTATTCTTGTCCGCGTTCGAGAGTTCGCCGCTGGACGCGGCGCTTGGGCCGATTATGACAATGACGGGCAAATTGATCTGGTCGTGTGCGGCATCGACAGGTCGCTCGCGCTCTACCACAATCAAGGTGGAAGGTTCGCTGACGCCACGCAGGCCGCAAACCTTGGTGGTGTCAAGGACGTCTGGGATGCAGCCTGGACGGATTTCGACGCGGATGGTGACCAAGACCTCTTTCTTATCCGCTCCGGCTATCTGGGCAGGGGTCAGAATCTTCTCTACCGCAATGACGGCCAGGGAAAATTCACCGACGTGACCGCTGCGATGGGGCTCAAGGGCGAGCGCGCCACGGCACGCGCCTGCTTCGCTGACTTCGACGGGGACGGAAGACCGGACCTCGTCGAGGTCGGAGCCAGAACCGAGAATTACGGCTCTCTTCGGCTGTTTCACAACACCGCGAGCGGTTGGGTCGAGAGATCCAAAGAGGCCGGTCTCGTGCCCCGCGGGACGGCCGTCGACTGCGTTCCCGGCGATTACGACAACGACGGTCGCTTGGATCTTCTCGTGGTCTACTGGGAATCGGGCGTGGCCCTGTATCGCAATCAGGGCCAAGGCAGGTTTTCCGATGTGACCGATCAGTCGGGATTAAGTGCGGTCCATGGCCGGACTCTCAGCGCGCTCTCCTTCGATTTCGACAAGGATGGCCGATTGGATCTGCTGGTAACTGAGCGGGCGCCTTTCGCCGAGGCGGTGCGTTGTTTGTTGCAGCCGGAGGAGCGATCGGTCCACAACACGCGGTTGTATCGCAATACGGGCGATGGCCGGTTTGTGAATGTCGCCAAAAACGTCGGTCTCGATCGCGCTTATGGGACCGTGCAGGCGCTCGCCCGCGATTTCGATAGGGACGGATGGCCGGATCTGCTCCTCGTCAACGGCTCGCTGGATATCCACCGCCTCGAGCCCAGCGTCATTCTCCGAAACGTCGAGGGCAGGGAATTTCGCCCCTGGATTCACCTGCCGGGATTTGGAAGTGCCGCCAACTTCATCGGCGGAGCTGTTGCGGACTTCAATCGGGACGGGCTTCCGGATATCTACCTGGGCGCGAATCCGCTTCTTCCGCAGCGCCTCGCCTCAGGAGGCGTTTTTGTGAATCGGCTGGGGCGCTAAACAGCCGCGGCCGGATCCTAGTTCATCCCATCCGCTCCACATATGCGAAGCACTCGACCTCAACGGGCGAGTTTCCCGGGAGTTCCTTCACCCCCACACAGGAACGGGCCGGCGGCTCGGTCGTGAAAAAGGTGTGATAGACCTCATTGAACGGTTTGTAGTTCGAGATGTCCGTAAGGAAGACCGTGCACTTGAGCACCTGGTCAAGCGAGGAGCCGGCAGCTTCCAGCACCGCCTTCACGTTTTCCATACACTGCCGCGCTTGCTCGGGGAAGGGAACGTCTTCCACCTTGCCTGTCTTGGGATCGTGCGCGCCCTGGCCAGAGACGAAGAGCAGCCGGCCGAATTGAATGCCGGGGCTGAAGATCGCATCCGGCGAAAGCTTCTGACCGGGCTTCAGTACGACTTTCTTGGTGGGCCGCATTCGTTGGGCCTTGGCTGGCCGTGGAAGCGCTACCACGCCAGCCGCGCTGGCCGCTGCGATGCCACCCAAGCCGCGACGCAGGAACTTGCGACGATCAGGTTTTTCGGTTTTCATATGAAGAAACCTCCGAAAGTTCAGGGTTAATGTCCAGGTTGCAGATTGCGGACTCGTACGCGCGCTAGCGCGTTTCCAACCTAATTAGGCAACTCGCCCAATACCCAACGACTGGAGAACTGCCGTGGGTCACCGGTTCTCGGTCATCCCCCGTAATAGTTGGAACGGCGTTAGCTCCACAAGCGGTCCCACGACCGCTCCTTGTCCCACTCTGTCGTTGGCTCGAAATAGCCGGTGCCGGGCATCAGATGCTGCTTGACGACTTCCTCGTTGAGCGTCACGCCCAGGCCGGGTTTCTCGGGCACCTTGATGAAACCGCCATCGACGATGGGCTTCTCGATTCCCTCGACGAGGTCTTCCCACCAGGGGACGTCCACGGAGTGGTTTTCGAGGCAGAGAAAGTTTTCCGTCGCCGCCGCACAATGCACGTTGGCCATGCAGGTGACTGGCGAGCCGGCAAAATGCATCGCCATCGCAACGCCGTATTCCTGCGCCGCGTCACCGATTTTCTTGGTCTCGAGAATTCCTCCTGAAGTCGCCAGGTCGGGATGAATCATATCCACAGCGTGGTTCCGGCATAACTCAATGAACGGCTCCTTGAGATAGATGTCCTCGCCGGTGAGGATGGGGATGTCCACGACGGCGGCGATCTCCTTGAGCAGGTCGGTGTACTGCCAGGGGATCATGTCTTCCAGCCACGCCATGTTGTATTTCTCGAGCGCGTGACCCAGGCGGATGCAGGAATTGACGCCGATGTGCCCGAAATGGTCGGCGGCGAGTGGGATGTCCATGCCGATCGATTCGCGCACCTGGGCGACGTAGTCGGCCATCATCGCGATGCCCTTGTCGGTAAGCTCGAAGCCCGTGAACATGTGCTGGGTTTGCATGACGTCGCGGGAAGTAAGGCCTCGCGGGCGCGTCAGCGTGTCGGGAGTTTTCTCGACGAGCCCGATGCCCAGGTCCATTTTCAGAAACGTGAAGCCCTGGTCCATTCGTTTCTTCATTCGCTCGGCATAGACCTTGGGGTCGGGCGACATGTCGGTATCGGCGTAAAGGCGGATCTTGTCGCGAAACTTTCCACCCAGCATTTGATAAACGGGGATGTTGTACGCCTTCCCCGCCAGGTCCCACAACGCCATCTCCACACCACAGACGCCGCCGCCCTGACGCGCGTGCCCGCCGAACTGCTTGATCTTGCGGAACAGGCGGTCGACGTCGCAGGGATTCTCGCCGAGCAGTCGGCTCTTCAGGATCAGCGCGTAGGTGGGGCTGGCGCCGTCGCGCACCTCGCCCAGGCCGTGGATTCCCTGGTTGGTATCAATGCGGATGATCGGGCAGGTCATCGGCGCCTTGGTGACTACCGCCACGCGCAGGTCGGTGATCTTCAGGTCCGACGGCCGCGAACGGGTGTTGACGTTTTGAAGCGCTGCTTCCATGGGTTCACTTGCAAAGAAAGCCCCGCCCAGAGCCACGGCGGAAGACTTGAGTATATCGCGACGCTTCACCGATTGTTTGATTTGGTCCTTCATGGTCCTCCCCCAGGTATTCAGTCTTTTCCGAGGCGCACCTTAGCGCCTTGTTTTTCCGCCCAGTGGTTGAATTCCTCGATCATTTCCTTCGACCAGCGCCCATCGATTTCGCCCGGCGTGTACTTGCCTTCGCGGAGCATCTGATGGCCCCAATTGTCACGCAACTGGGTGAGCTCGGACGAGTCGGCGACCTTTTCGGCGAGTTGCGCCGGGATGAAGGTCAGCCCTTCGGGATCGCTCACCACCGCGTCGCCGGGCATCACCGTGACATCGCCGATGCGGATGGGGACGTTGATGCCCATGAGCGTGGCACCCGCCAGCGCCGATGGATCGAAGTCACGCACGTAGCAGCGAAAACCCTTGATTTCCGAAATGCCCGAAAAGTCGCGCACGGCGCCGTCCACGATGAGACCTGTGCCGGTCTTGGAGAAGATCGAGGTTGATAGATTGTCTCCGGCGAAGGTGCCATCCTTGATCTTCCCGTAGAGGTCCACGACCAACACGTCGTTCGGAAGCAGAGTGTCGATCACCCAGGAGTTCTGACCGCCGGCCTGTGTGCGCCCTTCTTTCTTGCCGTAATCGTTGATGACGGCGTTCACGTCCGGTCGCAAGGGCATGAAGACCGCGGTCACCACGCGCCCCACCAGTCGCTCGCCGGGATTGATGACTTTCCAGCCGCCTTCGAATTGGTGATGGTACCCCGCCTGGTGCAACACCGCCCAGGCTTCCTCGGCGGTGACGTTCTTCAAGCGGGCGAGGGTTTCATCAGGAATCTTTGGGCGGCCGTCGGGGAACCGCTCGCCTTTCCACTCGCGTGTGAAATCCGCGCGTTGTTCTTTTGAGAACATGCCGAGCTGACCGTGTGCCGGGGCGGATATCAATACGATCAGAAGTGCGGCAGAGGCAAGAGTGTCAGCAGATCGAGAAATTCGTTTCATCGCGCTCCTCCGAGGACGAATAGCCGGCGCCGGACGAGGGAGGGGAAGTCAGCTCCCTCCAAGGACGCCGGTACGGCAGATTCCGCACGATCTCGAACCGCCGGCGGGCGCGTGAGCGCCTGCCGGATAAACTCATCAAAGGCCCTGATTCTATCGGAAGCCTGCCTAAATCGTTAATGAATTTTCAGGCGCTCGAGGCGGTGATTCCGGTACAATGCCCGCAGCCCCTCGCCCCGGTATTGGACCACCGGACGGTACGCCCCGTTTCTCGAGTGTCAGAACTGGACGCCAATCATTTTGAGTCGTACAACGAAATATCGTGCGATTCCGTCAGGAGCGATTCATGAGTGAACCAATGATTTCCCGAAGAGGTTTCTTCCGTAACGCAGGCGCTGTTGCGATTGGCGGATTGGGCGCGCTTGCCTTCGACTCCCGGGCCGCGCAAGTGCGTCCGATGCGGCTCGGTGGGCCGGTGTTCGCGAAATCCGACGACCCCGCCGAGTTGGCGCAAGCACACCGCGAGCTGGGCTATCGCGCCGCCTACGCCCCCGACGTCGATCTCACTGACAAGGAGCGGATCCATGCGGTCGTCAAAGAATTTGCCGCACGCGACGTGGCCATCGCCGAAGTCGGCGCCTGGGTCAACATGCTCGACCCGGATCCGGAGAAGCGCCGCAAGAACCTCGAGTACGTCACCGAGCGATTGGCTTTCGCCGAAGAATTGGGAGCGCGTTGTTGCGTGGACATCGCCGGGTCCTACAATCCGGATGTCTGGTACGGCCCGGACCCCCAGAACTTCAGCCGCCGATTTTTTGACGGAACAGTTGAGAACGTCCGCAAGGTAATCGACGCCGTCAAGCCCCGCCGCACGACCTTTACCGTGGAAATGATGGGATGGTGCCAGCCCAGCGGTCCCGACGAATACGTGGAGCTCATCAAGGCGGTGGACCGCAAAGCATTCGCCGTGCATCTTGACGTCTGCAATGTCATCAACAGTCCCGAGCGCATGTACAACAACGCTGCCGTCATCCGCGAGTGCTTCCGGAAGCTTGGGCGATGGATTGTGTCCTGCCACGCGAAAGACGTCGCCTGGGAAGTGGAACTGCAGGTCCATTTCAAGGAAGTCATTCCGGGCCGCGGCCGGGTGGACTACAAGACCTACCTGACCGAACTCTCAAAGTTGCCTTTGGGCGCGCCGCTCATGCTGGAGCACCTGAAGACGGCCGAAGAGTACGCGGAAGGGCGACGGTATATCCAGAGTGTCGCACGAGACCTTCGTTTATCGTTCGGGGCGGAGCGCATGTAAGCGGCAATCTCGGTTCAGTGGAATATCCACTGCGCCAGTGGAACCCGCGGAAGATGGAGGCGAAATGAGCGGCATACCCGTTCTGCATGTTGAAGCGGATGCGATCGCACGCGCCTGGGAGCAGTCCCTCATCGAGCTTCATCGCAACGGTTGCGACATCAAAACCCAGTATGACAAACCCGGGGATCCGCCCAGCAAAGACGCGACGATGGTCATCACCGTCGCCGACCCGCTCAAGGAACCGATGATCCACAAGGATTTTCCCGGTGGTCCCGAGGAGTTGCAGGAATATGTCATGGAGGTTTTGGACGGGATCAAAGACCACCTGGTGCGCGACCCCAACAATCCCGAGGACAGCCGGTGGGAATACACTTACCATCAGCGGCTTTTCGGCTACCAGGCGCCGACGCTCGAGCCCATCGACCAGATCGAGCTTCTCTGCCGAAAGCTGGCAGAGGCTCCGCACACGCGGCGCGCGCAGGCTGTCACCTGGAAAGTGTGGGAGGATAACTTCTGCTACGACCCGGCGTGCCTGCAAAGTGTGTGGTGCCGCGTTCTCGAGGAAGACGGCGAGGCGGTGCTCTCCATGAATGTCCGCTTTCGCTCCAACGACGCCTACAAGGCCGCCTTCATGAATATCTTCGCCCTCGTCCAGTTGCAGAGTCGGATCGCCGAGCGAATTGCGGAACTGTCCAGTCGGCCGGTGCGAGTGGGCCGCTACTGCCATCTTGCCGACAGCTATCATCTTTATGGTTCGTACTTCCGCGAGTTTGAGAACCGCTTTCTGCGCGCCCTCGAGAAGCGAACATTTGAGCAACGCACCATGCGCTACGAGGACTTGCGCGACCTGATGGAGGCTGCCCGGCCCGCAATCCTGGAGAAAGTCCGCCAGATGGGCAAATAGGATCTTCCTTACAGGAGCCGCGTCGCGGCAACCGAAGCTTGCCGGCGTATCATCGAAGCATGGAGGACGACATGGAGCCTTTTGGATATCACGTCTTTGTTTGCGATCAACAGAAACCGGAAGGCGTGCCGTGCTGCGCGTCGCGGGGCTCAGCGAAGACAATTGATGCATTGCGAAAGGCGGTGGCGGCGCAGGGCCTGATGGATGACGTCCAGGTGACCACCTGCGGTTCGCTCGGCCTTTGCGAGCGCGGGCCCAACATGGTGGTCTATCCCGGAGGGGTCTGGTATTCAGCCGTCGCGCCTGACGATGTCGCTGAAATTGTGGAGTCGCATTTCCGGCAGGGCCGCGTTGTCGAGCGTTTGGTCAATCGCGATGCCGCCGCGCTGCAGGCGGAGATCAAATCGAATCGCGACAAGATGCTGGCGGCGCTGCGGGCAAAAGAGAAAGCCGGGATACCTCCTGACGACGTCATGCAAAGGATGCGGGCTTTTCAAGAGAGCCGCGTGATTCTGACCGCCGTTGAATTGGATGTTTTCACGGCGGTAGGGCCGGGAGCCCGGAGTGACGAGGTGGCGAAGAAAATCGCGACCGACCCGCGGGCCACGGAGATGCTGATGAACGCGCTCGTGGCCACAGGAATGCTGACCAAAGAGGGCGGCCTCTTTCGCAATACTCCCATTGCCGCGCGATTCTTTGCGGAGGGAAGTCCGAACGACACGCGCGCCGCCACGATGCACACGGTTCACTTGTGGCGGCGATGGTCCACGCTTACCGACTGCGTGCGTGCTGGCACGTCGGTAACCTACAGCGAGTCCGCCGACCGGCCTGACGATTGGACGCGCGCCTTCATCGCCGCTATGCACCGCAACGCCCTCGACCGCGCGCCGTTAATCCTTCAAGCGGTGGGCACCGAAGGCCTGAAGCGCATGCTCGACGTCGGGGGAGGCTCCGGCGCCTATTCCATCGCTTTCGCCAAGGCTGTCGAAGGGCTTCAGGCGGAGTTGCTTGACCTGGAAACGGTCATCCCCATCGCGCAAAGCCACATTGAAAAGGCGGGTGTGGGGAACCGCGTCAAAACTCGGGCAGGCGATTTGCGGACCGATCAGCTTGGTCAAGCTTTCAACCTGGTCCTCGTTTCCGCCATCTGCCACATGCTGGGAGGGAATGAAAACCGGGAGCTCTTGAAGAGGTGCTACCAGGCCCTCGCGCCTCAGGGCCGCGTGGTGATTCAGGATTTCATTCTCGATGGCGACAAGACCTCGCCAAAGACCGGAGCGCTCTTCGCGCTCAACATGTTGGTCGGGACGAAAAACGGAAACAGCTATAGCGAGGATGAATATGCTGCCTGGCTTCGCGGGGCGGGATTTGAAGACATCCAGCACCTCCGGCTACCCGGGCCGACGGGCCTGATGGTTGCAACCCGAAAGTGAACTCGCCCCAAGAAAACCATTCTCGGCGAGGGGTCTCAAGGAAGGGGCACTAATCGCACCTGATGCAGACTCATGGCGGGCCCATTCTTGATTTGTGTAATGCGAACGGCCAGTGTCTGCCTGCCCCCCCGCGCTTCAAGTTCTCCCAACTTCTCTGTTCGGTATCGATTCGTCGCCGGAGTTGACATGACGGTTCCCTCGAGTGTTGCGCCAGCGAATTCAACTTCGAAGCTGCTGCCTTCGTACTGGGCAAGGCTTGAATAAGTAACCTCCACCGTGTAGCGCCGCGCGGCATCCTGGGGGCTAACATTGAGCGTCCAGGTGACGTAATCCGCCGGGTTGGCCCACGCCCCGATGTAGTCGTGTAGTCCGCTCACTTCGTATTGAGCCGTCGCGCCGTGGATGTCCGCTTCCGCTGCCTTCAAAATGTAACTCCCGTCCGTCTCTGCGGTGACGACGGGTTCGGGCTCGTCGACCACCGGCGGGCCTGCCAGGCGCAGCTCGATGACGGTCGCGGCCGGATCGAGCTTCTGTGGCTTTGAAATTGCTAATACAGGGAATTCCACTCCGTCCACTGTAGTGTTTGTGGAGGTGATGCGTAGCGACTCGCCGCCGTCCAGGGCACGAGCGCTGACGATCTTGGTTTTCAATCCTGTCACTTTCAGCCCCTCGCCTGGCCACTTGAAGACGTGCAAGTAGAGAGTCTTGCCTTTGGTGGTTGCCCGGCCATCGAAACTGAGACGCCGGAAAGGCCCCTTCGTCGTTGCATGGATGCTCTCCCCGTTCACCTTCATCCATTTGCCGATGGCCGCGAGGCGCTCGATGGACTCCGGCGGAAACTCGCCTTCGGCCGTCGGTCCCACGTTGAGCAGGAAATTGCCGCCTTTTCCCGCGCTGTCGATCAATTTGCGGATCAGCGTCTCAGAAGATTTCCAGTTGGTGTCGTTCGTCGCGTAGCCCCAAGTGTCATTCATGGTCATACAGGTTTCCCAGAGGTGCCCCACCGTCATGCTCTTGGCGGGGACGAATTGCTCCGGGGTGGAGAAGTCTTCGGGCAGCCGGTTGCGGTTGTTGATGAGGATTGGCGGCTGAAGTGAGCGAATGAAAGCGTTGACTTCCGCGGAGCGCAGCTCCTCGGCGCTGTGTTCCCAGCCGCCGTCGAACCAGAGCACCCCGATGGGGCCGTAGTTCGTGAGGAGTTCTTTCAGCTGGCCCTTCATGTAATTGATATAGCGATTGAGGTCCGCGTCATCGGCCGGCCGGGTGTCTTTTTCCCACGGGCGGCGCGACAGGTAGTCGGGATGATGCCAGTCCATGATGGAGTGATAGAAACAGAATGTGATTCCCTGTTTCCGGCACTCTTCCGCCAGTTCTTTCAGAGGGTCGCGCTTGAAGGGCGTTGCCCTGACGATGGTGTAATCGGTGAGCTTGCTGTCGAACATGCAGAAGCCGTCGTGGTGCTTGCTGGTGATGACGATGTACTTCATGCCAGCGTCCTTGGCCATCTGCACCCACCTCTTGGCGTTGAATCTGACGGGATTGAACTGCGCCGCGAATTTCTCGTAGTCCTTCACCTGCATCTGCTTGTTGGAGAAGTACCATTCCGCGACCCGGTGCTTGCCCTCAAGATCCGTGGCGTCCGCGGGGACCGCGTAGATACCCCAGTGGATAAACATCCCGAACCGCGCCTCGCGCCACCACTTCGTGCGCTGCTCGAATTGCTCCGGGGTCTCTTCTGCGCTCATCGCAGAAACACCGAAAGCTATAAGGAGTGTCAGAAGGATTGCGCGCAGACTGATTCTTGGCAGCTTCGTCATGACCCTCTCCTCGTGTCCCAATCAATGCGCCAAACCCGCGTGGCGCGGCAGAGGTCTGGAGAACAGACGGCTCTCAATGCAATTTAAGAAGAAAAATGCCGTGACCCACGCCGGCCGGCTCGTCATTGCGGGCGGATTGAAAAGCAATCCATTTCCCATCGGGACTCACTACGGGATTTGAAGCTTTGTAGCCCTCGTAATCGCCCCAGCGAGTGAGGCGCACGAAGTCCGTGCTTCCGGGCTCGAGCTTCAATTTCCAGATATCAATGAACCGGTCGGTCTGGTGGTCCGGGCTCTGATCGCGGCTCGACTCCACCAGCGTCCATTCGCCATCCGGCGAAATGCCCTCGGGCTCGTTGTACTCCTCTTCGAGCTTGCGGTACGCAGTGACTTTGCCGTTTTTGAGATTGACCCCCATGACGTCCGCCTTGATGCTCGCGGGATGTTCCCGGTAACAGGAATAGATCAGCTCCGTGTCGTCGCGACGAAAGTCTTGGGCTTCGAGATAGCATTCCGGCCCTGGCGAGCGAAGGACCTCTCTCTTGTTGACCAGCGTGGGCACGCCGTTCTTGTACTCGATATCGGCCGTGTAGAGCGCGGATTCCCGTTCCTTGAATTGATCCGGATACTGGCCGTGACCGTTCGCCCACGCAACCTTCATTCGCGTTCGCGAGATGGCGACGCCCTCCGATATCTTTTGGTTGAGCGGCACGGGCGGAGTCTTCGCGTCGGCTTTCATCACCCACATTTCCTGATCGCGGCTGCGGGTGGTGCGAATATCCTCGAAGGTCCGCGCACCGATCAGAAAGAAATCGCCGCTGGGCAGGTACTGAACTCTAAGAAAGCCCTTGTGCAGGAAGTGTCCGGTAAGAAGTCGGGCCAGCCGGGTTTCGAGGTCGATCTCAAACGCGTCGCCAAAACTCTTGCTCATGAAGGCGATGCGTTTTCCGTCCGGCGCCCAGGACGCCCGCTCGCCGAAGCCCGTCAACTGAGTAATGTTGGGCGGCAGATCCTTTTCAGGGTTGCCGGCTTTTTTGGTCTGGGCCGAGTGATTTTGCGGAATGGTGAGCAGCGAGACGGCGAGAATAGCTATCGGGATCCTTTGGGTTGGCATAAACATCTCCTGCCTTCGTTGTGCTAGGGTAGAACGCTCAGCTTGAGAACAGCACGTCGACCACACCTTCGGCAATCTCTCCCAGGTATTGTCCGTCTGCCATCACGTCGGCGGTGAGCGCCACACGCGGCATTGACCGGCTCCAGTTTTCGGGAATCGTCAGTGTGAACTCCTCGCGCGCGTCGCCGTTTGGAGGGACGGTGAGTGTGACGATTTCGGGTGCTGCCTTCCAGCCCGCGGGTAGCACGAGGGCGGCCTCCAGTTGCATCGGCTTGGCGCGATAATTGCGCACGCGGAGCTCCACAGGCGCGCTCGAACCGGCGCGGGCCTCGAGTTGGTAAGGATATAGCCTTACCCAACTGGGATTCAGCCCGAAGTCACAATTGGGGTCGGCGATGACCTCGCGAAAGTATTTCTGCTGGCCTTCCAGCCGGCGCTTCAGATCCTCGAGGTCTTCCTTGTTGCTCACAAAAGGCTTGCCGTGTCCCGGCGCGATCAATGTGGGCTGGTGCTCCAGGATCGTGTGGATGGACTTGACATGACTGTCGTTCTCCACCCAGTTGCGGAAGATGAGGTTGTGGCGAAGCTGATAGGGCGCCTGGCTGGCCGCCGGGAACAACGCATCGCCGGTGAAGGCGACGCGGGCGCCGTCAATATCCGCGAACATGGCCATTTGGTATTCGGTGTGGCCGGGCGAATGGTACACGATGAATTCATACTCCTCCCACTTGAACGTTTCGCCGTGCCGGAAGGTGCGGTCAACCTTGATGGGTTCGGGGAGGATGCAGCCCAGATTGTTGCCGCACGGCTTTTCGAGGATATCCACCATGTTCTCGTAGCACCAGACCTTGCTGTCATAGTGCCGAACGAGGTGCGGGAATCCGTTCAAGTGGTCGTCGTGCATGTGGCTGGGCATGGCGACGTCAACCGATTTCAATCCGTAGCGTGCCTTCAATTCCGGGATCGTATGCTCGACAAAACGCATGCGATCGAGCACCGACGCCGCGGTATTGAATCCGCTGAAAAAATTGCCGCTTGCCGCGCCGTAGTCGACGAAGAGTGCCTTGCCGCTGTCGCTGATGAGCGCATAGAAGGTCGAGGTGGTCTGGTGCGCGCACACCAGGTGCGGCGTGACGGCGAAGGGTTTGTTCTCAACGGTAAGCGCTGAGCCGGGCGAATACGCCTCGTACCAGCCTTTCAGTTTTCCAATCAAGTCGGCAAAACCCGCGTCAGGATCGCGGAAGGGCTCGCCGTGCGAGGGGCAGATCAGCTCCGCGCCCTGCTCGCGCAGCTTGGTGAGCGAGAAGATCGTGAAGTCAACTCCGTCTGGGCTTCCGTACTGGTACTGCAGGTCGTAGAGATTCGCCACCTTTCCCGGCGAATGAATCAAGTCTCCCGAAAAGGCCGTCTTCTTGCCGTCCACCGTGCCCATCAGAGTGACCGAGCCCAGGGTATGTCCAGGAGTGGGAAAGATCAAAAATTCATAAGGTCCCCAGCGGAACTTCTCGTAGTCGTGCAGGACGCCGGCAACAGGGACATTGCGCGTGAGGGTGAAAAAGTCGTTGCGGACGTAGTAGAGGTGAAAGACGCGACGGTTCCGCCAGAAGTTCTCCGCATCTTCGAAGAGGTGGCGCTCGTGCGCGGGCACGTGAATCGGGATTCGCGCGGCCACGGCCCGATGGTCGCCCTGCGACTGGTCGCGATGATGGTGGGTGTGCAGGATACCTTCGACCTTGGTGACGCCGATCTGACCGAGCAGTTTCAGGATGTGTCCGGAACCGAAGTCGATGAGCAGGGCGCGGTCGCCATCCTTCAAGACGTATACGTTGCACGTGTCGTCCAACACGTAGAGATTCGGAGAGATTTGTGCCAGGCCGGCCGAGGGCGTGAACCGCGCCGGGCTTTCCGAGGTTGGGCTGCCGCGGGAAGTCTCTGTAGCGAGCCCGGCCGCCAGGAGCCCCGCCCCCGCGCTTTTGAAGAAGGCGCGTCGGTTGACGCTGGGATTTTTCGAGGCGCGCGGCTTTTTCATATGTCACCTCCTATCGCAACCGTGCGGCGCTTGCGGGCTTATTTACCCGCCGCCTGGCGAGTCAGGCTGCGGTGAATGGTCTCAATCCATCTTTCTGCCGAGATGAAACCATTGCCCCATGGATTCCATTCCTCGGGAAAGCCTTCCTGCTTGATCTGATCGAGGCTTTTTCCCGCGGCCATGCCCTTGCGCACGATGCCTGTGGTCTCGACCAGCATGCGGTGATACGCCTTGAGGTCGTCGAGCTTCGAAATGGGTCCGTGCCCGGGAATGATGGTTACGTCAGCAGGGAGCTGCTGCAGCACTTCGCCGATATTGTGCACGAGTCCCTCGACGTCCCCGCCCGAGTCGAGGTCGACAAAGGGAAAACGCCCGGCAAAGAAATCGTCGCCCATGTGTACGACGTTGGAGCCCTTGAAGAAAATCACGCTATCGCCGTCTGTGTGCCCATGGGGGAAGTGCAGCGCCTTGATCTCCTCACCATTGAAATGGACGGACACGGACTGATCGAAAGTGATCACCGGCCAGGCTTCCTTGGGGGCCGCGGGAGACGTGCGCCCGTCCCGCGTCTGCTCCGACGAAAGGCGCTTCCGCACATTGGTTTGGGCGATGATCGGCGCTTCGGGGCCGAACACCTGGTTCCCTCCCGTGTGGTCTCCGTGGAAGTGGGTGTTGAGAATGAATTTGAGCTCGCCGCCGCCGATGCCTTTCAGCGCCGCGCGGATTCTATCCGCCAGGGGAGCGAACTTGTCGTCGACGATCAAAATCCCGTCCCAGCCGACCGAGACCCCGACATTGCCGCCCGTCCCGTTCAGCATGTAGATGTTGCCTTTCACGCGCGTCGCCTTGATCTCCACGTTCGCGAAATCCTGCTGGGCGAATGCAAAGCCAGCGGTCATCAGCAACGCACCGGCGAGGGTAACTCCGGATAGGTGTTTCATAAGCTGCCTCCGTTTGAAGTATGGCGGCCAGCAGATTAAACACAATACTCTAGCACTCGAAACCGGATATGTGACCCATTTTCGGATGGCACGAATGATGACCTGCACGAGACCGGCAAGAACTCCGAGGCACCTTGTTCCTTTGATTTCGCAGGCGTATGGTAGGTAAAGAAACCTTCAGGAGGAAATACGGGGATACGGGGCCGCTCAGTTCGTTTCCTCGAGGACCAAGCCTGCGCGCTCTGCGGGAATCAATCGCGTCTGATTTGTTCCGTGTTGGATATGTGTGCCGAATGCATCCGGGCGCATCCGGAAGACGCGTTGCGAGTTTCACAGGCCGCTCACGGGGAGGCGCGCCAAGCTTTCAACTTGCCGTCTTCGCCGCCACGCGCGGCGGAAGGGGCGCGATGCGTTTTGTGCGCCCGGGAGTGCGTCATCGGCGAGGGCGAGCGAGGCTATTGTGGCCTGCGAACGGCGCGCGACGGCCGGCTGGTGCACCTTGCAGGCACGCCGCAGCGCGGCATCCTCGACTGGTATCGCGACCCCCTGCCCACGAACTGTGTTGCCGACTGGGTCTGCAACGGCAGCGCGCAGCGAGGACGCCACAACCTGGCGGTCTTCTACGCCAGCTGCACCTTCGACTGTCTCTTCTGCCAGAACTGGCATTTCCGCGCCATGTCTCCCGCGCGCTCCAACGGCCTCAGCGCGTCTCAACTAACCGATGCGGCCAATCCGCAGACCTACTGCGTCTGTTTCTTCGGCGGCGACCCGGCATCGCAGATGCCCCACGCGCTGGCCGCGGGCCAGTATCTGGCAAAGAAAGGGGTCGTCGTCTGCTGGGAGACGGCGGGAACGTCGAATCCCAAGTTGTTGGACCGCGCTGTCCAGCTTTCGCTTGAAACGGGTGGCGGCATCAAATTCGACCTCAAAGCGATGGACGAAACGCTACACATCGTCCTGACGGGGGCCTCCAACAAGCGCACGCTCGAAAACTTCGCCCGCGCTGCACGGCGAATTGGTGAGCGCCCCACGCCGCCGCTGGTCATCGCCAGTACGTTACTCGTGCCCGGTTACGTAGATGCAGGCGAGGTGGGGCGAATCGCCCGGTTCATCGCGGGGATCAATCCCAAAATTCCGTACGCCTTGCTGGGCTTCGCCCCACATTTCTGCATGACCGATCTGCCACGACCTCTCATCGTCACGCAAACGAGGCGCTCGAAGCGGCATGCGTCGCAGGCCTCACGAATGTGCGCATCGGTAATCGGCACCTGCTTTCGCGTGACTACTGAGATCGTATCGTGCGGCAGGCCACTGAAATCCGAGGAGAAAGCCAATGAGGAGGATCATTCTATTGGGCAGCGCGATGCTGCTGGCTTTCGGGGGTTGTGCCATGCCGTCAGGGACAGGAAACGATTCGATCAAGACACCAGCCAAGTTCGCTGAGACAGTCGAGTTGCCCGAGCCCGTGCGCGAGGGCCGGATGTCCGTCGAAGAGGCGATCGCTCGTCGGCGTTCGGTGCGCAAGTTCGGCAAGGAAGCTCTGAGCGCGCAGCAGGTCTCCCAGCTTCTCTGGGCGGCGCAGGGGATCACCCATCGCGAGGGCCTGCGCACAGCGCCCTCAGCGGGCGCGCTCTACCCTCTGGAGCTCTACGTGGCGACGCCCGACGGGTTCTTTCATTACGAACCGCAGCCACACCGGTTGAGGCGTCTGACCAACCGCGACCTGAGGCCGGCCATCTTTCGCGCTGCCCTGGAACAAGACGCTATCCGCGAGGCACCGACGGTTTTTGTGTTCACGGCAGTATACGAGCGCACGGCCCAGAAATATGGAGAGGGCAGAACACCGCGCTACGTTCAAATGGAGGCGGGCCACGCGGCGCAAAATCTGCTGCTGGAAGCTGTCGCCCTGGGTCTGGGGGGCGTGCCCGTCGGCGCGTTTCACGACGCCGACGGGCAGAAGACCCTCGCCTTGCCTCGTGAGGAGAGGCCTCTCTACCTTATCCCCGTCGGCCACCCACGCTGACGGCCCAATCCTCGGATTGCATTCAGGCCCGGGCCGGTCTCTGGGGGTTTTCTGGCTTCAGTGTGCCGATGCTTCTTAGGGATTCAGATACCGGGAGTCTGATATTCGACACCTTGGGTGGGCTTGATTAGTCAGTCAGACGATTCGAGTTGGATCTGCATACAGAGGTTCATCGCGGCGGTTACTTCGCTGAAAACGGCCAGCATGGATTCGACCAAATCGATTCCCGTCGCGCTGCGCACCTCGTCCTCGCGCATCGGATAGTAGAGTTGAAATCCTGCCCAATGGCTTTTGGGCGCGACCTGAAGAATATTCCGCAGTTTGGCCACGTTCGGGAGAGTGGCTTTTGAGTAGTCCTCGGGGCCGATTTCCCAACTGCCGGCGTAGATCCTGAATCCCTCGCGCAACACGAGCCGTCGGAGTTCGCGTTCGAGCGGGCTTTTGGGCCTGAGCCCCTTGAGAAGTCGATGCCAGTCCCAGTCCGACCGCAATTGGCACTCGCGAAACTCGCGGGGAGCTTTCAGATAGCCCCGCTCGATCTGCAGGCCGCACTTGAAGAGCTTGTCATCCGTATCCACCGTCAGAAAGAATTTGGAGCATCCGAAGCTCAC
>DATKYV010000046.1:0-14495 GCA_035528275.1 Terriglobia bacterium | reverse complement strand
GAACTGTCCCTTCGCCGGGACCGCAGGAAAACACCGTGGCAAGCCCCATCTCGCGCTCGAGATAAATCCCCAATTGGGCAAAATGCTCGGGCGCCCACTGCTTGGTCGCGTAGAGTGCCGTGGGGTGGATTAACGCGTATTGGCGCGGCGCGCCGATACCCAGCGCCCCACGCTTCTTACTCCACCATTCCTGGTGCGCTGATTTCAGCGAGAGCCGCGCGCGGGGAATCTCGCGTCGCGGCATCCCAAGGTAGAAAAAAGCCGACGCCTGATGCTCCGCCGTATGGATACTCGACTGACCCAGAATAGTTCGCGCGTCGGGAATCAGGACATCGTAGCCGCGCCGCGAGCGAAAATGCTCGAAGCCCGCCTTCCATCGCGCCCCGCTGCCTCGCGTCAGCAGGGAGCTCGTCGGCCCTCCGTGTAGATTGACACAGAGCGAGAATCTGCGTCGGCGAAGTTCCCGCACGGCGCGAAACCGCGCCGCGATTTTCTCAAAACCCGATCCTGTACCCGGCTCGAGAATCTCGTCGACATCGGGATTGCCTTCGAGCAGCTCGCGGAAGCGGGGTTCCACCACAACAGAGACTTGAAAATCGGGACGCCACTCCTTGAGCAAACACAGCGCCGGAGTGAGCAGAAGGATGTCGCCGATCGAGCGCAGACGGATGATCAGGATTCGCGCCCCGGAGGGCAGGGATGGAAAGAGCGACGCCGCGAATTCCTGCCGGTTCACCGGCGCTACTCCGCTTCAGTCTTGGCTTCGTCCACGAGCATGACGGGGATGTCGTCTTTGATGGGGTAGACGCGCTTGCACTGGTCGCACTTCAGCCCCTGGCCGTCCGCGACGAGCTGAACGGGGGCTTTGCACGCGGGGCAGACCAAGATATCCAAAAGTTCCTTGCTGATGGCCATCATTTCACTCCGCAACAAAACGCCAGGGCAATCTAGCAGACCGCACCCGCGTTTTCAAGTCGTCGTCCCGTCGCCCGTCCCCACCTGGGTGATTTCCGCGCGCACCACGCATTGCATGTCGCGCCACGCCGGGGCGTCGATTTTCCACACCGCCAGGATCGCGGAGCCCTGATACACGCGCTCGAAGCCCGATTCCGATTGGGAAATCGTCTCCACGGGCACGATCCACCAGCGGGGTTTTGGACGGGCTTCGAGCGCAATTCTCACCCGCTGCCACTCGTCCACCACGAGCAAGCTGGTTCCCTCAATCTCGCCTTTGAACTCGAGCGGCCGGCGGATGTCGTTCGCCAGGAAATAGCGGTCGGGGGCGTCCGGCGCAAGGAGGTTGAAAATCAGCTCGACGCCCAGCGCCAACGGCGCCGGGCAGGTCTGGTCGGCGGCGAGTGAGGTTTGACATTCCAGCTTCCAGGTCTTTCCCGCGGCCTGTGTCTTGAGGGTCTTGGTGGCGCGCAGCGGGAGGTCCTTGCCGTTGCAATTCCACATGGCCTCGCGACGCAGCTCGAAGGTCCCGGACCTCGCTTTGGCCGCCGCCAGAAACCAGGGGCCGCCCGCGAGTTCGCGATTCTCCTCCAAATGCAGGTAGTCGAAATCCTGCCAGGTTTTGGCGGCGGGGAAGACGTAAGTGCGGAAGGCATGGCGGAGGTAGTGGTCGTAGCGAAGCAGTTCGCCGAGGTTCTTTTCCTTGGTCACCACGCGGTCGTGGATGGATGCCGGGCCTTCCTTCGGCGCGTCATGGGTCATCACTTTCTGCCGGACCAACTCATGGTAGGCCTCGGGACGCCGCGTCAGGGAATTCACCAAGTCGGCGCTCGCGGGCTTGAAACGAAGGCTGGAGACGGTTCCCCCGTCGGCGGGGCGCAGAACCATCCCGAACGTCGAATGCCGGATGAGAACCTCATCCTGACCGTCCACGTCAAAGTCCTCGGTCTCGACGCGAATCGCGGGACCCTTCTTTGCCCCCTCGAGCCGGTCGAGCAGGATTTCGGCCTGAATCAGGTGGCGAATCACCGCGCTGCGCAGGTGTGGTGCGTAAAGGCCTCCGAAGATTCCGTGCCAATAAGGGTCGTTGCACTGCCCCGCCAGGAGGTGATCCTCGGCCTCGCTGAGCAGTCGCACGGCCTCGCGACCTTGGGGATTGGCAAGCCGCGCCGCCTCCAACCGCTCGCTGAGCGAAAGCATGAATTTCTGGACTTGATTCGATTCGGGGTACTTGGCCAGGAAGGTTCGCCACATTCCCCCGCGCAGGAAGCGTCGGAAGCGCTCGCCGTTTTGCAGGTGCTCGCTTTCGTCCAGGCAGGCTTTGAACTCCCCGGCGGCGGAGGCGGGCAGCGCCCACTCCATCATTTCCGGGTAAGACGCGTTGGGAAGATAAACTCGGCCGCGGGGAGGATGTGCCGCGAGATAATCCGAAACCGTCGTGGTCTCCAGCCACTCGGCGTTGTCTTGGACGGCTCCGAGGAAGCGTTCCAGCCAGCCGTGGGTATAACAGTGGTCGTAGGTGCCCGGCCAGACGCCGAATTTCTCACAATCGTCCCCCATGGCAAAAAGCGCCTCCGCCTTGCCGATGCCCTCCCGAAGCACCCCTATCGTGGCGTCGGGGTCCTGGAAGGGAATCGTGTAGCGCAGAATCTTCAGACTGGGGACCAGGCGAAGCGAGAATCCCGCTTCCTCGGTAATGTAAGTGGTATGCAGCTCGGAAGGGTCGAGCCCGGCGGCGAGGAAATGAGTGTCGTCGAGGAGCACATATTCCACGCCCGCTTCGGCGAGGGGTCTCGCGAGGCTGGGTTCCCAAACCCGCTCCGCCACCCACCCGCCACGCGGCGTCTCGCCGAAGTGATTGCGCAGAAAGAGGGCCATCTTGCGAATCTGGGCCAGCTTGTCGCGGTCGGGGATCATCGGCAGGATGGGTTCGTAGTATCCGCCACCCACCATCTCCACCTGGCCGCGCGTGGTGAGTCTGGCGAGTTGCTTGATGTATTTCGGATGCTGGCGCTCGAACCACTCGAGCAAGATGCCGGAGTAGTGCAGGCTGACGCGTATTTGGGGGTGGTTTTCCAGCACCCGGACGAACGGCGCGTAAGATTTTTGATAGGCTTCTTCAATGACGTGATCGAAATTGCCCACCGGCTGGTGCGCGTGAACAAGAAGGACAAAGGAGACTTTGCTCAATGTGCGATTCCTTGGCGGGGAGGTCCCAAGATGGCTCGGCGATCCATAGACAAGTCCGTCGTTTCCTTGCGGGTTACTGAAAAAGAGTTGGGAGCCTGTCATTCTGAGCGAAGCGAAGAATCTAGGTTCCTGCGTTTCGATGCGACAGGCGGATGCTTCGCTACGCTCAGCATGACAAAATCGACTGCTCCAGTAACCTGCTAGGATAGAATGAAGCGCCCCCGGTTGTCAGCAAGAATTGAAGTAAGGCGCCGGCATATGTTCAGAATCCGGCAAGATTGCGCAACGGAGTGGTTGGAGACGGCGCCGAATTCCGGGAGGGAAGAATTGAACCCGCGTGCGATTCTCAAATACTGCGAGTCCCGGCAGGATGCACTGGTCGAATGCCTTCGCAAAGCCGTTGAGATCGAATCCCCCACCCAATCCAAGGCGGGGGTGGACCGGCTGGGGAGGTTTTTCGCCGCCGAACTGCGACGCCTGAAGGGCAAGGTCCGAATTCTCCGGCACCCGAAGGCGGGTTCCGCGCTCTGGGCGGAATTCTGGGGAGGCCGGGGCAATCAAAAGCCCATCCTTATCCTCGGCCACCTGGATACGGTGTGGGATGTCGGGACTCTGGCGCGCATGCCCTTCCAAATCCGCCACGGGCGGGCTTACGGTCCCGGCATATTCGACATGAAATCGGGTATCGTGTGCGCGCTGGGGGCGATTCGGGCCTTGCAGGCACAGGGAGTCAAGCCGAGGAGTCCCGTACGGCTCTTCCTGAACTCCGATGAAGAAACTTCCAGCATTGCGTTCCGCGACCGATTGCGGGCCGAGGCGCTGAAGGCGCGCGCCGTCCTGGTGCTGGAGCCCGCCGCGCCGGGAGGCGCTTTGAAAACTGCGCGCAAAGGTGTGGGCGAATTTCGCATCACCGTGCACGGACGCTCGGCGCACGCGGGGCTGAATCCCGAGGGGGGAGTGAACGCCATCAACGAGCTCGCCCGCCAATTGTTGCGTGTGGAGGAGTTTGCCCGCTCGCGCCGCGGACTGACCCTGAACGTGGGCGTTATCCAGGGCGGCACGCGACCGAACGTGGTTCCGGAAACCGCCTCGGCTTCCATTGACGTGCGCATCCCTCGCCTCAAGGACCGCAAGGTGATCGAGCGGAAGGTTTACGGCCTCAAACCCATTCATCCCGAAGCACGGTTGGTGATTGAAGGCGGCATCAACCGGCCCCCGATGGAACGGGCCATGGCCCTGGGGCTGTTTCGCCGCGCTCGGGGATTAGGCCGCGAGTTGGGTATGGATCTCACGGAAACGTCCGTGGGCGGAGGCTCGGACGGGAACTTCACCGCGGCGCTCGGCATCCCCACGCTCGACGGCCTGGGCGGCGTCGGCGACGGCGCCCACGCTCGCCACGAACACGTCATCATTCGCGAACTGCCACGCCGCGCCGCGCTTCTCGCCGCCTTACTGGCTACGCTGTAAGTTATTGGAAAAAATAGCATAAGAGTGATTTGCGACCCGTCCGTCGGGGTCACAGATAGGCAAGTTTGCCCTCCCGCATCTCCTCGAGAAATAGAGTGTCTCACTGTTCTCACTGTTCGCCATGGTCTCTCTGTCCTCTGGTAGGGTGGGAATGGGAGAATGCAGCGTAGCGCCCACCTTTAGGTGGGCACGCGGTGCCGGAAATGGAGGAGTCAGTTCTTCTCTGCGTCCTCTGCGTCTCTGCGGTGGGACCGGAATGGTGAATTGTGAATAGTGAATTGAAAGACCGAAGCCGAGGGCTTGAAGCACGGGACGGGAAGATCGCGCCGCTGCCGGGGATGCGCACGGCCCAGGACAATCAGCGTGAAAATGGGCAGAATCAAGAAAGCAAAGCCGCTATGTGTATGAAAACACAGGGGTGGCCCAAAAGAAGTTGAAGGAATCTCTTCGTTCAGACACGAGCATTCACAAGCAGCAGGCAAGCCGCCAGCCAAACCGATTTCATGACCCGTAGCGCTTGACGATATAGGTAGCGACCTCTTGCTCGAATGCAGGGTAGCTTAATCGCAGATGGTCCTGGAGGAGGGAATTGAAGTCGGGGTTGGACGGGATCGTTTTGAGCAATCGAGGGATCTCACCGGGCCCAAATGTGTCCCGGAGATATTCCAGACCGGCGAGTGACTTGGCGTAAGCCATTCCCACTTGGTCGGGGGGCAGATCCATGAATGAGGCCTCAAGCGTCGCGAAGGGTGGCAGGCGACCGTCCGCCATAGCCCGGGCCAATTGCGTTCCCAGCCCGGCGGTTGTCGCGCCTTCTTCGAGCTGCGCCAGCCCTTCGTTGAACCAGGTTGGGCACCGTCCCATGGTGATCTGGCGGACGAACGAATGCGTGAGCTCGTGCTTGAGGATGCGCGCCAATTCCGCAGTCACGCTGCTCAAGCCGGAAACCGGGACGCGAATCTTGCCGTCGTTCAAGGCGCCCACCCAGGAGGGCGAGCGGGCGATATCGCGAAACGTCTCCTGCGGATAGAGCAGCACGACGATGGTCTCGCGAGGATAGAAATCCAGATCGCGCTGGAGCTCCTGGAACGCTCCCTCGAGGGTTCTCAGAACCTGTTGTCCCAGGGCGCGCGCGTCCCCGCCTTCGAAGCGCAGCAGGAAGTGTTGTGTCCGCAGCTCCTCATAGGAACCCGCCACGCTGCGTTCCTGCTCGGCGCGCTGCAAGGCATCGCGCAGCCGCGGATTGTCCTGGATGGCCAGGGCCTTGTTCCATTCCGCGATGGCGCGGTCGAGGTTTTCGGAGGCGTAGTAGGCCGAGCCAAGCAGCATGGGGATGTCGGGCGACCGGGGATAGCGCGTCGCTGCGGGCAGCAGCAATTCGATCGCCTCGTTGTGATGGTGCTGTTTGACCAGCAGGTATCCCAGGGAGAGCGTCAGCGCCGTGTCGTCGGGGGCGAACTTGAGCGCGTGCCGGTATTTGGCGATGGCTCCTTCCGCGTCGCCCATTCGAGTGAGGAACACGGCCGCCTCTTGGTAACCCTGTGCCAGGCGATGGCGATTCTGCACCGACGGATTGCGCAGAACATCGTTGTCCAGACTGAGGAGCGCGGCCTCATCGATGGCGTCCTCTTTGACCACGCCCGCGTCACCTTCGGATTCGGTTTCGAATTCGGGGGGTGGCGGCAGAGGCAAGTCCTCGGCCACGCCCGAATCGGAAGACCTTTGGGGCGGAGGCATCTCGGACTTCTCGATGCGGTCCACGAGCGACAGGGGGATGGAAATCTCGTTTTCCCCGCGCAGGAAGACAACCGATTTTTCGTCCTTGCGGGTCGACTCCGCGACGATCTTACGGCCGTTTTTCAGATAGATCGTGTCGCCTAGACAGGCGCCAGGGATTGCGAGTAGTGCGAAAAAGAGAAGCGCGGGGAGGACTCGGCTGCCGCGTCCTTCGCGCGGCGGGATTCCGCTGAACAGATTCAACTGCGGGCGCCCCGACATGCTGTGTTGAATCATACACCAGGCGCCGACTTTCCGTCGAGCATCGGGGAGGCCCAAAGGTTTAGGTGATATCGGAACTCGAAGCTCCAATCTTTGAATGACAAGGAAAAAGGAGGGGGAAATTAGCCCCTACACGGTGAGATCCGGCAGGTAACTACTGGCCCTTCACGCTGAAATTGAATTCCACGTCTTTGACGAAAAAAGACAGATCAACGGGCACCGTGAAGGTGGCGGAAATCGTGGTGCCGTCCGGCCCCTTGCTGATCTGGATCTGGTCGCGTTCTATGGGAAGGTTCAGCTCCTGGGCTTTATTGTAGAGCTCCTCGCGGATGGCCTCGTAGGGCTTCTGATCTACCGCCGCAAACCTGGCCTGGGTGCGCATCGCGTCTTCGAAATCATAGGCATTGATGTAGACGGGGATAAGGCGGTAGGCCACAAGAGCCAGAAGCACGAGCAGCAAAACGAGAATCATCCCCCGGATTCTGCCCGCTCCGTGTGGATTCATCGTTGTTCTTCGGCGCCGCTCAATGCGTTCCAAGCTGTCTTTCCAGCCTCCTGTAGGGTGAATTTATCACGATTTCGGGCGAGTGGCCAAGCCATTCCGGGTCGAAAGGACCTCCTCGAGTGGATCAGGCGTTCGTATGGCTGGAGAAGGCTTATGAGGAGTACGACAGTTGGATGTTTCAGCTCCAGAACCCGGTGTGGGATCCTCTCCGCGCCGACTCGCGCTTCCAGGATCTTCTGTGCCGCATGAAATTGCGGGAGTAGGAGGGAAGACGCACAGAAGTGTCGGTACGCGATACGGATATCGTATAATCAGCCCCATCGAGTGGACGCGCCTCAAGGAGCCACGAACATGCCCAAGAGAATTGCCATGATCGGAGCGGGGAGCGTGGTCTTCTGCAAGACGCTGATGAGCGACATCATGGCCACGCCGGCTTTGTCGGACAGTGAATTCGCGCTGATGAGCCCCACCGAAACGAAATTGCGCCGCATGGAGGCGTTCGGCCGGCGCATGATCCGGGAGAACGGTCTCAAGGCGAACGTCTGGGCCACCACCAGCCGGCGGGAGGCCATTGCCGATGCCGACTTCGTCGTAGTGATGATTCAGGTGGGCGGCGTGGAAGCCTTCGGCGTGGACTACGAAATTCCCCTCAAGTACGGTGTGGACCAATGCATTGCCGACTCGCTGGGCCCGGGCGGCGTTTTCCGGGGCCTGCGGGCCATCCCGGTGCTCGTGGACATCGCCAGGGATATGAAGGAGCTGGCTCGACCCGGCGCCATCATGCTCCAGTATGCCAACCCCATGGCCGCGAATTGTCTGGCCCTGGGGAAGGCGAGCAACGTGCCTTTCGTCGGCCTCTGCCACGGCGTGCAGACCACGCTCGATCTCATCGCCGGGTATTGCGGCGTTCCCAAGGAGGAGATCGTCTACACCTGCGGCGGCATCAACCACATGGATTGGTTTTTGAAGCTCGAGCACAAAGGCCGGGACCTTTACCCGCAGCTCCGCGAGCTGTTCGAGAAGCCCGAGTACTACAAGAACGAGAAGGTCCGCGGCGAAGTCTTCCGGCACTTCGGTTACTTCATGACCGAAAGCACCGGACACCTGAGCGAATACGTTCCCTGGTTCCGCAAGAACCAAGAAGCTCTCGACCTTTACTGCGACGAGCCGAGCTTCGGCGGGGAGAGCGGCGCCTACTACAAATACTCCAAAGCGCTCTACGCGAAGTACGTGGAGCACGACCCGTTGGAGTTCGAATCACCGCGCATCGAGAGCCGAAGCGTGGAGTACTGCTCCTACATCATGGAGGCCGTGGTCACCGGACGCCCGTTCCGGCTCATGGGAAACGTCCGCAACGACGGCTACATCACGAATCTCCCGGCGGGATGCTGCGTGGAGGTTCCCACCTTCGCCGACGGCGCCGGTCTGCACCCCACGCGCATCGGAGGGTTGCCGCCTCAATGTGCCGCCGCCTGCATGACGAACGTGAACGTGCAGATCCTGGCCGCGCGCGCCGCGCTGGAAGGAGACCCCGAGGGCATCGTCCACGCCGTGGCGATGGACCCGCTGACGGGAGCGGTGCTGACGCTCAAGGAAATCCGCGATATGTGCCGGGAAATGCTCGAGGCGGAGCGCCAGTGGCTTCCGCAGTTTGAAGGGAAGGGAATCCGGCCAACGCCCACCATCAGCATTCCGCCGGACTGCAAGCCGGTGGACGTGCCGCTCGACCCGGCGCTGGCCATCAATAAGCGCTTCGCGACGCTGATCGAGCAGAAAACAGAGTAGGTGCGCGGCCTTTCCCTTCAATCGATCACCCTCTTCCTCAGGGAGAGGGTAATTCTGTAGCGGCGATGTCCTCATCGCCGCTCCGGTCTGGTATTTCGGCGGCGGGGAAGCCGCCGCCACAACGAAAGCGTTTCAGCGGGGGCTGGAGCGCCGCTTGCCGTGCCGCGCGCACTTGCTTATACTGCCTGCCCAGGATACCCGAGTACCGGAAAGGTCACACCATGGTCCCCATTTCCAGACGCGAACTTCTGGCTTCATTAATACTGCTGCCCGCCGCATTGCGCGCGGAAGACGATTGGATTCCACTCTTCGACGGCCGCTCGCTCACCGGCTGGAAGGCCAGCGAGAATGAGAGCTCTTTCCGGGTCGTTGACGGTCAGATCGCCGCGGACGGCCTGCGCTCGCACCTGTTCTACACGGGAGGATTGCGGAATGCGGGCTTCAAGAACTTCGAGTTGAAAGCCGACGTCCTGACCCGCCCGGGCGCGAACTCCGGCATCTACTTCCATACGAGGTTCCAGGAAGGCGGCTGGCCGGCGAAAGGCTTTGAAGTCCAGATCAACAACACCCAGAAAGGCGACGCGAATTACGTCGAGCGGCGGAAGACCGGCTCGCTCTACGGCGTGCGCAACGTGTTCAAAGCCTTTGCCGATGACAACAAATGGTTTCAATTACACGTCCAGGTGCGGGCCAAGCAAGTGAAAGTCCGGCTCAACGATACCCTGCTGGTGGATTACGTCGAGCCCGACCCGCCCGTCATCTTGAGTGATCTGAAAGTGCCCGTTCTCGACCACGGGACCTTTGCGCTGCAATGCCACGACCCAGGCTCGAAGGTCTTCTTTCGAAACATCCTCGTCAGACCGCTGCCGGACGATCTGCCAATGGCAACCACGGAGCGGGCGGTGGTTGACGATGTTTACCGCGAACTTCTGCGGATGAATATGGGGAATTTCCCCGTAGTGGATTATCACACTCACCTGAAGGGCGGGCTGACGCTGGAGGAGGCGCTCGCGGAGTCGCGCCGGCTGGGGATCATGTACGGGATCGCGGTGAACTGCGGACTCGGCTTCCCCATCACCAACGATGCCGGGGCCGAGGAGTTTCTAGCCAGCATGAAGGGCCAGTCGGTTTTCGTCGCCATGCAAGGCGAAGGGCGGGAATGGGTGAAGTTGTTTTCGAAGGAGACGATCGCCAAGTTTGACTACGCCTTCACCGACGCCATGACCTTCACCGACGACAGCGGCAAGCGAATGCGCCTCTGGATCAAAGAGGAAGTGGGCGAGATTCCTGACAAGGATGGATTCATGAAGATGTACGTGGACCGCATCCTTGGGGTGCTCAACAACGAGCCCATCGACATTTACGTTAACCCGACATTCCTTCCGGAGGTCATCGCGGCCGACTACGACCGGCTCTGGACGCCCGAGCGGATGCAGAAAGTGATCGACGCCGCGAACAAGAACGGCGTCGCCATCGAGATCAACAGCCGCTACCGGCTGCCCAGCGCGGCGTTCATCAAGGCGGCCAAGAAAGGCGGCGTGAAATTCTCCTTCGGCACCAACAACGGCGAACGCGACCTGGGAAGGCTCGAATACTGCGTGGCAATGGCGAAAGAGTGCGGGCTCGAGTGGCGGGACGTCTTCGTTCCCAAGCCGCCGGGCGAGAAGGCTGTCGAAAGGCGCGGGAGGTCATAGAAGTTTTCCCGGCGTGAGCGAGCCAATGCAGCGCTCCTCTTTCCTCCTTGCTTTTCGCCGTTCAGGTTTTGACGCGGCACAACAGGTCTGCCGGTTGACAATCCACCACGGGGGATTAGAGTAGAAGTGGAGTGAAGAAAAAGTTTGATGGACTTTGTGGCCTTTCCCCTCTTGAGTGCCGGCAAGACGCGCCAGGCCGCCGTGCTCCGCGTCGGGCTTCTGATACTGTGGTTCGCGGCTGGCGTGCCGCCGACAGCGGTCCACGCCCAGGATCAGCCCGATCCGCTTCAACTCCTCAAGCAACTCAATGAGGTGCGACTCGACCCCACACAGATCTACTTTCTGCGCGACGCGCAGATTACTCGTGACCGGGTGAACATCTATTTCAACCGTGGGTTCATCGGTTTCCTCGCCCCGGTGGCGGGTGAAATCTCCGGAGCGGTTTTTGAGGGGGACGGCGAGATTCTGCTCATCCCGCCCTCTCCCGCCGAGAAGCTCAACCTGGCGCGTTTCACGGACTCTCCGATTCTGACGGAGAAATTCACCTCGGCCTACATGCGTTTTACGGACCAAACGGCAAAAGAGCTGATGGCGCGAGCGCGTCGGCCGGAGCCCGACGACATCGAGCAGCCTACCGGTTTCCTCGACCAGTGGAATCCCACCGTGCGCCTCTTCAGTCCCGACTATTCCTTCCGGGTCCTGCAAGACCTGCTCGGAGACCGCGCGCTCCCGTTTTTTCACGCTCATTTTCAGGGCGTGGACCGCGGCATCTTTCAACTGGGTGTGGACGAACGTCTCCCCGAGGCCGTTCAGGTCGGCGCCGCGCAGCGCAGTCACGGGGAACTGTTCGCCGACGTCTGGTGTTCCTTCCCGAGTCGGGATTCCGAGTCAAGGCAAGAGTCGTTGCTGGCAGGATCGGCGAGCGTGCGCTCGTACAAGATCGACACACAAATCCAGGAGGATCACAGCCTGGTCGGCCGGGGCGAATTGGAATTGCAGTCGAATTCGAGCGCGGACCGGGTGTTGGCGTTCGAGCTTTCGCGGCGTCTCAGCGTCGCACAAGCTAAGGACGAGCGGGGGAATGATCTGGTCTTGATTCAAAATCCCTCGCTCGAAGAGTCGGAGGTGGCGGCGCGCGGTAACGACTGGATTGTGGTGGTTTTGCCGGCGCCGGTGCCCGCAGGCCAGACTTTCCGGCTGAGCTTCAGCTATCAGGGCAATGTGATCGCCGAGGTGGGAAATGGCGTGCTCTACGTGGGAGCCCGGGGGAGCTGGTATCCGAACCGCGGCATCGGCAACCGCGCTACCTACGACTTGACGTTCCAATACCCTGAGCGATTGACCCTGGTGGCTACCGGGAATTTGATCGAGGAACACTCCTCCGACGGATGGAAGCACAGCCATTGGATTTCCCCGGGGGTGATCGCTGTCGCGGGATTCAACCTGGGGGCTTACGACTCACGCCTCCGCAAGGCCGGCGATACTCTTATTGAGGTCTTCGCGGCACGGGAGGCTGAAGGCGCGCTAGAAGATCGGCACGTCGCGGCACACCCTTTGGGAGAGCTGATCGTCCGGCGCACGCCCGAAGGGGGCATTCCCGTCACCATTCTCCCCAAGCCTGTGCCGCCGCTCGATCCCACCGCGGCGCTCGACAGCGTGGCGGAGACCGCCGCGGGAGCCGTGCAGTATTTCGAAACTCTCTTCGGACCATTTCCCTATCCCCGCCTGGCGATTTCGCAGGTTCCCGGCCACTTTGGGCAGGGCTGGCCGGGATTGGTTTACCTTCCAACGCTTTCCTTCCTCGAGAAGGGTGAGCGGTCAAGAATGGAACTGGGAGGGAGAACGGAGGAGCTTCGCAGCGAGCTTTCCCTGGCCCACGAAATCGCCCATCAGTGGTGGGGAAACAAAATCGGCTGGAGCACCTATCGCGACCAGTGGCTCTCGGAGGGTTTTGCGACTTACGCCTCGGCGCTGAACGGCGCACGGGAGGAAAACGGCGAGCGCACGTTCCGAGAGGTGATGCGGGGTTACAAGGACGACCTGCTCAGCAAGACCCGAGAGGGCCACACGGTGGAGTCCGGCGGGCCAATCTGGCTGGGGCATCGGCTCAGGAATTCGCTGAACCCCGAAGGATATGTCACCATCGTTTACGAGAAATCCTGCTGGGTCCTTCACATGCTCCGCACACTGATGGCCGATCCGGAAACGGGCTCCGACGAACGGTTCTTCCGGATGCTCCGTGATTTTGCAGCCACAAATCAGGACCAGGAGGTTTCAACGCAGGATTTTATCCGCCACGCGGAGAAATACATGACGGCGGATATGGACCTGGAAGGCAACGGGCGACTGGATTGGTTCTTCTCAACCTGGGTGTATGACATCGGGATTCCCACTTACCAACTTCGGGTCAAGACTCGCGAGGTCGCACCCCGGAAATTCGTCGTCGAGGGCAACATCGTGCAGAGCAACGTTCCCTCGGAGTTCGAGATGATGGTCCCGCTGGTTGCGGAGTTCGCCAAAGGGAAGAAAATCCGACTGGGCCTCGTCCGCGTCTCTGAGGACGGCGGCGAGTTCCGGTTTACGACGGCTGACAAGCCGTCGCGCGTGGCGATTGACGAAGAAAACCTCTTGGCGGTGGTGGATTGACCGTCTGTGGTGCCTGCCAGACATCGGCGATCAATCCGTGAATCCAAAATCCAAAAATCTAAAATCCAAAATCTAAAATTAGCACTATCCCGGCGGCCACTGGAAGGCCCGCCCTCCGAGCACGTGGACGTGTACGTGAAACACCGATTGGCCGGCGAGCGAACCGGTGTTGATGACCGTTCGGTAGCCCTTCGCGTCAA
Source organism: Terriglobia bacterium (assembly GCA_035528275.1). GTDB lineage: Bacteria > Acidobacteriota > Terriglobia > UBA7540 > UBA7540 > DATKYV01. The sequence goes on along the minus strand of DATKYV010000046.1, from coordinate 1,056 downwards.
GCTGGCGCTCCCGAGCCAATTGCGCCGCGACGGTCAGTAGCCGACCGAGCAGCGGCTCGTCCTCCGCCGAGGCCTCGCGTAGCGAGGCTAGGTGCTTGCGCGGCAGGATCAATAAATGTACGGGCGCCTGCGGATGGATGTCCTCGATCGCCACCACATGGTCGTCTTCGTAGACGATCTTGGCGGGAGCGCGGCGCTCGATGATGCGGCAAAATAGGCAGTCACTCATCTTGTTGGTTGTTGGTTGTGGGTTGTGGATTGTGGAGGTCCCGCAGGACGTCCCCTCTGTGAGCGATCAGTGATGGAGCGAAGGTATGCATTCAGCTTTGGCCCGAGCTCATCAACAAGAGGCTTTACCTTTTGCACAGTCCTCTCGTCCAGCAGTCCGCGCTGATAGGCAAGGCGAAGCCAATGTTTCGTTTCGTTGAGAGACGCTCGCGCAGTCCAGACAAAACGACGATTATCGAGCAGACTTCCGCGTCCCACACCCTCGGCGATGTTGGCGCCGATACTATCCGCAGACCGAACGATTTGTTTCCCCACCGTGTCTCGCGCAAAGCGTTCCCAGCGAATAGCCATTCCCCAGATCTCGTTCGCGAGTTCTTCCGCCAACTGATAAACGCGCAACTTCTCGAAGCTCGTTTTCTCCATGCCTTCCCTGGAAAGACTCCAATCTTGCTTTCCCGCCACCCACAACCAACAACAAACAACCCACAACCAACGTCTGAACAGCTCCGTTTAGTCAATTCTTACAACAAACGTTTCCGTCACAAAACCCGCGTCCCGCAATTTCTCGCCCCGGGCGCGCGCGCCCTGCTCGGTCTTCTCGTTCCCCACGCGCACCCGATAGAAAATCCCGTTGCCGCTGTTGAAGGTTTGAATCGTGACCGGCCCGAAGTGCGGGGAGATGGCGTCGCGCAGAGCCTCCGCATTGCAGCGGTCGGTGAAGGCGCCCACCTGCACGGCGAAGGCATCGACCAACGGTTGGGGCAGGGAGGCCGCCCTCTGGCTCGGAGCCGGGGCCGTGGCCGTAGCGGGTGGAGCGGCCGCGTTCGT
>DATKYV010000045.1:0-11061 GCA_035528275.1 Terriglobia bacterium | reverse complement strand
ACCGCGGCGGAGGAAGCCGAACTCCAGGCACGCATCGAGAAGGAGATTCGCGAAGACACGGCTTTTGCCGAAACAAGCCCATTGCCCGCCCCTGAGGAGGCGGCACGCGCGGTGTGGGCGGGGGGTATGCAGTAGGCAGCCGGCAGAAGGCAGTAGGCAGAAAGCAGTAGGCAGAAGGCGGTAAGCCGCAAGACCCGACAAGGAGTCGAACATTGAGCTTAATCCTGTCCATTGACCTTGCGTACAGAAAAATCCGTGACTTTGGTGTCTGCGTGCTCGCTGAGCGCAGGGGAAAACCCGCAAGAGTTCGGTTTGTTGACTCAGACCGGGAGCTAAACCTGAAGGACCGGCCCGATCCGCAACAATGCGCCCACGCCATCTCATCCTACTGCCGCAAACATGGCGTCAGCGTGGTGTTGCTCGACGGACCTCAGGGATGGAAAGACCCATCCAGCAAGTTGCCGCATTCACGCCATTGCGAGAGGTTGCTCAATACCCAAGGCAAAACCGGGAACCGAGGGACCACCAAACCAAGAGACTTTGGTGGCTTTGCGAATTTTTCGATTGAACTCTTCGCGCGACTCTTCCAACAAGGTGGCAAGCTCGTCCGGAGACGGATTGTTACTGTGCCCCGAAGCGGTTTTCTTGTTGTTGAGTCTTTCCCCACCGCCGCTTGGCGTAAGCTTTACATTGCGCCGCTCCCAGCCAAGAAAAGGGCACAGGATCGCGACGTGAGGTGCAGACTCCGCATTCTGCAACGCCTTTTTGGATTCGGCGTACCGCGCTTGCCAAATCACGACGAGTTGCAGGCCTTGGTTGCCGGGCTTGCCGGCGTCGCAATTCTTGCCGGGGATACGAGCGCATACGTCGTAGATGGTACCCCGCCCAAGAAGCTCGACGGTGTTATGGTCGAGGGTTTCATCGTGAACCCGTGTTTGGAGGAAACCGTTGCTTGATCGTCGCACTCTCTGCTTATTGCATACTGCCTACTGCCTTCTGCTCTCTGCCTTCTGCCTACGTTGAAGCTCGTGGGTAGGGTTTGACAAAAATGGCCAGCGCCACCAAAGCCGACAGGCCCGACAAGGTGATTCTGGAGCGAATGCTCTACTTCCTCAGGCTGACGCGCGAAGCGGAGTGGAAAATCGAGCAGTCGCTCTACCGTCAGGGGAAAATCGTCGGGGGAGTTTACGTCGGACGGGGTCAGGAGGCCATTGGTGTGGGGACGGCGATCCAACTTGTGGATGGAGACGTCGTCATTCCCACTCACCGCGATTTCTCGGCCTTTGTGATTCGCGGCATGACCCCGCCGGAGATTTTCTGCAACTGGATGGGACGCGTGGCCGGTCCAACCCGCGGCCGGGACGCCGGCCCCCACCTCGGTGACGTGCGGCGAGGCATCATCGCCATCACGTCGCAACTGGGCGCGTGGTGCCCGGTGGCCTGCGGTGTGGGATTGGCGATGAAACGGCGCGGGACGAAGAACGTTACCGTCACGTTCTTTGGGGAAGGGACTACGAGCCGCGGTGACGTGCACGAGGCAATGAACTTCGCGGCGGTCATGAAGCTTCCGGTGATTTTTGTGTGCAACAACAACGCCTACGCTTATTCAACTCCCACGGACAAGCAGTACGCCGTCAAATCACTCGCCACTCGCGGCCCGATCTATGGGATGCCGGGGGAACCAGTTGATGGCAACGATGTTTTGGCCGTGTACGCCACGGTCGCCAAGGCGGTCGCTCGCGCGCGCTCGGGGGGCGGGCCGAGTTTTCTCGAGTGCAGGACGTTTCGGATGGCCGGGCATTCCGCGCACGATGCTGCTGAATACGTTTCGGAAAACCTCAAGCGCCAATGGGCGAAGAAAGATCCTATCGTGCGGTTCGAAAAGTATTTGTTGGCGCGGAGGATCCTGACCCGACAACGCATCCAGGAAATCGAAGCAGCTATCCGCAAAGAAATTGAAAACGCAGTGGCTGAGGCTGAGTCGAGGCCATTGCCCGAAGCGAGTGACCTTGAGGAAGGGATCTACTGCGAATCCCCCTGTTGGTGGGAGCGAGCGAGGGAATCATGTCCATCCTGACTTACCTTGAGGCGATCCGCCAGGGAATCTGGGAAGAGATGGAGCGCGACCCTTCCGTGTTCCTGCTCGGGGAAGACATCGGCGCGTACGGCGGCGCCTTCAAGGTGACGGCGGGGATGCTCGAAAAGTTCGGCGAAGAGCGCGTCATCGATACGCCGATTTCCGAATCGGCCATCGTCGGCGCGGCGGTGGGCGCCGCCCTGATGGGCATGAGACCCGTTGCCGAAATGCAGTTCATGGATTTCATCTCCTGCGGCTTCGACCAGATCGTGAATATGGCGGCGAAGACCCACTACCGGTGGGGCGCCAAGGTGCCGCTGGTGATTCGCGGGCCGTCGGGCGCCGGTGTGCACGGCGGGCCGTTTCACTCGCAGTCAAACGAGATGTGGTTTGTTCACACGCCGGGGTTGAAAGTTGTCGCACCCGCGACGGCGTACGACGCCAAGGGCCTGATCAAGGCCTCGATCCGCGACGACAATCCCGTGATCTTTTTCGAGCACAAGTATCTCTACCGGCGGATCAAGGAAGAAGTCCCGGCGGAGGATTACGTGGTGCCACTGGGCGAAGCGAGCGTGCGCCGGGAAGGAAGCGATATTTCGGTGATTACCTACGGCGCGATGGTGTGGACCGCGCTCGACGCCGCCGAAGAGCTTTCGAAAGAAGGAATCTCGCTGGAGGTCGTTGACCTGAGAACCCTCTTGCCCTACGATGAGCAAACGGTGCTGGCGAGCGTGCGCAAGTGCGGCAAAGTGATCCTGCTCCACGAGGACACCCGCACCGGGGGCATGGCGGGCGAACTCTCCGCGTTGATTGCCGAAAAGGCTTTCGAGGATTTGGATGGCCCTGTGGTGCGAATCACAGCGCCGGACACACCCGTGCCGTTTTCGCCGCCGCTCGAAGAGTACTTTCTGCCCAACGCGCGCAAGGTGATGGAGGCGGCGCGCCGGCTGGCGGCTTACTGAAAAGTGGCGAGTGGCAAGTGGCAAGAAGAAGGCAACTGCTGGAGGGTTGCAGGAACGAGCATGGATGACAGAGGATCAGTCTAGGATGCAGACCCAAGAACAGAAGGCCGCAAGTGGCAAGAAGAGCGTGAAGAGCTACAAAGATTTGCTTGTTTGGCAGAAGGGCATCGCGCTTGTGAAGAAAATCTATCAGCTAACGCAGACTTTTCCCGATGCGGAGAGATTCGGGCTGGTGTCCCAGATGCGCCGTGCTGCCGTTTCGATCCCTTCCAATATTGCGGAAGGCCAAGCGCGTCACACGCGGAAGGAGTTTATTCAGTTCATTTCACATTCCGAAGGATCTGTCGCGGAATTGGAAACGCTGGTCATTCTTGGCGTTGAATTGGGATACTGTGCCCTGGCGGACACACAAGAAATTGCAAACCTCACGACTGAACTGAGTAAGATGCTTGATTCACTTCGTCGAAAGCTTGACGTAAAGGAATGAAATCTCTAATCCCAGGCTTGCCACTTGCCACTGACCACTTGCCACTTGTGGCGAATTTCAGGGCCGTACGTCCGGTAAATCGCCCCACGGGAGAATGACCCATGCCCACGAACGTCATCATGCCGCAGATGGGAGAGAGCATCGCGGAGGGGACCGTCACGAAATGGCTGAAGAAGATCGGTGAGCGAGTCGAGCGCGACGAGCCCCTTCTGGAGATTTCCACGGACAAGGTGGACGCGGAGATTCCTTCCCCCGCCTCCGGCATCCTCACCAAGATCATGGTGAAAGAGAATGAGACCGTGGAGGTCAACACCGTCTTGGGGTTGATCGATGGTGAGGGCGCGGCGGCGGAAGCACCTGCCCCCGAGCAGACGCCCGAGGCGACACCGAAAGCGCCCGCAAGCACTGCGCCCGCCACGGCACCTCAGGCGCCCCCCGCGCCTCCTACGCCGAGCGCTGGCGAACCGGAAAAGGTCCGCTCTTCTCCTCTGGTGCGCCGCATCGCCCGGGAGCACAACATTGATCTCAGCCTGGTGAAAGGAACGGGGCAGGGCGGCCGAGTCAGCAAGAAGGACATCCTGGCTTATCTGGCCGGTGCGGGATCTGTAGGTCCCGCCGCCGAGCCTACGCAGCCCGTCCCCGCTCCTGGATCACCCGCGGCGCCCTCGCCCGCGGCACCGGAAATTGTTTTTTCCGGCCCCACCGAGATCGTCCCGATGACCGCCATGCGCCGCCAAATCGCCGAAAACATGACGGCGAGCAAAAAGACCGCGGCTCACGTCACGACCGTCTTCGAGGTCGAGATGACCCGGATCACCGAATTGATGGAGAAGACCGCGGATGAGTTCGAGCACCGAAACGGTCTGAAGCTCACCTACACGCCCTTCTTCGTACGGGCTTCCGTGGGGGCGCTCAAGGCGTTTCCCGTGGCCAATTCCTCGGTGGAAGGCACGAACATCATCTACAAACGGGACATCAACATTGGCGTGGCCGTGGCGCTCGAGACCGGACTGATCGTGCCGGTCATCAAGCACGCGGATGAGATGAACTTTCTGGGAACTGCACGGGCGGTCCGCGACGTCGCGGACCGCGCACGCACCAAGCGCTTGAGTGTCGATGACGTCCACGACGGCACCTTCACGATCACCAACCCGGGGGTTTTCGGAAGCCTCTTGGGCACGCCGATCATTTTACAGCCCCAGGTGGCGATTCTCGGCGTGGGCGCCATTGAGAAGCGGCCGGTGATACGCGACGACGCCATCGCCATCCGCTCGATGGTCTACCTAGCCCTTTCCTTCGATCACAGGGTGATTGACGGGGCGACGGCGGATCAGTTCATGGCGCGAATCAAGACCATCCTGGAGAATTGGGACGATTCAGTGCTCTGAAGGATTAGCGAAAGGCCGGCACTCCCTCCCGCGCCGGACTGCCGGACGACCCACAAGCTAATTCACCACAGCGGCAATCTTATCCACCAGGATTTCCACGTCTTCGATGCAGGCATTGGGGTCGACGCCCGTCTTGCCCAAGTCCGGAACCAGGGGCGTCAGGTTCATGGCGAAGAACCGTTTCGCCTGCTCGCGCTGGCCCAGCACCGCGTACTCCAAGGAAAGCGTCTGCAAGAGCCGCATCGTCCGCTCCTTCTCCTTCGACCATTTTGCCAGGTTTTCTCGCAGGACATCCTGGAGGTAACTGACGTGAAGGAGCGTGTGGTCGCTGTACTGGCCATCCACATAATCGTAGACAGCCGGAACGTCCGCGGCGTCCTCGTGCGTTCCGCAGATCGTCCTGTAGGGCCGATGGGCGACAAACTCCCAGGCGGGATCCTGATCCACTTTTTGGAGTTCCAACCCCTCAAAGGGCAATCCATCAAGGCGGCCGATGCGGCCCACCGCGGTGACTCTATCCCCGAGTTCGAGCACGGTTACCGATGTGCAGCAGTGGTCTCCACCCGAGTACTGCCCCACGAGGGCGTACAGGACTTTGGTGCCGGTCAATGGGAACGTGTAGACCGGCCGTTTGCGGCGGCGAACCCTTGAATCGCTCATCGCCACAAAATCGTAAAGGACCGTCCAAGACTCCTTGGAACCCTCCAGTGTCTCCAGCTTGTAGACCGGCTTGTCGTCGCGGCCGTAGACGACGAACAACCCGGGGGCAAAGATCAACGGCGCGGGGCTGGCACGGTAGAGGGCGGCCCGGTAGCGGTCGAGCTCAAACTTCTTGACCTGCGCATAGCCTGCGATCTCCGGGATTTGCCCCCGAAGGCCGGTGGTATTGAGGATGAATTCCTCGGCCGAAACAGCCAATTCTTTCAGGCTGCTGAGCTGCCATCGGCGGTGGACCGCAACCGTCGCAAGAACAAGAACTCCGGCCAGCGCAATTGAAATGACATTCTCACCCTTTTGCATGATCCCCTGAAGATCCCAGCACGCCGACGCGCACAACGTAGTCCATCATAAGTCCACACTTCTATTTAACCACTTCTCCGCAAGATTGTCATGGAGGTGAGATGGCGGCGAGTGGAAGTGGAAAGAAGGGACTAACGGGAATTCTGGCGGAAGGCGTCAAGCGTCCACATGTCCTCGCTCTCCTGGTGCCGGAGGATGTAGAGGTTATCGTCGTCGGCCCGGACTTTGAAGCAGCGATAGCCCACGCCGTACCATTGGTCAACAACTTCCTTGACTTCCAGGGTCCGCCCCGGCGGCGACCCCATCGTAAAGCGCATGGGCCGCTCGTCAGCTCGGTAGCCGGAATAGCATTCGACTTTAAGCGTCAGGGTCACCGGATCGCTGCCTGCCTCGCTTGTGGTGTTTTACTCGACAGCCCACGCGCAGAGCTCAAAACGCGGAACCGGGTCCAACCTTTGGGATCTACAGGGCCAACTCGCGGCGCACGGAAAGCGCGTATTCGTCAATGCTGGAAAGGGGCTGGAGACTGATGCGTCGTTCTTCCAGGATTCCCTGGGAGGCTCGCGCCACCTCGTCATCGGGAGCGGCCAGGGCGGCGACCACGGCGGTCAAATCAGCGGGTTCTTTCTCCCTGACCCGGTCGATCGTATAGGCGAGCTCTTTGGCAAGCCCCGCATCGCGCCGCAAAGAGAGCGAGTGGACGAGCTTGATGTGGCCGTTGGGCTTGCCCTCGACGACGAGCGGTTTATAAGCGTAATCGAAGGTGAACGGGTCGCCCTTCTTGGTCCATTGTGCTGCGGGGATTCGCTTTTCCAGTCGCTCCCAGACCCCGGCGCGCGCCAAAGCGGCGGTGAGCCGCTGCTTGATGCGCAGCCTTGTATCTTCCGGCGGCGGACCACTCAACCGGGATCCGACATACCGGTCAAACATGCTCTGGATTTCCGCCTGCGGATCGCCGAGCAGGCAGGTGCGCGGCACCGTAAGCTGGATGAGGTTTGAGAACGACTCCTGCAGTTCGCGGATGTAAGCCTCCAGGTCTTCACCGCGCTCGTCGATCTGCTGGGCAAAATCCTGCTCGAGTTCGCGCAGGAATTCCAGGTCGGCCTTGGGGTGAAATTGTTTGATGCGCCGAAAGTCGTCGGTCACCAGGCAGCCGAGATATCTTTCCTCTGGACTATAAAGAAACAGGCCGATATTCAGCGCCTCGTCTCGTACCAGATTGGGAACATACCGTATCAGGAAGAAAGAGCACTGTTTCAGTTTGCTTCCTTCGTCCATGTCTTCCATCCTCACTGGTCAACGCGACCGAGATCAATCCCAGTTCGCAAACGGCCGCAAAGAGCTGTTCTTGGCATCAACCAGCGCCTGTCGGACTCGCCTCCGCCGCTCATAGAGCCGCTCAATAAGCCGGGCGAGCTGGTCCGGGTCGTCGCCGCACCATTCGGAAGGAATATCCCCAGCGCATGCTTCGAGACGGGGCAATTCCAGGTTTTCAATCGTCGAAAGAGAAGGTTCGAAAGACCCAAGCCCGCGCACGCTCTCGTAAACCAGGCGGCGGGGATACAGGCTGCGGATGGGGTTGTCAGGAAAACTCCATTCCCCATCGTTGAAGCAGAACCCGTGGTCGATGAGCGCCACGGAATATGCGGTCCCTTCCTGGTCGACTCCGCGATAGAAAATCATCTGGCGGCCGTCACAGTTGCACGTCCATTTGTCAAAAACCAGTGCTCCCAGGAATACCGGTGCGAGGTTCCGGACGCGGCGAAGCAACCGGTCCGGCAAGAAATCCACTACCAGGGTCTCATTCGGGTCACCCGGAAAGCGCGAGCCGAAATGCAGGCCGGGTACGCACGGCTCGCGACGGACTCCGATTTCGAATTCGAGGCCGGGATTTCCCGCGATCAGGTTAGGCGAGACTTCCACAAACGCCGGGTCGGCTACAGGCAGGCCGATCAACTGCGCCAAGCGGCCCGCCAACATTTCGTTGGCGAGAATCCGCGCATGCTGGGGATTGTTGCGGAACTTGACGACGTAGTTCTCGCCGTCTTCGCATCTCAGCAGATGAGGCTGCGAGCCTCCGCGCATCCGCCGGATGAACTCCACGGCGCGCAGAATGGGCGTATGGGTTGTCGCTTGTGGCGCCGTGCGCATCGCCTCAGCCAGTGCCGCCCTTCCTGCCCCGGAGGTTCCTTGGCGCCGACGGGGTGCCATTCGCTGGGCACCCTACACCCCTGTCAGGTTTGGATTATTCCTCCCCCCAACCTGATCGGCAGATGGGAATTCGACGTTCCGGCCCATGCCTTCAGGGCGCGTTGTGAGAGGTGATCTAGCGCCGCCGCCGGGCCTTCTTCTTCGCGGTCCGCTTCTTGGCTTTCTTCGCTTTCTTGGTCTTTTTCGCCTTCTTGGGTTTTCGGGCCTTCTTCTTGGTCTTCGTGGCCTTCCTCGGTGCCGGCTTCGCCGCGCGCTTCTTGGGCTTGGCTTTCTTCAGACTTGGTGCCGGCTTCGGCGCTGGCGCAGCGGGCATTTTCACAGGTTTCGGGGCAACCGCCGGAACTTTCGCAGAGGCTGGAGGCGTCACCTTCACGACCCTTTCCTCCGCCTCGTAGGAGACTTCCTCTTCCAACTCCTCACCCTCCTCGCCGGCTCCCTCTTCCTCTTCGCGGTAGTCAGAGGAGAGTTCCTCTCCGTAATCCTCCATTTCGTCGCCCCGGTCATCATCATCTAATGCCATGCGTCCCTCCTCCTAAGTGAGCCATCAAGCCTCTCTCTTCCCTGAAACTGATCCTCGAAGTCAACCGAGGCCCCACCCGCAATTCGCTCCTGGTGCGACATCTATACCACAGGATTATCCCTGTCAAGCGGTAGTTGAAAGTCTGGGGGGTCTGCCGGGGCCTTCAGCGTGCCGGGCTGCCGGCGGCGGAGGTTGTGGGAGGGGTTGCGATGCGCGCCGCTTCGGAGCTCGCTGCATCCTTCTTTGCCGTCGACCTCGTTCCAACTGCCGGCGAGGTCTTTCGCCGCGACCGGCTGGTTCGCGCGGTGCGGCTGGGGCCGACGGGGACGTAGAGCTTGAGTGTTTTTCCGGCGATGATTCGCGAACCCCTTATGCGGTTCCACTGGCGAATCTGATTGGGAGTGACGTCGAAACGGGCCGCGATACCTCCGAGCGTGTCACCACGCCGGATTCGATACTGAATCATGCGGCGCGGCCCCGACGCCCCGCCTCCATCGATAGCGGCCTCGGTTCCCGGCGCCAGCGGGAGAATTAGTAGCGACCCTGCTTCGATGGCAGCGCCATTCTCCTGTTGGTTGGCTTGCCTGATCGCCGGACTCGAGACCCGGTATTTCGACGCGATGCCCGAAACGGTCTCGCCCTCCTCAACTTTGTGGGCTCGCCACCACAACCGTTTGTCGGGCGGAATCCGGGCAATCCCCTCCTCGAACTTCTCCTTGGTCCCGGCGGGCAAGTTCAGGATGTACTCCGGGTCGTTGGGTGGAGTGGACCATCGAAGCAGCCCCGGATTCAATTGGACCAGTTCTTCAACAGGGCGGCCGATGAGCTGCGCTACAAGACGGAGGTGAGCGGGGGCTCCGACCACAACCTGGTCAGTCGCGAGGGGCAAAGAAGGCTCGATTTCAAAGCCATAGGCTTTGGGGTCGCGGGCGATCTGGGCAGTGGCCAGGATGATCGGCACATAGTTTTGCGTTTCCGTCGGCAACGCTTGAAGGTCGCGCAGGACCCAGAAGTCCGCGTAGCCCGTCTTCTCAATCGCGCGCTTGACGTTCGCCGGGCCGCAGTTGTACGCCGCCATGGCCAAGTACCAGTCCCCGAACTCCTGATAGAGGTCCTTCAAGTGCCGAACCGCCGCCTGAGTTGATTTCTCAGGGTCTTCGCGCTCGTCCACCCAGCGGTCCTTCTTCAGACCGTACTCCCGGGCGCGAGGCAGCATCAATTGCCAGATGCCCTTCGCGCCCTTCCGGGAAAGCGCAAACGGATTGAACCCACTCTCGGCCCCCGCCATGTAGATGAGGTCCTGAGGCAGCCCTTCCCGCCGCAGCGCCTCAGAGATGATGGGTTCATAGAGCCCCGCCCGGGAGAGAACCCGCTCGACGTATGTCCTCCCGCGTCCCTGGAAGTAATCGAGGACGCCATCGATATAGTCGTTGGAAACCAAGGGCAGGGGTCCCCCTACATGCCTGCGGGGTCGGGGGTCGACGGGGAAAGTGAGGTCGGCAATCGAATCGATGGGCGCAGGCTCATAATCGTGTGTGGCAGGCGCATCGTCCCAGCCCAGCGCCTCAACCTCAAGGCCGTGGATATCCTCCACCAGTTTGTCGAACTCTGTCTTCAACCGATGATCGCCCTGAACGTCCAGCTGGGGCTTGAGGAGAGTGGCCAGCGCGCGATCGAAAGCCTCCCGGGCCTGGTCCATGTCTCCATCACGGTAGTGGCGCTTCCCAGCATTGAAGAACCCCTCCGCCTGGCCGATCAGAAGGAGGGTTGTGTCGGGGAGGGGGGCATACGGCGAATGAAGAAGGGGGGTTGAGGATTGCAGAGGTAAGGGCTCAAGTACGCTCACCACCACAGGGGGCTGGACGACAGCCTGCCGCTTCGAAGCCGTTCCACAGCCGACGACCGCGGCCGCCGCGACAAGAAGGAATAGGGCTCTGGAACGTACCACGCGCCTCCCCCAATCCCAAGAGCGCTGAACTCACCCGCACCACCTGTTCCACCAGAAGGTGCTCGAGAATTCTACTTGGCGGAGAGAGAGTGGTCAACCGGAAAGGCGAAAACTGGAGTGATCTTCAATATTATCAATCGGTTACAGGGAAGCTCTCCCGGTTGTTGTTACCGGTCTTGGACCGTGATTGGGGAACAATCCAGGGGCTGAAGTTCGGTGGGAAGAGGCGACATCCGGCGCCAGCTCCTGGGAGCCCAGGAGCTGGCGCCGGCGCGGTGAGGCTGGCGGGCTTCGAGACTACTTCTTGTAGTACGCGGCGTTGGTCTCGGTGAAGCTGCTCCACTTCTCCGGCAGGTCGTCGAGCGGGAAGATCGCCGAGACCGGGCAGACCGGCACGCAGGCGCCGCAGTCGATGCACTCCACCGGGTCGATGTAAAGCTGCGGGAGG
>DATKYV010000044.1:0-5439 GCA_035528275.1 Terriglobia bacterium | reverse complement strand
GCGGCACGTGGGCAAGACTGCCAAGGGATGCCAAAACGCAAAAGCAAAGCCGCTATGTTGTTGAATCTACAAGGGCGGTTCGGAAAACGCGTGTTTTTTCCGGGAAGCAGGAAGGAGGAAGCTGAAGCGACCTTCGCCAGATGCTTCGCAGGGCGCCGTCGGTTATGGGACCTTCTGGGCGCCCGAAGGAGTACCTACCGGAGCGAGGACCTTGCGGCAGACGCGGATGAGGCGGGCGTGGGGGATTTCCTGAGAGGGTGGCAGCAACAACAATTCGCCTTGGCGGAAACTGCTGAAGTACCAGCGCGCCAGAAGGCTCAGGTGCTCCCAAGGCGGACTGCCTGCCGGCCCTTCCTCCGGGCGAACGAGCGGGTCAAGCGCCGCGTGGAGCCGCTGGTCGAGGGGCAAAGGCGAGGGATCGTTTTCATCAAAAGAAAACTCCACCGGCCCTCGTACCTCGCCGCCCGAAACACGGAAGAAGACCACGCGGTTGGCTTCCGCGCTGCGCGCCACCAGCACGGCGTGAAGCTGGCTCAGATTGCGTGCGATCCCGGGCTTGTGTCGCAGCACGTCCTGGACCTTCTCGATTCGCCGATGGAGTCTGGCGGCGCGTTCGAATTCCAGCGCCTCGGACGCCTGCGCGCGCTCGGCCTGAAGGCCCCGCACGAGCGGCTGGCCCTCGGCGTCGAGGAAGGAGACCACCCGGGTGACCTCTTCCTGGTAATCCGCATCCGTGCAGCCGGCGAAGCAGGGAGCGAGGCACATCTTCATCTGCGAGTAGATGCAGCCCGGATGCGAAGGGTCGGGAACCAGATCCTCAACGCAGCGTCGGATCAAAAAGAGGTCCAGGAACTCCGCCGCAAAACGCTCCGCGGCGGCGCGCGAGGGGAAAGGTCCGTAATAGAGCGAGCCGTCGTTGGAAAGCCGGCGGGTGGGATAGCAGCGCGGAAATCGGTTCCGAAGGTTGATCTTGAGGAGCGCGGGAGGCTTCAGTCGCAGGCGCTGGCGGTAGTTCCCCGGATAGTAGGCCCGATTCAAGCCGTAAAGGAGCCACTGCGCTTCGAAGCCGGAACCCACAAGTTGAAACTCGATTCTGCGGGTGAAGTCACGCAAATTCAACAGCTTAGAGGCAGTCTTGGGCCTCGGCAGCAGGCGGTGCAAGCGGCGTCTGAGGTCTACTGTGCGGCCGATGTAAGGCGGAGCAGGCGGAGCAAGATTCGGCTCAGGATGCAGCGCGAATACGGCCGGCTTGGCTGGTATCGTCTCAAGGAGCAACTTTTCGTCGGATTCTGAGTCAAACCCTAAAGAGGATTGAAGACGCATGCAACTCCCTGTTAGAACGGGATTGTATTGTCCACTGCTCCGGGGGTCAAGGCCATGGGGTTTGCAGTGGGCCCGGGGCGTTCAACATTCTCTGTATCCACATAGTATTAATTTCTCGTGGAACTTGCGAGGGGTGGACATTACCTCGCGGGTTTGCTAGCCTGAGCGCAGGGTTTCTGCGCGTAAGGGGAGACCGGGGTTTTCAAAGCGGCTTCCCCCGGGGCAAAAAGCTTGCCTTCTTGTTAGTCTAGCTTCATCTGGCGTGCACGAGGTGCAGGGGACGATGAGAATCAAGTTTTGGGGGGTCAGAGGGTCGACCCCCACGCCGGAGCGCCGCAATTCGCGCTACGGCGGAAATACCTGTTGCATCGAAATCCGTCTGGCCAACGGCACCCTGATCATTCTGGACGCCGGAAGCGGCATCCGCGCGCTGGGGAAGAGCTTGCTTCGCGAATTCGGTGAGCACCCGGTCCACGGATACGTTTTCATGACCCACTTCCACTGGGACCACATCCAAGGCATCCCGTTTTTCCTCCCGCTTTACAAAAAGGGGAACGTTTTCCTGTTTCATTCGGTGCTTCGAAAGGGCCTCGAGTTGAGGGAAGCGGTCGAAGGCCAGATGGTCACCCCTTACTTTCCCGTGAACATGGGCGCCATGGGCGCCCTGCGTCACTTCTACGACCTCGACGGCGATCCCATCAATCTGAGCGGAGCGATTATCAGTTCGGCCCCTCTGAACCACCCCCAGGAATGCGTCGGCTACCGCATCGAGGCCGACGGCGCAGCGTTCGTCCTGGCCACAGATACGGAGCCCGGCTCGCCCTTCCACGACCGCGCCATCCGGGAACTGGCCAAAGGCGCCGACGTGTTGGTTTACGACGCGCAATACACTCCGGAACAGGTGGCCGGCGAGAAGAAAGGGTGGGGGCACAGCAGTTGGCTGGAAGGAACGAGAATCGCCCGCGAGTGCGGGGTGAAGCAGCTCATCCTGTTCCATCACGACCCGGATAGCGACGACTACTACGTGGACGGCCTGGCGGAAAGGGCGCGGCAGGAATTCCCCAATTCCATAGGCGCTTCGGAAGGGATGATCGTCAACCTTCCGCAGGGTTACGTATCCAACGTTTCGCTCAAGGAAGGGTACGAGCGCCGGCGCAGTCGCCGGTACCACATCGAGGTTCCCCTCCGGGTCTCCTGGAGACTCGCGGGAGGAGAAAAGGTGGAAACCCAGGCGGTGACGCAGGATATATCAAAGTCCGGCATCCACTTCGTGGCCCCCACCGGCATCAGTCCCGACCAGCCACTGGAATTGGAAATGGTCGTTCCCGACGAGATCACTCACCGCGGGGACGTGGGATTTCGTTTCATCGCCCACCCCGTGCGAATGCAGCAAACCGATGGGACCTTTCCCGGCCAACCCAAGGGGCTGGGCGTCGGCGCCCGCACGCTGCCCGCCGACGAGGGCACCTCGGATTCCGGGACTTCCCTCGCCGGCGAAGAAACCGAGAAAAAACCGAACGAGCAGACGGACGTCCTGCCGATTAGAAAACTCCGCTAACAGGGTGTTGGAAAATCCCGGATTGGTGAGGTAGCGGCGATTTTAGATCGCCATAAGTCCAGTCGATTCAATCTCGCAATGGCCCCGGCGAGCCGGGGCCTCTACAAGTTTTTCAGCACCCTGCTTGGGGTGTGCCCGCTCGAGGCACCTCGGGAGTGCGGGGGAGCCGTGGAGGGTGAAACCTACTGGGGCAGCTTGCCGAACACTCCCCAGACCCAGCGATGGGCTCGATGGAAGAAGGCAGAGGGTGCGGTAAACATCAGGATGCACTCGCCATGGATGGCTTCGATGCCGTTTTCCTGGCAGAAGCGAATTGCCTCGGGCGATTCAGCGCCCTGCTGCATCCAGACGCGTTTGATACCCGCGGCGGCCGCTTCGCGCACTACTTTTTCGGTCTCGGCGGGCGGAACCACGACCAGCACGCCGTCCACCGGCTCCGGCAGCGCGCCTAGGCTGGGATAGCAGCGCTCACCCTGAATGGTCTCGGCGTTGGGGTTGATGGGAAACAGCTGGTAGCCTTGCTTCTTGAGTTCCTTGAACGCCATGTTGCCGAACTTCCGCCCCTTGCGCGAAATGCCCACTACGGCCAGTTTTTTCTGCGCGGTGAACTCAGCAACCGATGCTTTGGTCGTCATAAGATTGCCTTGCCATGCGATGATCTCATCCCCTTATTGTAAACGAGTGAGGACGAAGGCGGCCTGATTGTTCCCCGCGCCGTCGAAGGAGATGGCGCCGGAAACTCCTGGGAAATTGCGCGCCTTTGCCAGGCTGTCGCGCAGGCGGGCGCGGTTGGGACCGGACTCGCGCAGCGCGGCAGCCACCAGGCGCACGGCATCATAGGCGCCAAGGGCAGTCGGGCTGGGGAGAGTTCCCGTCTTTTGCCTGTAACGCTGCTCGAAGCTCTGGCGCGCAGCGCCAGTTTCATTCGGCCGCGCTGCGGCAGCCCAAACGCTTCCTCCCTCGATTCCGAGTTCCAATCGGGTGACAGGTTCCTGGGCGGCCTTCTGGCAGAGGTAGACCGTCACGGAACGTTTCTCGTTTCCACCCAAAATGCGAGCCGCGGTTTGCGGGCCTGTCCAGAGGACGAGAGCTTGCGGTTGTTGTCCGCGGATGGCGGCCAAATACGGCTCGAAATCCCCGAATGTGACGTCAATGGAGAGTAGCGTGGGGTCCGGCGCCCCGAGCTTGTGGACAGCCTTTTCGAACGCGTTTATGCCCACGCGTCCGTCGTGGTTTTCCTCGGTTACCAGGAGGACTCTCTGGAAGCGGCGCTGGCGGTAAATGTCTTCAACAAACGCTTCGGCCTGCGCGGTGTCGCTGGGGGGAAGGCGAAACAGCCAGGGAATATTGATCTCGGTCGTGGTGGCATCGGAAGCGAGGGTCACGACCGGAACCCCCAACCTGTTGCCCACTTGTTCGGCCAGGTGCGCGGCGCCGCCGTCGGCAGAGGTGAGCAAAGCTACCGCGCGGTCGTCGGTCACCAGGCGGACGATTTCAGTCGAGGCGCGCCCCCAGGGCCCACTTTCGTCGCGCGCCAGCAGCACCAACCGCCTGCCCTTGGGAAGAGGATTCGCAGCTTCGTCGTCGACGGCCATTCGCGCTGCCTGGAGCAGCGCTTCCCCCTCTGCCCGGCGCGGCCCTTGGAGCGGAACCAGCATGCCAAGCACGACATCTGCGTCCGTGATGTCGTGAGACGCTTCGCGTCCCGGCCCGGCGTAAATGATGGCGCTCTTGTCGATGGAGGCGTACGGAGTCGGAGCGTTGGTTTGGGCTGCGGCCAGGGGGGCGAAGATCAGAATCGCCAGCACCGGGAGTCCGGTGCCTGGCCATGAGGGACGCATCTGCAAAGAATCTCTCACTTGAATTCGCCGGATGAACTTGCAGCGGCGGGGGACGTTCATCAATCCTTCCGGGCGACTTCGTCCGCGCTGAGCGTGACTTGGCGTGGGGGCACTGGCCAGTATTCAAACTTGCCGTTTTTCACGCGGGCGAAGGTTAGTTGCCCGACGTTGTTGAGCGAGTTGTCGAAGAAGGCGACGCCGCTCACGCCGCGATATTCCTTCAACCGATGCTCGCGAAGAGCATCCATGATGCGCCCGCGATTCAGCCCGGCTTTCTCGACGGCGCCCATGATGATGTTCATCGCGTCGTAGGCGTAGGCCGCGTAGTCGATGGGCTCCTCGCCGAAGCGCTGGCGATAACGCCCGCGGAAACTCACCCACGCCGGATCGGCCCGCGTGGGGTCGAGCGGTGTGGTGCACACCAAGCCTTCGGCGGCGGGCCCGGCGATGTCCAATGTCTCCTTGTAGCAAACGCGGCTGCCCGCGAACGCGGGAATGTCCAGACCCGCGGCGCGCATTTGCTTGAGGATGAGCCCGGCCTCGGGCGACTCGCCCCAAATGACCACGCCGTCGAGATTGGCGTCCTTCAGCATCCGCACCTGCCGGGAAAAATCCTTGTCGCCACGGTCGAATTTCAACTCCATGATCACCTGGTGGCCCATGCGCCGCGCCTGGTCGTTGAATTTCTGCACGCCCATGCGAGCGTAGCGGGCCTGC
>DATKYV010000043.1:0-9520 GCA_035528275.1 Terriglobia bacterium | reverse complement strand
TTGGGATTCACGCTGGAGCGCGGGTCGCGGCTGGGCAGCTCGCGGTGCGGCGTGTGGCAGTCGGCGCAGTTAGCGGTGACGGTGAGCCCGCTTTCGAGCAATCCCTTGCCGTGAATGCTCTCGACGTAGTGCTCCACCACCTGCGTCTGCGTGCCTTGGTAGCGCACCGCGGCCCGCTTCCCCGTGCGGTGGCACTTGGCGCAGAGCGCCGGCACGTTGCGTGAAAAAGTGGGCGAGCGCGGCTGGTTGCGGCCCAGCGTTCCGTGCGTGCCGTGGCAATCCGTGCAGGAGGGCGCGTCGGGGCTTTCCTTGGCGAGCAGTTGCCCGTGGATGCTCTCCTGAAACTGGTTCATCTGGTCGGCGTGGCAGACCGAGCAATCCACCTTGGTCGAGATGGTGTCACACGGGCGCTCATGGGAGGGCGTCCCTTCGGTATGGCACTGCACGCAGGCGACCCGCGCGTGGCGCGATTCGGCCAGCTCGCGCTCGCTCACAAAGAGCGAAACCGCGCGGCCGGCGGCGGATGACTTGAGCTCCGGGTTGGCGTGGCAACGCTGGCAATCGCGGTCCGACATCCCCTGCGGATAAAACACCCGGCGGATCTTGTGGGGCTCGTGACAGTCCACGCAGGCGGGGATCAGGTGCGGACCCTTCTCCCACAACTCGCCGCGAATCACCTTGCGGTGGACCGATTCGATCTGGGCATGGCACTTCGTGCAGGTCTTGGCGATATTTTGCTTGGAGATCGAAGACCGCGGGTCAGTGTGCGGCAGAACGAAATGCGCCGTGTGGCAGCTCGTGCAAACCGCCGTGACCACCAAGCCTCGGCGGAACAGTCCTTCGCCGTGGATGCTCTCCGTGTAGTTTTCGAGAATCTGGTCCTGCGGGATGTTGTGAGTGAGCTGGACGGGAGAGCCTTCGTGATGACAACGCCCGCAGAGACCCGGAACCTCAGTCTTGGCGGTGGGAGAGGCGGGATCCGAGGGGCGAAGGATGTTGTGGGCGCCGTGGCAGTCGGTGCAGCGCGGAGCCAGCGGATCGCCGCGCTTGGCGGCTCGTCCGTGCAGGCTCGCGGCGTGCTGCTCCTGCTCCGGGGAATGGCACATTCCGCAATCGACGCGCTGCAGCTTCTCGGGGTGCGGAAACTCCTGCTCGGCCAGATCGACGTGGCAGCTTTTGCAGTCGAGAGCGGCGTGCGGAGAGGCGCGAAGAACCGCCTCGTTGTAGGGCGGCGGAACGCCCGGCTGGCGCTTGCCCTTGCGGCGGCCCGCTTCGTGGCACATCGTGCAGTCTTCGGACCCGGGCAGCGGTTGGGCGCGCTGGGCAAAGAGAGTCGTCGCCCACGGTGCCGTCACCAAGCCGGCAGCCGCAATAAGCCCCACTGCCAGGAGTTTTCGAGCCAAGCTCATACAATTTGTCCGAGCGGCCACACCCTCTCCGTGGTGTTTCGCAACGTCGATGCCTTACCGGCAATCGTGTTACCAGCGGAAACTGAGAGTCTGACAAAAGATCCATCACCACTCGGATTCTCTCCGGAGTGTTTTACGCCAAGCGCGAGGCGCTGCGCGCCGCCGTGCCAGACTCGGGCCATTCCTTCCCGGAATGACGAAGTGAATAATCAGAGTGAGTATTTCCGTAATTATATACGTCCAGCGACAGGGCGGTAAATCGGCTTGACTCGCCCCCACTGCTGGCCTAAGCTGCGCCTATCCCACAGACTCGAATCGGGCGCCAGCGAGGAGAGTAGGACATGCGGGCTCTAGGTCTAGCCTTGCCTACCCCGCGAGGGATGAACCCTTTCCCAGAGGGAAGGAGGAATCCGAAGATGTTGAGAAAACGGATTGACCCGTTGGCCGCTGTCGCAGGTGCGGTGATGTTGGCGGCGCTGTTGCTCGCGGGCGGCGATTTGGCGCAGGCTGCGCCACCCCAGCGTCAGAACCGGGCGCCGAATCGGGGAGGCGGAGGATTCAAGGCGTGGGTGGAGGACTTCAGTTCCAACCAGCTCAATACGAGGTTCTGGGTCATCGCCAGCGGACGCGCCCCTGGATACTATCCCGACCAACATATCGGGTATTACGAGCCGTCGCATGTGAAGACTCAAAGCGGCATGCTCTCCATGCTTTTGACTCAAGAGATCGGTCCTGTGGGTTCCAAAAGCAACGGCACCATCTCCCACGGCGCGCTCATCTACACCAGGAAGAAATACGGATACGGCACCTACGAGTGGACGATGCGGATGTCTTCAACCGCCGCCACTCCGGATGGCACGGGAGCTCCCACTTCGGGCAGCGTTTCGGCAGGATTCATTTACGTCAACAACTCGGAGACCGAAATTGATTTCGAGTTTTCGGCGAGGCCAGAGGACATCGAAAGCCTTTACATGGTGAATTGGAACAACACGGACCCATCGACGGATCCCACCGGGGACGATGAATATTTCTCAACCCTCGATCTCACTGATATAGGCGACGTCTTCCACACCTACAAGTTTGTCTGGGAGCCCGGGCAGATTACCTTCTACGTTGATGGAGTCCAGCGGGGGTTCCATACGGATCACGTGCCGAGCGCGCCCGCCTATTTCATGATCAACCACTGGGGAACGGATGGCCCGTGGTGGGGCGGGTACGCAACAATCGGGATCGACCGGTACTTCTACATCGACCGTGTGAGCTACACACCGCTGCCGTAGGGCTCATCGAGATTCGCTCTTCCCGCTTGAAGCCCGTACGCTAAAAACCCTTCCAACTTTCATCGCCGGCGAGGACACCCTCGCGCCCCTGCGCCATGGGAAGCGCCAAGACACGGCCTTATATTCCGCAAAAATCTCAGGGAAGTTCCGCGAAGGGCATCATGAGCGGCGGCTCGGCGAGGAAGGGCAGGCGAGCGATCTCTTTGACGGCGCGTGTGACGTTCTTTTCCGCGGTGGGCTCGAGGGTCATCACGAAGGGCAGATGCTTCTTGGTTTCCGCCGGCTCCTGAAGCACCGAGTCGATGTTGATGTGGTGCCGGGCCAGGATTCCGCAGACCCGCGCCAGGATGCCCGGCCGGTCGCGCACCACCAGGCGAAGATAGGCGCTCATGGTGCTCTCACCCGGCGACGCGGTCTTTGCCGGATGCCAGGTGACGTAGCCGAGCGGCGTGATGCTTTCCCCGCCTGCCACCATGGAGCGCGCGATCTGGACAACGTCGGAAAGCACCGCGACGCCCGTGGGCTCGCCGCCCGCGCCGTGGCCGGTGATGGTGGTGTTGCCGCCCTTGTTGCCGACCAGCAGCACGCCGTTGATCGACCCGAGAACGTGCGCCAGCGGCGATGCCTGGGGGATCATCATCGGCCGCACGAACATCTCCAGGCGCCTTCCGCTGCGCCGCCGGGCGCCGGCGATCAGGCGGATGGTGTGGTTCAGGCGGTGGGCGTAGGCGAAGTCCACCTGCTCGATGCGCGTGATGCCCTCGGCGGGAATGCTCTTCACGGACACCGCCTGGCCGAAACAGATCATCGCCAGGATGGCGATCTTGTAGCGGGAGTCGTAACCTTCCACGTCGAAGGTGGGATCGCGCTCGGCGTAACCTTTCTGCTGAGCCTCGGCCAAGGCTTCAGCGAACGACGAGCCGCGCGCCTCCATCTCCGTCAGGATGTAGTTGGTGGTGCCGTTGAGAATTCCGTAGGTCGCCGTGAAATGCTCGCCCGCCAAGCCCTCGCGCACGGCGTGGAGCAGCGGCGTCCCGCCCATCACGCAGGCCTCGATTCCCAGGTGAACTCCGGCGGTGCGGCTTCGCTCGTCGAGCTCGACGCCGTGCTCGGCCATCAGTTGCTTGTTGGCGGTCACCAGGTGCTTGCCGGCGTCGAGCGCCGCGAAGGCCACGTCGCGCGCTACCGTGGCGCCGCCAATGAGCTCCACCACGATGTCGATTTCCGGATCGCCGATGACCTCTTTCCAGTCGCGGGTGATGCGCACCGGACGGCCGAACCAGGAAACGTCTTTGGCCAGGACGTCGCAGATGGTCTTCAACTCCAGCCGGCAGCCCAGCCGCCGCTCGACCTCGTGCTCGTGCTCTTGTAAGACCTTGACGGCCCCTGTACCCACGGTGCCCAGGCCGATGACCGCCAGCCGGACCACGCACCTTCCGGCACGCTTCGGCGCTTTCTGCTCACGAGGTCTGCTTTTCCGCTTCCGAGCCATACAATCCTTCTCTTGATGAAGTGCAGAAACCTAATCATTTAGCATTGATTCGATTCCCCTGGCAAGAAGAACGTTCGAGGCGTCTCGGTTGCGTCGGGGCCTGCGGCTCTTCTTGCTCACACACCCGAATTCTAGTCCTACCAAACGCACACATGCGACAGAACCGCATGTATGCGCCACCCGGTGGGCTCGGGCGATCAAGCGACTCTCTTCTTGCGCGCGGGAGGCGAAAAACCCTGCGCCAGCCACCAGACCTAAAAGCCGCAGAGTTACAAAACAACCCGGCGCTACATGATCCAGTGGGCTACCATTCGAATTCCAGGCGCGTGCGGTGGGTGGTGTACTCCTCGTAGGGCGCGATGCGCAGGGTGCGGATGAAGCGCGGGTGGCCGGCGTAGGCCAGGAGGATGGTCAAAACGTTCTTCTTGCTTTGAGGGGCGAAGAAGGGTTCGGGAAGGTAGAAATCTTTTTGCGGGCCGGCGGTAACGTAGCGTCCCACGAACCTGCCGTTCAGGTAGAGCAAAGCATCGCGCTCCGCCTCGAAGGTAAGTTTCCAGGGGACCGACCATCCGGAGACGGGACTTGGGAAATCAAACTGCGCGCGGCACCAAGTGAACGCCGGAACGAGTGGCTCGCCGGCAGCGAACTCGGTGAGCTCGGCGGGCTGCCATCCTGTCTTCGGAAATTCCGGATCGATCTCACGCCCGCGCATGGGGGCGGGGAAGCGCTGAATCTGCCACGCTTCGACCGTCGAGCCTTTCCCGAGGCGCGCGGATTCCACACCTTTCAACTCGCCCAGGTTGGGGCCGCCGTTCGGGCTGCCGAAGGCTTCGTAAGCGATCTCCAGGATGTTGGTCCCGCTCTTCGCGTAGTTGCCAAGCGGGATTTCCGTCCGCTTGCTGTTATTCGAGGCTTCCGGAACCAGCTTGCCGTTCACGAAAACTTTTTTGAAATCGTAGGCAAACGTGGAGACCAGCATGGCGGGCTCGCCACCATACGCAAACTCGGCGCGATACTTGACGTAGCCGTAGGGGACCGGGCCCAGCTCTTCCAGCGGGCGCGCCGCACCCCTCAGCCAATCGCCGACGCCGGGGTCGAATTTCTCCGTCCAACTCTCAACCCGGTTCACGGTGATGGGCTGGTAGGGCGGCGGCGGGGTGGTCAGGCTCAGGAAGGCCAGCCGCTTCTCGCGAGCGTAGGCAAAGTCTTTCTCGACTCCGTCCAGGCGGAGCTTCCTGGGAACGGGAGGCAGCAGCGCCGTGAGCGAGTGGTCGCCGGGGAGGAAGTCCAATTCTACCCAAATGGTTTTCTTGCTCGAACCACTGGCGCCGATCAGATAAGCGTCAGTGATAAAGGGCAGAACCATGGGCTTGGGTTCTTCGGCGCCGGGAATGATTTGAGAGGGGAACTCGGCGGTCCAGGAGCGCAGGGCGCGGTCGCGGGGCGCGACCACCAAGATCAAGTGATGGTTGACGATGAAAACCCTCTCCAGGGCACGAACGCGCACGCCAATGACGATCGATTCCCATCCCTCATCCCAGTAGTTGTAATCGGGATCGCCTTCGACGCTCGGCTCGGCGGAAGTGGCCAGGGAAATTTCCACGAGGCGCCCGGGCTCGTCGTAGACCACCAGGTAATGCCGGTCGACGATCAGGCCGTGAGCGAGCACTTCGGCCGTGGAGTAGCGAAGCGTGCTGCCGGTGATGGGAATCTGCACGGGAAGCATCTTCATCTCCCGCGCCCCGAGCGTCAGCTCGCCCTCGCGCGGTGTTGAGATCGGCCGCTGCGTCGGGCTTTCCGGATCGCGGAAGGTCATCTTGAAGTTTTGGTCGGCGTTGGCGTTTTCGCGAACGAACAGCACGCCGCTTTTGCCGCTCACGCGTTCGCTGACGCTGACGTTCGAGTTGGTCGATTGCGGAACGCCTTCGAGAAGCTGGGCGCGGGGCAGGGTGCGCTGCAGGAGCGAGAGGGTGGCGCCGATGCCGCGCGCCGCGTAGTATTTGTCCCACAGCCCGCCGGGCTCGCGGATGGGCGCCGCGTAGTCGTAAGTGGTGGTCATGGTCTTCGCCGCCCAGTCGAAATTCGTGCCCCCGAAAGCCATGTAGGTGTTGAGATAGGTCACGCCCTGCTCGATCGCCGTCTTCACGAGCATGTTGTACTGCGCGGCATCCACGCCTTCCTGCTCGACAGAAAGTTTGCCGGCCGCGCGGCTCACCCAGCCGATGTACTCTTCCACGGTTGGCTTCTGCGGGCGATTGAGCGCGCTGATGGCCTCCTTCGCCTCCTCGAGGGACGGCTTCCCGTACTCGCCCCCGCACTGACTGAACCACCCGCCTTGCAGTTCGCTGATCCCCAGCGGCGCCGAGGGCTCCTCTTGCCGCAGTTTCTGAAGCGCGGGTGAAACCTGCTTCAAAATCTCCCAGCGCGGATAGAAGTTGCAGGTGTCCACGATGCGCCCCATCTCGGGATCGGAATTTTCCCGCGCCTGCTTCGTCCAGCAGGTAATGAGCGGCACGTTGATCCCCGCGTTCCACGCCATGCGCGCCAGGGCGCGAACGTATTCGCGCTTGGCGTCCTCGGCGAGTTGCCAGAAGTCGTATTCGTTCTCGATCTGCACCATGATGACCGGCCCGCCGGTGGTGATCTGGTGCGGCTGGATCACCGGCAAGACCTCGTTGAACCAGAGCTGCGATGTGCGGATGCTTTCAGGATGGTTGGAGCGCAGCGGGAAGCGCTTGGCTGCCACCCAGTCAGGGAATCCGCCGCGCTCCCACTCGGCGCAAACGTAAGGCCCGGGGCGGGCGATCATCCGGAAGCCCATCTGCTTGACGAGCGCGATGAACTCCTCGAACTCGCTCAGGTCCACACGGCCTTCCTCGGGCTCGTGGTAGTTCCAGAAGACGTAGGTTTCGATGGTGTTGAATCCGGCGAGTTGGAGCTTTGTGAGCCGGTCGCGCCAGAGTCCTTTCGGGCACCGCGGGTAGTGAAACGCGGCGCTGAAGATGAGCGTGTCGCGGCCCTCCAGGGTGAAGCACTGCGCGTCGTAATGGATCATGTGGGGATTGTCAAAGAGGTCTTGGCCCTGCGCCGGCGGCGCGGCGCGCAGAAGTTGCGCACCGTCATCACCGATTACGGCGACAAACGGCATGCCGAGGGCGGATTGGAGAAATCGTCGTCGCGATGGTTTCATATCATTTTGCGCGCTCCGTCTGAAAGCCAATCCGAGGGCGACCTTTTTCGGCCGGTGCCATCATTTGGCGGATGGCGTCAAATACCACCCTAAACTTCGCGTCATGTTTCTTCTCCATCTCCGCGAGCTTTCGTGCCAGGTCTTCGTGGGACGCAAGGATGGCACGCAATCGGACGAATGCTCGCATGATGGCGATGTTGACTTGCACGGCGCGTTCGCTTCTAAGGACACTCGGAAAGCATGGCGACGCCCTGTTCGGAGAAGGCGTAGGGAAGGTAGCGCCTTCCACCGCGGCCCTGCTTTGAGGTTTCAAAATGCAACCTCAAAGCTTCCGCTTCTTCGCGCGTAAGCCGGAACATAGAATCCTTGGGGAAACGAGACGGGTTCCGCTTGACGGCCAGATTCAGGGATTTCGTGGGAACCTCATACAATTCCGCCAAATCAGCGTCCAGCATGACCTTCTGGCTGCGGATCAGGAAGATCCTGCGCTCAATCAGCTCCGGCGGAATCGCCACTTTTGAGGTCGCAATTTGCGATTTCAACTTCGTCATGTGCTCCTCGAGCGCTCGGGAGCCCGCCTTACACGGGCGGGTTTGAAACCCGCCCCTACTTGCCTCCACCGAACCCGCGCTTATGCCAGTCATCCTCCCACATGTTGAAGAACCTTTCCTGGTACGGGTGAGCTTTGATGACATCTTCGTTGAGTTCGATGCCCAGGCCGGGTTTTTCGGGCAGGGGGAAGTAGCCGTCGACGGGCACGGGGCAGCCGGGCACCGCCTCGCGCACCCAGGTCTCCGAGAAATCGTCGAAGCACTCCTGAACCTTCAGGTTTGTGGTGCAGAAGTCGAAGTGGACGCTTGCCGCGGTGCAGACCGGGCCGTTTGAGTTGTGCGGCGCCATCACCATGGAGCGCACGTCGGCCATGGCGGCGATTTTCTTCATCTCCAGCATGCCGCCCGCGTGGATGATGTCGGCCTGGATGATGTCCGGCGCGCCGGATTCCAGCGCCTCGCGGAAGCCGTAGCGGGTGAAGTAACGCTCGCCGGTGGCGACGGGGAGGTTGACGTGGTCGGCGACCTTCTTGAGCGAGGGGATGTCTTCGGGCGGGCAGGGCTCCTCAATCCAGCCCGGGTAGTAAGGCTCGAGCATGTGCGCCAGGTCAATGGCGGTGGCGGCGCTGAAGCGGCCGTGCATTTCGATGAAGATTTCGACGTCGGGCCCCACCGCCTGGCGAATCGCCGCCACCAGCTCCACCGAGCGGACTTTTTCCGCGCGCGTAATCTCCAGCCCCCCCGGGCCGAAGGGGTCGACCTTGAGCGCCTTGTACCCCTTGTCGAGCACCACCTTGACGCGCTTGGCGAATTCCGCGGGCTTGCGCTCCACCGTGTACCAGGCGTTGGCGTAGGCTTTGACCTTCTCGTGGCAACGCCCGCCCAGGATTTTCCACACCGGCTGCCCCAGGGCTTTGCCGACGATGTCCCAACAGGCGATTTCGATGCCGCTCAGAACCGTTGTGGCGATGACGCCGTCGCGCCAGAAATCGTTGCGATACATTCGCAGCCACAGATCTTCGATGTTGAAAGGATCTGACCCGACAACGTGACGGCGGGCCGCACCCTGAAGGTAGCCAAGAATTCCTTCTTCGCGGTTTTGCAGCGTGCACTCGCCGATGCCGACCAAGCCTTCATCGGTCTTTACTTTGATGAACACGAGGTTTCGCCAGCTCGTCCCCAGCACGAAAGGCTCAACAGCGGTGATTTTCATGGAATGACTCCGACCGGAGATTTTTGACCCGAAGATCCGGGCGATCCTTGGCTCAGCGCCGAAACGGGGCGACAAGGAAGGAAAGCAGCAATCTAGCCGAAATTGGTGATGGAGACAACCCCGGTTGGAAAGTGCGTGCGTGGCAGGCTTCTGCAAAACCCCGCCGGCAGGAAAGGGGAGCGGGTCGAGGCTGAAAACACTTCCGGCGGGTGAGATTCCACCGGAAGTGCGTGGCTACTTCTTATAGTACGCGGCGTTGGTCTCGGTGAAGCTGCTCCACTTCTCCGGCAGGTCGTCGAGCGGGAAGATCGCCGAGACCGGGCAGACCGGCACGCAGGCGCCGCAGTCGATGCACTCCACCGGGTCGATGTAAAGCTGCGGGAGG
>DATKYV010000042.1:0-15239 GCA_035528275.1 Terriglobia bacterium | reverse complement strand
GGTAGAAAACCTGAGCAACGGCAAGAGAGTCCGCATCGGCCGAGGCGACGTCTTCCTACGGGAAGCAGATTACACCTACACCATCCTCTATAAGACCGACCGCCAAATCGGATTTTTCGCGGATCACGACGAGCTGTACTGGAACACCACCGGCAACGGCTGGGACTTTCCCATCGACGAAGCGTCCGCAACCGTCACCCTGCCCCAGGGAATTCAGCGGGACGCTCTGCTCCTCGACGCCTACACGGGTCCCCAGGGATCGGTGGGGACCGCCTTCAAAAAGTCGGTGGATCCTTCGGGGATCACCTCTTTTTTCGTCACCAGCCGCCAGCTCCAACCCGCCGAAGGATTGACCATCGTCATCGCCTGGCCCAAGGGATTCGTCAGTGAGCCCACGCGGGAAATGAAGATCCATTACTTCCTCCGCGACAACCTGAGCACGATAGCCGGTTTGGTGGGTTTCCTCCTCCTCCTTCTTTACTTCTTCATCGCCTGGCTATATGTGGGACGGGACCCGGCGCGGGGGATCATCATGCCGCGCTACGAGCCTCCTCGGGGGCTGTCGCCTGCGGCGGTGCGCTTCCTCGACCGCATGGGGTTCGACCATAAGACGTTCGCCGCCGCGGTCATCAATATGGCCGTCAAGAGATACTTGAAGATTGCCGAGACGAAAGGCGACTACACCCTCAGCAAGACGAAAGAGGACAAAGCCCAACTATCAGCCGAGGAAAAAGCCGCCGCCAATACGCTGTTCAGCTCGCGATCGCACATCGATCTCAAGAATACGAACCACTCCACCATCAGCGCCGCCATCGAAGGGCTGAAGGCTTCGCTCCAGCTGAGTATGGAGAGGGTCTATTTCTTTACCAACCGTCGATACCTGATCCCGGGATTGATCTTCTCCGTGCTGATTCTGGTCTTTGTCGCACTAACGCAGACCGGAGAAAGCCGGTACATCTCCATCTTCATGTCCGTTTGGTTGCTCGGCTGGAGTGTTGCAGTCTTCTTCCTGCTCTCGCAGGCTATTAATCTGTGGAGGAGCGTGGGGTCGGCGGGGAGGATCAGATTCGGGGCGCTGGGCGCGGCTCTGTTCATGACCGTATTCTCTCTTCCCTTCCTGGCAGGCGAGGTCGTCGGACTGTACTTTCTGGCGACCGCGACTTCGGCTGCCGTCATTCTCATTCTGCTGGCCACGGCGTTCGTCAACTACCTCTTCCACCACCTCATGAAGGCCCCCACGCGTGCCGGGAGAAGGCTGATGGATGAAATCGACGGGTTCAAGATGTTCCTCGCCGCAACCGAGAAGGACCGGCTCAACGTCCTGACTCCTCTCAACAAGACCCCGGCCCTCTTCGAGAAGTACCTGCCTTACGCCCTGGCTCTGGACCTCGAACAGGAGTGGTCCGAACAGTTTTCCGACGTGCTTGCCACGGCGGGTACACAACAGGCCACCTATTCCCCATCCTGGTATTCCGGATCGGGCTGGAGGGACTTGGGAGCCACCGGCTTCGCTTCCTCGCTCGGCAGCTCATTTTCGGGCGCAGTCTCCTCATCGTCGACGGCCCCCGGGTCGAGTTCCCGAGGCGGAGGCGGGGGCTCCTCGGGGGGAGGCGGAGGTGGCGGAGGCGGTGGGGGATGGTAGAAGGGCGTGAGCACGCGAACACGCCTGGCGCTCTGAGCGCCCTCGAATCACCAAGGGTCTCCGGCGGCTAGGCTTGGTCTTCAACCGGTCTGCGGGGCATTCAGGTAGTGTTGGAGGATGGGTTGGAGCTTTCCCTGGGCGTCGAGTATCAGCTCAATGGTTTCACGCACCGCGCCCATTCCGCCCGGGTTCTTTGTCCAGTAGTCGACGTGACGCCGTAGCGCCGGATGCCCGTTTCCCACGCCCACCGCCAGACCCACACGTTTGAGCAGAGGCAAGTCGACGACGTCGTCACCCACAAAACAGACGTGCTCATCAGCCAGACCGGCGGCGCGAAGGATCTTCTCGTACGGCGCCACCTTCTCCAAAGCATCCTGCTGGATGTAGTGAATGCCCAGCTCCTTCGCGCGGTGTTCGACGATCGGCGATCCGCGCCCGGAAATAATTCCCGTCTTCAGCCCCGCGGCGTGGGCAAAGCGAATCCCCAGCCCGTCGCGGGAATTGAAGGTCTTGGTTTCGGTGAGTCCGCCGTGCGGCCGGGGCACGTAGTAAATGCGCCCGTCGGTCATCACCCCGTCGACGTCGAAGAGAATCAGCTTGATGCGGCGAGCGCGGGCGCGCAGTTGTTTTGGTTTCAGGGGCATGGTGGAAGTACAGACGCACCGGCCGGCGAGGCCGTGAGATTCGTCACAGGCCCTTTTCCGTCCGGCTTTCTCGACAGCTCCTTCATATAACTTGGAATAGTATTAGAACATTTGTGTAGTCCATAAATCATGGATGTGGACCACACCCTCCAGCCGTCCCGCATCATCGACCACGGGGAGCGAGGTAATCTTGCGCGACTCCATCAAGTTCAACGCCCGCGTTGCGAGTTCTTTCCTCGAAATGGTTACCGGCGAACGCGTCATGCAATCGGCGGCCGTCAGGCTGAGAGCGCGATTCCCTTCCCTCTGGAAGAACCGCCGCAGGTCCCCGTCCGAGATGAATCCCACCAACAAGTCGCCGTCGCCAACCACCGCGGCGTGCCCCAGACCCTTTTTGCTCACCTCGTAGATGACCTCCGTGACCGGCGTTTGCGGCGCCACGCGGGGAATCTGGGCGCCGGTGTGCATCACGTTCTCGACGCGCTTCAGGCGAACGCCCAGACCGCCCCCCGGATGCAGCGCCGCGTAGTCATCCTCCTTGAAACCTCGCTTCTCGAGCAGCGCCATGGCCAGGGCGTCTCCCATGGCCAGCATGGCCGTGGTGGAAGCCGTCGGGGCCAGACCCAGGGGGCAGGCCTCCTGTCGAATTCCCACGTCGATGACCACATCGCTGGCCTGGGCGAGGGTCGAAGAAAGACCTCCGGTCAGCGTAATCAGTGGGAGAGCCAAACGCTTGATGGTATCGAGAAGGCGCAGCAACTCCTCCGTCTCTCCGCTGTAAGAGAGCGCCAGGACGACGTCGTTGCGGACCAGGCGGCCCAGATCGCCGTGGATCGCTTCCGCCGGATGCAGGAAGAAGGATGGAGTGCCGGTGCTGGAAAGCGTCGCGGAGATTTTCTGGCCAATGATGCCTGACTTCCCCATGCCCGTCACCACCACCCGTCCGGGGCAGTCGAGCAGGATTTCGGCGGCGCGCTCGAAAGACTTATCCAGGCGGTCGACGAGCTCGTTCAGGGCCTTCGCTTCGATTTCCAGGACTTTGCGGGCGGTTTCCAGGCTCATGGTGCGGCGACGAATTGGAATGATATCACAGGCAGGAGATTCCCCATGGGTTCAACAACCCATGACCTGCGCTCCAGGGATTCGAGTCCGGCGGGTGGGAATCAGCCCGCCGTTTCTTCCTGGGGCACATAGACGGTGGTCCGGTTGCGCCCCGCCCGCTTGGATTCGTAAAGGGCTTTGTCAGAGGCCAGCAGCAGCTCCTCCAGAGTCTGACCGTGTTCCGGGTAGACCGCGATCCCCAGGCTGACGGTAAGCTGCGAAGACGGCCGGTCCGGCCCGAGCGGCACCGATGAGCGCGCCACGGCATTACGGATACGTTCCGCGACGAGGACGCAAGCCTGGAGTCCCGTATCCGGAAGGAGCACGACAAACTCTTCCCCGCCGAATCGCGCCGCCAGGTTTGTTTCGCGAATCGCCGGGGTGACGGTCTTGGCGAAGTGCCGCAGGATGCGGTCTCCCACCTCGTGGCCGTAAACGTCGTTGAACTCCTTGAAGTGGTCCAGATCCATCATGACGACGCCGACGGGGCTTTCCTTGCGGCGCGCCATGGCGATCAATTTCCGGCCATAATCCTCCAGGAAGCGGCGGTTGTACAATCCGGTCAGTTCATCGATGTTGGCCCGCTGCTTCATGGACTCGAGCAGCCGCAAGTTGGAAAGCGCCGAGGCCGTACCGCTCAAGTAACTTTCCAGCAAGCTTTCGCGCTCGGGTGTCCAGAAATCCGCGGGGCCCTCCAGGCGGACGGCCCCAATGATGATGCCGCCGGCGATGAGGGGGCCGCAGTAGTAGCTCCCTTCCTTCGGGTGGAGGAATTTTGCGGGGCAGAGCGGCTCGGCGGTGACGTCGTTGACCAGAAACCTCCGGCCCATCCGCACCGCCTTGCAGTTGTGGGGCTCCTCGATGATCGGCCAGTCGCGCAATTCCTCCGGAAGCGGGACCAGAGAGGCCGCAGCCTCCAGATAATTCTCCGAAGTGTTCAGACGGAAGATAATGGCCTGCCGCGGCTTGAAGCGCTCGCGGAGCAAGTGGAGCACCTGCTCGTAGATCTCCGCCTCGGATGTGCACTGGGTCACGGCCTCGGAGAATTTGTTCAACGCCGCCAGTTCCTGGCGGTCGCGGCGGAGCGCCGTGGTCATTTCCGAAAAACTCTGGGAGAGAACACCGAATTCGTTGTTGGCTGAGGGAGGAAGGTTGGGCTCGAAATCCCCACGACTCACCCGTTGAGAAGCTTCAATGAGCTGCAGGACGGGCTGTTCGAGCAAGCCCGCCACCTCACGGGTGAGGAGCAGAACGACAATCGCCACCAGCAGGGCCACGCCCAGCGCCAGGAGGAGCATGCGGCGCATGGCTTGCTCGCTCTCCCGCATGTATTCGAGGTTTTCCGCCCGGTCAGCCTGAAGCACTGTGGCGAGTCGTTCGCGCAACGAGGCGATGCGCTTCTCCCCTTCGGCAAGGATCGAGCCCAATTGAGCGATGTCCCCCCGCTTCACCTTGTCAATCGTGGGGATAGCCCATTCCGTCTGCCACTGCCGGGTTTCGGCGAGGATGGAATCCACCGTCGCCACCGTGGAAGGGTCATCGCCTTCGAGCTCACGCAGTGTGGCAAACTCTTGCGGGATTTCCGCTTCCACGTTCTCGTAGGGGACGAGCAACCGGCGGTCGCGGGCAAGGAGGTAGCCCCGCACCCCGGCGTGCATCTCGGTCAGATGACGCAGCAGCCGCTCGCCCTGAATCACACTCTCCGCAGATTGGCGAACCGCCCGGTCCGTCTGGCGCGACATCCAGTAGGCGTAGAAAAGCAGGGCGATGGCGCACAACAGCACAAACATGGGAGGGAGGGTCACGAGGAGAATCTGCTGGCGAATTTTCAGGTTGCGGATCGAAAAGGCCATGTCTGCCTTGGCCGCTCCTCTTAGTGAAGCAAGCTAGCTCAACCGTGGGGGCGCGTCAACCGTTTCGAGAACCGCTTAATCCGCCGGCACGGTGCGGTCGCGGGCCCATGCGCGCAGCGCTTCCACCTTCTCCCGCATGGTCACCGAAAGCGGAAAGGTGGAGCGAATCTCCTTCAAAATCATCTCCGTCGTCAGGCCAGTTTTCTTCGCGAAGGCGGCATAGAGAGCGGAGGTGACGGCCTGTTGAATCTCCGCGCCGCTGAACCCCTGGGCCGCCTGGGCCAGGGCATCGATATCGAGGCCTTCCGGGCTCTGCTGGTGTCCCCTCAAGTGGATGGCGAAAATGGTCTTGCGGGCTTCCAAGTCCGGCAGGTCGACGAAGAAGATCTCATCGAAGCGCCCTTTGCGAAGAAGTTCGGGCGGCAAGCTGGAAACATCATTGGAGGTGGCCACCACGAAGACGGGAGCCTTTTTCTCCTGCAGCCAGGTAAGGAAGCTGCCGAAAATCCGCGCTGAAAGGCCGGCGTCGGCCTCGGCCCGGAGCGCGGCCAGCGGAAACATCTTCTCGATTTCGTCGATCCAGAGGACGGAAGGCGCCACGGCCTCCGCAACCTGCAAGGACTTCCGCAGGTTGCGCTCCGACTCGCCGACGTATTTGTCAAAGAGGGCACTGCAATCGAACTTCAGGAGTTGCATTCCCCACTCGCGCGCCACCGCCTTCGCACACAAGCTCTTGCCGCATCCCTGGACCCCCAGAATCAGAATTCCTTTGGGAGGCTCCAGGCCGTAACGGACCGCCGCAGGTGTGAGGGCGTCGCGGCGCCTGGCGAGCCACGCCTTCAAGCGCGCCAAGCCCCCGATCGAATCCAGTCCCCCCTCGACCCTCAAAAACTCCAAAACGCCCTGGTTTTTGATGAGCTGGCTTTTGCCTTCGTGCAAACGCTCGAGCGTCCCGGCGTCAAGGCTCAGGCTGGCCAGGACCGCCTGGGTCAAGACGCGCCGAGCCTCTTCGAGCGTCAGGCCGCGAAGAGCTCGGGCGAGGTTCGGACGCTGATCTTCGGGAAGGTCTCTTCGGATGTGGTGATTCGCCGCCAGCTCGCTCACCGTCGTCTGAACCAGTTGGGTCAATTCCAAATCATCCGGAAGTCCCAGATGGAACCGGGCCGTATCTCTTTCCAGCTCCACAGGAATGGTCACCACAGGCGCGGAAATGACGATGGACCGGCGGGCGCGCCTGAACACAAAGGCCAGGTCGCGGAGTTTGCGCGCTACAACCTGGTCTTCAAGGTGCTTGTGGAAGTCTTTGAGGAGGTAGATCGCATCGCCCTCGACGCCGAGGATTTCCGTCAAAGCCTGGATCGGCTCGCGAGTGTTATAAATGGGCGCTCCTCCGGCGCGGGACAATCCCTGAGTCAATGTCCAGACGTAGAGGTTCAGTCCCAGGTCATGCGCCACCAACCGGAGGATTTCGGTCGCCCGGCTCTCCTCCCAGGTTTCCAAATAGATAATCGGATACCGGGAATTCACCAGCAGAGCGATTTCCTTCCGGGCGTCTTGCCCGGTCATCGTCGTGGCCACCAGTCTCTCTTTCGTACCTCTTTGGTCTGTCGCCTCTGGCGCGGCGAGGGGGCAGCGGTCCTCCGCACCCCTCCGAAGTGCGGGAATCATAACAGAAATTGTGTGGGCCGGGGCCACCGGAAGAGCGTGGAGCGTGCCCGTTGATGAAGGAGGGAGAGCCCCCCGCGGCGACTGCGAAGCTATTTCAGCCGGCGGGTGAATCGCCCCAGATCGCGGAGCTTTTTGGCCAGAGGTTTGAAGAGACCGAGGGGAAGCGCGTTCGCACCGTCCGAGAGGGCGCGCGCCGGGCGATCGTGAACTTCCATGAAGACTCCGTCAACTCCCGCGGCCACGCCCGCCAGCGCCAGAGGTTCGATGAACTGCGGCTGCCCACCGCTTCGTTTGCCCTCGCCGCCGGGCAACTGCAAGGCGTGCGTCACATCGAGAATCACGGGATAACCAAACTCTTTCAGGACCTTCAGCCCGCGCACGTCCACCACCAGGTTGTTATAGCCGAATGAAGTCCCTCGCTCGGTCACCAGAATACTGTGGTTGCCCGTGGACGCAACTTTCTGAATCGCGTGACGCATGTCCCAAGGAGAGAGGAACTGCCCTTTCTTGATGTTGACCACCGCGCCGGATCGGCCGGCCTCGAGCAGCAGGTCCGTCTGCCGGGAAAGGAAAGCCGGAATCTGAATCACGTCGCAGACCTCGGCCGCGGGCCCGACCTGCGCAACTTCGTGCACGTCGGTCAAGATAGGAACGCCCAGTTTCTTCTTGATTCGTCTGAGGATTTCCAGCCCTCGCAACAAGCCCGGTCCGCGGTAGGAGTCGAGCGAAGTGCGGTTGGCCTTGTCGTAGGAAGTCTTGAAGATGAAGGGGATGCGGAGACTGCGCGCGGCCGCCGCCAGGCGCGCGGCCATCTTCAAGGCATGCCGCTCGCTTTCGATAACACAAGGCCCGGCAATCAGGAAGAGCGGCTGTCCCGCGCCTGCGCGAAACCTTCCAATGCGGACTTGGTGGGCCATCGAGTGTGAATTCTAAGCCGTCAAACGGTGAATGTCGATTCCTGCTCCCGGCTGGCTCCCGGAACTATCACGCCTGACACCGCGCCCTCAAGCTTTGGCACCGCTCGCCTCGCCGGAAAGCTCGACACCGCCCGCCGCCAGCGCGCCATGACCGACCATCCTCCCGGCCACCCTCGCCGGTTCCGGGCGGGCGCCCAGCCGTTGCTTGCGGTGCTGGCAGGCGGCGCCAATAAACGCTTTGAAGAGCGGGTGCGGCGTGAGCGGGCGGGATTTGAATTCAGGGTGGAACTGGCAGCCCAGGAACCACGGGTGGTCCCGAATCTCCACGATTTCCACGTAGGTCCCATCGGGAGTTGAACCGGCGATGTCCAACCCGTGAGCAACCAACTCCTGTTCATACTCGCGGTTGAACTCGTAGCGGTGGCGATGCCGCTCGGAGATTTCCAGCGCACCATAGGCCTGCTCGGCGAACGAGCCCGGCTTCAGCCGCGCCGTCCACGCGCCCAGACGCATGGTGCCGCCCAGTTCGTCAATCCCCCGCAGCTCGCGCAGCTTATAGATGACACGATGGGGAGTGGAAGGATTGAACTCCGTGCTGTCCGCTCCCTTCAAACCGCAGACGTTTCGCGCGAATTCGATGACCGCGCACTGCATTCCCAGGCAAATGCCGAAGTAAGGCACCTTGCGGGTTCGGGCGTACTCGATGCCGCGCAGCATTCCCGGGATGCCCCGCTGCCCGAATCCTCCGGGAACCAGGATGCCATCCACTTCTTTGAGTGGGTCCTCCCAGGCATCGCCTTCCAGCCCCTCGGCCTCGACCCAGACCAAATTCACCTTGACGTTGTGGGCGATCCCGCCGTGCGCGAGCGCCTCCTTCAGACTCTTGTATGAATCCTGGAATTCGACGTATTTGCCGACCATGCCGATGGTCACCTCGCCGCCCGGATTGTGGATCCGGTCCACGAGGTCCGTCCACTCTTGCATGTTTCGTTCGGGGGTGTGGAGGTCGAGACAGCGAAGAATCTGACTGTCCAACCCCTCGCTGGCCAGCACCAGCGGGACCTCATAAATATTTTCAACGTCTTTGGCGGTGATCACCGCTTCTTCGGGCACGCTGCAGAACAACGCGATCTTTGCCTTGAGCTCCGGCGAAAGATAGCGGTCCGTACGACAGAGGAGTACATCCGGCTGGATACCGATCTCCCGAAGTTCCTTGACCGAATGCTGGGTGGGCTTGGTCTTCAATTCGCCCGAAGCGCCGATAAAGGGCACCAAGGTCAGGTGGACGAAAGCGCAGCTGTGCCGCCCTTGCTCCTGGCGCATCTGGCGGATGGCCTCGAGAAAAGGGAGCGATTCGATGTCGCCGACCGTGCCTCCGACCTCGACAATAACCACGTCAACTTCATTCGCGACCTTGCGGATGGCGGACTTGATTTCATTGGTGACGTGCGGGATGACTTGAACGGTTTTTCCGAGATAGTCGCCGCGGCGCTCTTTGGAGATGATGGTTTCATAGATGCGTCCTGCGGTGCAGTTGTTGTCGCGCAGCATGCGGGCGTGGGTGAACCGCTCGTAATGGCCCAGGTCGAGATCCGTCTCCGCCCCGTCGTCGGTGACAAAGACTTCGCCGTGCTGGAACGGGCTCATCGTCCCGGGATCCACGTTCAGGTAAGGATCGAACTTCAGGAGCGTGACCTTCAGTCCCCGCGCCTCGAGGAGGGAACCAATGGACGCGGAAGCGAGCCCTTTGCCGAGCGAACTGACCACACCTCCGGTCACAAAGATGTATTTGGCACCCATACGCCTCCCTTATTCAATTGTTCGGGTTGGTGGTGTTGTCCCAAATGCTTGCCGTTGAGCGTTCACGGACGGCCACGAACGCAACAACAATCCTAATCTTGTACCGAAAGGGTTGATGAACAGCGGCAGGATTCGGTACGGGCAATTATCCGCCCTCTCGAAAATCTTGTCAACGGCAAATTCCTCCCTCTCCGGCGAAATCGGCAAATATCGGCCGGCAACGGACGCGTCCGGCGCTCTGGATTCCCATCCCCGCCGAGCGCTGGAGTTTTTGCAGCGGCGGAGGTTCCCCTCGGCAGGAATTGTGATAAGATTCGGGGAGCAGCTTGATAGCGGGGCATGAGGCAATAAACGCCGGGAGCAGGGAGTGGTGCCTCGGCCCGGGTTAGGAAGGGCTCCAGCGATGGCCTTCACTGTCCAGCGCCGCGCATTCCGACTCGGGGTGGCCATCTTGACCCTCGGGGGTCTGATCGCAGCTCCGTCGCTTTGTGTGCCCGGTGCCGAGAATCCGTCACCTGACGGACGGGAAACCGCGGCCAAACAGGAAGGTTCGCGCATTTCGGTCCGAGAGGAGGCCATTCACCCCACTCCCATTCAGGTGGACGTCACGATGGTGATCATCAACGTGACGGTCACCGACCCTTACGACCGCATCGTGACCGGGCTCGACCAATCCAACTTTCAGGTCTTCGACGAAAAAGTGGAGCAGGAGATTGCCTCTTTCTCCACCGAAGACACGCCCATCTCCGTGGGGATGATTTTTGATTCCAGCGGGTCCATGGGCGACAAGATCAACAAGTCCAAGGAGGCAGCCCTCCAGTTCTTCAAGACATCCAACCCCCAGGATGAGTTTATGCTCATCAACTTTAACGAGAGGCCTAACCTGATTACGGGCTTCACGTCAAAGTACGAGAACCTCCAGGACCGGCTGCTCTTCGTCAGAGGGGGAGGAAAAACGGCCTTGCTCGACGCCATCTATCTGGGCTTGGCGGAAGCCAAGAAGGCCACGACGAGCCGCAAGGCCCTGCTGGTGATCTCCGACGGCGGCGATAATCACAGCCGCTACACCGACGAGGACGTGAAACGGGCCATGAAGGAATCGGACGTGCAAATTTACTCCGTCGGCATTTTCGAGCCGCTGAGCTCCCGCAGCCGGACCGCGGAGGAAGCCCGCGGGCCCGGTCTGCTGGCGGAACTCTCGCACGTTTCCGGCGGCCGGATGTTCAGCGTTGAGGACGCCAACGAACTGCCCGACATCATGGAAAAGATATCCATCGAACTGCGGAATCAGTACGTGATCGGGTACCGGCCGTCCAACATGGTTCGCGACGGAAGGTGGCGCAGGATCAGGGTCAAATTGAATCCCCCGAGAGGACTGCCCCCGCTTCAAGTTTACGCCCGCACCGGGTACTATGCTCCTACGCAATAAAAGGGGATCGGCGATGGGGAAGCTCGTCACAATGTTGGCCGTCGCCCTGCTGGGGCTATGCACTTCGCTTTCCGCGCAGACGACGCAGCCCGAGCGGCGTGGCCGCGAATTCACGATCAACGTGGACGTCAACCTGGTGGTCCTCCACGCCACCGTGTTAGACGGGAAGGGCCGGCAGGTCAACGATCTCAAGGGGGAGAATTTCCGTGTCTATGAGGACGGCGCCTTGCAGAAACTGGCGGTGTTCTCTCATGCCGATATCCCGGTGACTATGGGAATCGTCATCGACGACAGCGGCAGCATGCGAGAAAAGCGGGCGGCGGTGAACGCCGCGGCGGTGACTTTTGTCAGGACCTCCAACCCCCAGGATCAAGTCTTCGTCGTCAATTTCAACGACATCTATTACCTTGACACGCCCGGCGACTTCGCGACCAACATCGAAGAACTGAAATCGGCGCTCGACAAGATCGATTCGCGGGGCGGCACGGCACTTTACGACGCGGTGTACGCCTCGCTCGACCACCTGAAACTCGGCAACCGCGACAAGAAGGTGCTGCTGGTCATCAGCGACGGTGAAGACAACGCCAGCCGTTACTCCTTCGAAGAGCTTTTTGCTTACGCGCAGAAAGCCAACGCCGTCGTCTATGCCATCGGGCTGCTCGGCCAGCAGGAGCCCGGCGGCCTCTTCAAGAATCGCCGGGGCGGGGCCAAGCGCGCGGCGAAAATCCTCGAAAAGGTCGCCCGCGCCACGGGTGGTCAGGCCTACTTCCCGCGCTCGCTCGATGAAGTGGAACCCACCTGCGTACAGATTGCCCGCGACATTCGCAATCAGTACACCCTTGCGTACTATCCCGCCAACGCGGCGAAAGACGGGACGTTTCGTGCGGTTCGCGTGGATGCCGTCGCCCCCGACAAACGGTTGAAGCTCCAGGTGAGGACCCGCACGGGGTACTTTGCACCCAAGGTCGTGGAACCGGCCTCGGTGGCCAAGGGCCGGTAGCGGCTGCTCAGCTCTCTCCCCCGGATATGCTCTCCAGGAAACTTGACCCCTTCGGTAGGTTTAGCCCGAAGTTCTCCGCAATCGTCGCCCCGATGTCCGCCAGCGTGGCGCGCGTTCCCAGGTTAACTCCGGGCCGCACCTTCGGTCCGGCAGCAAGGATGGGAACATACTCCCGGGAATGGTCGGTGGAAGGCCCCTTTGGATCGCATCCGTGGTCGGCGGTGAGAATGAGGAGATCGTCGTGCCGCTGGGCGGCGAGAATCCTGGGAAGGAAAGCGTCCGCTTCTTCGAGCGCCCGGCCATATCCCTCCACATCCAGCCGATGTCCGTAGAGCATGTCAAAATCCACCAGATTCGTAAACAAGAGCCCCCGGAAATTCTCCCCCATGGCAGCTTCGGTGCTTTCCAGCGCCTGGCGGTTGTTCTTTCCGGGGAATGACCGGGTGATTCCGCGGTTCAAGAAGATGTCTGGAATCTTCCCCACCCCCACGACAGCGAGCCCGGCGTCGCGAAGAAGGTCCAGCAACATGGGGCGCGGCGGTTCGACGGCGTAATCATGGCGTCGTTCGGTCCGCT
This sequence comes from Terriglobia bacterium, assembly GCA_035528275.1. Lineage (GTDB taxonomy): Bacteria > Acidobacteriota > Terriglobia > UBA7540 > UBA7540 > DATKYV01. Next base: position 2,609 of record DATKYV010000042.1, on the reverse strand, counting down.
GGAAGGAACCCGGCCGTCCCACGAATGGCCGGGCAATTACCCGGCCGACGCGATGTTCACCCTGCAGCAAGCGGCGCGCGATTTCGCAGATTCGATAGAGTTCCTCAACCGGGATGATTTCCTCCTGCGCCGCCACCTGAAAGACGCTGTCGGCCGATGTGTAGACGATGGGCTTCCCCGTCTTCAGATGTTCCTCGCCCAGTTGTTTGATAATCTCCGTTCCGGAGGCGGGGACGTTTCCCAGCGTCTTCAGACCGATGGCCCGCTCGAACTCTTCCATCAAATCCCGAGGAAAGCCGTTCGGATAAGTGGGAAAGGCGTGTTCCAGGATGATTCCCGCCATTTCCCAGTGCCCTGCCGTGGTGTCCTTGCCCGGCGAGAGGAGCGCCGCCTTCCCGTATGCGCCTTGCGGTTTCGCAGGAGGAGTGACACCCGCCAAGGGTCGGATGTTGGCGAGTCCCAGGCGCACCATGTTGGGGAGGTCCAATCTCCGCAACTCCGCGATGTGCCCCAGGGTGTCCCGGCCCTCATCTCCGTAATCGGCAGCATCCGGCATGGCCCCAACGCCCACGCTATCAAGCACCACCAGGATGATTCGGTTAAACGGCTTTTGCCGACCTTGGCGCATAGCCCTCGGGTTAAATCCGGGGAAAGAGGGTCTCTACTTTTCTGCCTTGTTGTCCTTCAACCGAGCCGGTTCCTCAAATGGCAAGTCGACACTGATGGGATCGTGATCGGAGAGACGGGTAGCCAGTGCGTAATTAACCGACGTTATGGTTCTAGCGAAGTGGGGCGCAAAGCGATAGGTTCCGTTGTCATCGCGAGGATTTGTCAGATAGGTCTTCACGAGTATCCAGTCGAGCTTCATCTTTCCAACTATGCCGATGGCTCGCTCAAATTCGTACGTTGTGGTGAATCCCTTAGTATCTCGCTGGTTCGAATTTGCAAGAGTGCCTTTTGTCCCATTGATGGTCCGATCTTCGTTCCCGCGGAAGTCAAAGGCAAGGCCGTCCCGAAAGCGAAACTCCTCAAGCAGGCTAAACATCTCGGCTTCCGGGTTGGGTCCCACGAGTGGGATGTTCCTTGCCGTGGGATCATCCTGATTCTTGTAAGTATTCCAGCTGCCCTTCGCAACATCGTAGACCAGCCCAACGCCAGTGGCGTACTTGGCTCCGGTGTTGGCCCAAAACTCCGCGCTTCCTAACCGCTGGTATATCTGCTTCTTGATGCTAGTCGGAGTTGAATCGCCGCCCGTTGTGTTCAGGTCTCCCGCGATGATGACAGGATTGTGGATGTCTCGGAGCAACGCAAGAAGTTCCTCCATCTGTTTACGGCGTGTTTCCGGCGAGGCATTGCTTTCCAGGTGTGTCGCCGCCACCGTCAACCTTTTCTCTTTTAGATCCGGGACATCGAGGGTAACGATCAGCGAGGTGCGGCCTCCTCGTCGAATTTGTCGCGAGATCTTCTCCAAGAAGGCCGCTTCTGCACCAATGCGCTTTCCTTTTTCCAAAGGGGCGAGTGCCTGCTTCTCTTCTGCATACCAGTCATACCCCGCCGTCGGAAATGGCTCCACGCGCGCCCCTAAAATGGGGTAACGGGAGAGAACCGCCGTCCCATGTAGGGCTCGCAACCGCTTTTTATCCACCCGAATCTCAGCAAGAAGTCGTTGACGCTCCGCCTCATTCTCCCACTCTTCTAGCTTCTCCGTTCCCAGACTGATAGGGTCTACTTCTATGAATTCGACCCCATATGCCCAGTTCATATTCAGAGCATCCCCCAATTCCCGGACGACTGATCGATAGCCGGTGCGCTTCAGACCCCAATCAACCTCGTTCAGAACAATAATATCTGTGGACTTAAGCACATCGATGTCCTGTCGCATCTGAGCGATATCTGCCTTTTGTTCTTTGCGCTTAGCCTGCCTAAGGAATTTCTCGGAATTCGCGAACAACAGTTTAATCCCATTCAGTTCCAGCCCTCGTTCGATGTTCCATGTCAGAAGTCGCAGCGAGCTTCCTAATTGGTTCAACTTCGGGCGATGCGGTTCGGCCCCGTGATAATAGGCCTCGTTGCTAAGGAAAGGCGTTGTTGTAATGGCATGGAGTTTGTCCCTGAGCCCGCCGCTAACTTCGTCACTCGTTCCAAGAGCCACCAATTCGTCGTAAGTCAACATATTTGGCTGCTGGAGTCGCACATAACTCCTAATATCCTCCGGTAGGGGGATTGTCTTCTCTCCCTTGCGGCCATTAGCTTCTCGGTGGATGATATAAAGGGTCACTAAGCCGGCTGCCCCGAGAACGGCGACCAGGATAGTAGCCATTGTAATCTTTTTCATGATTCTCTTTTTCGGTACAGTGTGCCTAGCCAATCAATAACCTGCATCGTCAAAACTAGCCGAGCACTTTTCGGCCTTGAATGACCCGAACCAGCAAGCGTAGCGTGGAGTTCGCGGGTTACGAACTCCGCGGCCTGCAAACTGGCAATCGTCGAAGAGCCACAGAGTTTCTGAGATGCGAAACTCTGCGCTACCTGCTTGCGTCCCTTGGCTTCGCCGGAGGAGGCGCAAGAGAATTCCGGCAACTCAGCTACTGCGGCTGCTTCTCGCTCTC
>DATKYV010000041.1:0-13853 GCA_035528275.1 Terriglobia bacterium | reverse complement strand
GCGCCGCGCAAGCGCGCGGTCTCGAGCACGGTGCGGATCTCCGCCGGGTGGTGACCGTAATCGTCCACCACCGTAACGCCGTTCGACTCCGCCTTCACCTGAAAACGCCGGTCGACTCCGCGGAAATGCGCCAGGCCTTCGTGCATCTGCTCCGCCGTGAGTTCCAACTCCAGCCCCACGGCCACGGCCGCCAGCGCATTCTGCACATTGTGCCGGCCGGCGACGTTCAAGGTGAAGCGGCCAAGCGATTGACCCTTGGCAATGACCTCGAAGTCGGCTCCGATTGGCGTGAGGTCCACACTCCGCGCGACGACATCCGCGCCCGGTGCGGTCCCGTAGGTCACTACGCGCCGACGGAGCTGCGGCTGGAGCGCCCGGAAGTGGTCACCCCACGGCGCGTCGGTGCAGGCAATCACCGCACCATAGAAAGGAACCTTGTTCATGAATGAAACGAACGCGGCGGTGATCTCCTCCAGGTCGCGATAGTGGTCCAAGTGCTCGCGGTCGATATTGGTCACCACGGCGATGGAGGGCAGCAAGTAGAGGAACGAGCGGTCGCTCTCGTCCGCCTCCACCACCATCAACTCGCCTTTGCCCAGGCGCGCGCTCGACCCGAAAACGTCTAGCCGCCCGCCGATGACCGCCGTGGGATCGAGACCCGCTTGCGCCAGCATTACGGCGATCATGGAGGTCACTGTTGTTTTGCCATGCGCGCCCGCCACCGCTACGTTAAATTTCAAGCGCATCAATTCCGCCAGCATTTCGGCGCGGGGGATGACGGGGATCTGCAGGCGGCCCGCTTCCAGAACTTCCTCGTTTTCGTCCGGCTTGACCGCTGACGAAGCCACCACCACCTGCGCGCCGCGGACGTTTGGAGCGGCGTGACCCTCAAAAACCCGCGCGCCCATGCGGGCCAATCGGTCGGTGACCGGCGTCGCCTTGAGGTCGGAGCCCGAGACCGTGAAGCCGAGATTCAGCAACACTTCGGCGATGCCGCTCATGCCGATGCCGCCGATGCCGACGAAATGAATTTTTCTAATCTTGCCCAGCATAAGGAATAGTCCGTAGTCAGTTGTCAGTGGTCAGTGGTCAGAGGCAAAGATTTACTTGGGACGACCCAACTTGCATCACTTCGCATTCAACTCCTCGATGCCAATGACTCAATCAAATCCGCGATTCGCTCGGTGGCGTCCGGTCGCGCGCGCCGTCGCGCCGCCTGCTCCAATTCCCTCAGGCGGTCCGGCCGGGCGAGAAGGTCGAGCACCATCCCCACCAAGCGTTCGGGTGTAAGTGTCGCCTGTTCAATAACATACGCCGCGCCCGCGCGCTCCATCGCTCGGGCGTTTTCGAGTTGGTGCTGGTCGGTGGCGCCGGGAAACGGGATGAGCACCGCAGCCTTCCCCGCCGCCGCAAGCTCAGCAACCGCTGTGGCTCCGGCGCGCGAAATCACCAGATCGGCGCGGGCAAACATTCCGGGGACGTCTTCAATGAACGAATGAACGTCAGAGCCAAACCCCGACTCTTCGAAAGCCCGCCGCACGGCATTATAGTCCCGCTCACCGGTTTGATGGATGAATCTTAGGTCCGCGGCGCGAGCCTTGAAGAGCGGAAGACTCTTCATCACACACTGGTTGATTGCCGACGATCCCTGGCTGCCTCCCAAGACAAATACCGTGAACGGCGCTTCATGCTTCTTGGGTACGATTCGCGCAAATTCCTTGCGTACGGGCTGCCCGGTGAGCCGAGCCTTGGCGCCGTAGAAGCTCGCAGCTTCATCGGTTGCCACGGCCGCCAAACGAACCATCGGGCCCAACACACGGTTGGTAAAACCGGGCAAGGCATTGGGCTCGATCAGCAGCGTGGGGATGTCCTTGAGCGCCGCTTGAAGCAACGCAGGTCCGGCCAGGTATCCTCCAATCCCGACCACAACGTCCGGGCTGAATTCGCGCAGCACCAGCGCCGTCTCGATGGCAGTCCGCGGCAATACGACAAGGTTTTGAATCTTGCGCCAGCCACCGATTCCCATGAGCCCCGCTGCCGCCACGCGGCGCAAGGGGAAGCCCGCGGCGGGAATCAATCGCGATTCGAGTTCGCGGTTCGTGCCCAGGAACATGATTTCGATCCCATCGCCGGGAGCGGCGTGGCTCGCCCTCTCCCGAAGCTCGTTGGCCACAGCCAGAGCCGGGTAAATGTGGCCACCCGTGCCCCCCGCCACCATCAGAACCCGCCGCGAGCCGACTCGCGATGCAGCACCGAGCGGCGGCCCCGTGAGCCCAGGCGCTGCTTTCTCCACCTGCCCTTCGTTCTCCGATCCCTCCACCTTCTCGTTCACGGCTATCACGGGCTTCCCTAACTCGAGTGCTGAGAAATGTTCAGCAGAACGCCCACCGCCACCAGGCTCATCAGCAGCGAAGAGCCTCCGTAACTCACCAGGGGCAAGGGGATTCCCTTCGTCGGCAGGAGACCCAGCACCACGCTCATGTTCACCAGCGCTTGGCCGACCAGCATGACGGTCAGCCCAATCGCCAGGAGCCGCCCGAATTCATCGGAGCAGCCGGCGGAAGCGCGCAAGCCCCGCCAGAGGATGACCCCGAACAATCCCAGAACCGCGAGCGCTCCGAGAAAACCCAGCTCTTCGCCGATGACCGCGAAAATGAAATCCGTGTGGGGCTCGGGCAGGTAGAAGAGCTTCTGCTTGCCCTCCATCAGTCCGACGCCGGAGATCCCGCCCGTGCCCACGGCGATGAACGACTGAATGATCTGAAAACCCTTCCCCAGAGGATCGGCGTAGGGGTCCAGAAACGCCAGGATGCGCTTGTAGCGATAGCCGACGCGGAATACAAGGAGATAGAGGAGCGGAAGCGCAGCCAGGGCCGCGTAAGCGAAATAAGCGGCCCGCAGACCCGCCGCGAACAGCATGGCGGCGACGATGAGCAGGATGGCGAGCGAAGTTCCGAGGTCCGGCTCCTTTACCACCAGCAAGACGCTCACTCCCGCGACCAGGCCGATGGGCAGCAGCGTGTGTTTCCAGTCGTTGATGGCTCCCTTTCGAGTCTGAAGAAAGTAAGCCAGGAAAAGAACCAGAACGACCTTGGTAAGCTCCGACGGCTGAAAGCCCACCGGGCCCAGGGCCAGCCACCGATGGGCGTTGTTGGTGGTGGGCGCGAAGAGGACCGCGACCAGGAGAATCAATTGCAGGCCCACGGCTGGAAACACCACCAGCGGATGGCACAGGCGGCGGTAGTCCAGGTTCATGATCGCCACCATCGCCGCCAAGCCGATCCCGGCCCAGGCCACCTGCCGCACCAGGAAATGGTAGCTGCTGCCGTAACGCTCCGCGGCCATCACCGCTGACGAACTAAAGACCATCAGGGCGCCGAGCAGGACCAACACCACGACGGCGGCGAATAAAATCCTGTCGGATTCGAGCTGTCGAGCCATTCTCTCCTAAATCCCCGGCAAGCGATTCTGCCCCTTCGAAGCTTTCGCCGCGGGCTCCTCACCCGAGTTCTCTGTCCGGCCATTTCCCCCGGATGATGGGGTATTGCGGGTCTCAAACGGCAAAGCTTCGTCATCGAGGCTCTCCAGAGGCCGCAATTCGTCCAGGATGATGGGCTCGAACGCGTCCTCCGCATACGCTTGGTCCGATTGCGGATAACTCACCTCTTCAGCCGCCACCTCGTAGACGTAGACCAGTTCGCGCGGTTCCGCCGTGCCAGCCAGCGGTTTCACCGCCTCCGGTGCCGGCGGGCTCAACTCCCTTGCGACCGGTGCGGAGCGATCTTCCGTCGATTCATCCTTCTCTGGCCTGACTTCCTCTGCTCCCACAGGTGCAGGAGATTCCGGCGTCTCTGGAACCATCTCCGCCCCTGCTTCGAGCACTACTTCGGGGGCTGCAATACCGGCTTTGGGCTGTGCTTCCGCAAAAGGTACAGAGTCCCGCGCCGTTGGAACGCGCTGGAGCGCCGCCTCTTCCGCCAGCTTCTCCACCAATTCCTTGAACACGCGGCCGCGGTGTTCGTAGTCCTGAAACTGGTCAAAACTGGAGCAGGCCGGGGAGAGCAGCACCACGTCTCCGGGCTCGGCCAGCCGGAAGGCTTCCCGCAGAGCGGTTTCCAAATCGCCGGCGCGAATTATTTCGCCGGCGCCCGTCAACTGCTTGGCAATGCGCTCGGCGGCGGCGCCGATGAGGTAAACGTATCGGACACGGCCCTCGAGCAGCCGGCGAAGCGGCGCATAGGGCGCGCCCTTGTCCTTCCCTCCCAGGATGAGGTGGACTCCGCGTTCGAAGGCGGAGAGGGCGTTGGCGGCGGCGGCGACGCTGGTGGCCTTCGAGTCATTGAAGAACTCCACCCCGCGCACCTCGCGAACGAACTCCAGGCGATGCTCGACCGCCCGGAACTCCATCACCGCGCGGCGCAGCGCGTCAAAATCCGCTCCCACGGCGCAGGCCGTGGCCGCCGCCGCCAGGACGTTTTCAATATTGAAGTCGCCCCGCAACGGCACTTCGCGGGTTTCGAGCAGGACACGCTCCAGGTTCCCCACTCGATAACGAATCGTGCCGTCGGTCACAAAGACTCCGTCCGGAAGGTTCAGCTTACGGCTGAAGAGAATCTTGCGGCTGCGAATTTCCGGCGCCAGGCTCATAACCGCAGGGTCGTCGGCATTCAGGATGGCGAGGTCGTCTTCGGTCTGGTTGCGGAAGATCTGCGCCTTCGCCTGGACGTAAGCTTCAAAGGACGGATGGCGGTCCAAGTGGTTGGGCTTCAAGTTGAGGAGCACGGCGACGTGGGGGCGGAAATCACGAATGATTTCCAACTGAAAGCTGCTCAGCTCGGCGACGACGAGGGCGTCCGGCGAAACCTGGTTCACAGCGGCGATCAGCGGAACGCCGATATTGCCGCCCACGAAAGTCTCGAAGCCCGAGGCCCCGAGCATTTTGCCCAGCAGGGCCGTGGTGGTGGTCTTGCCGTTTGTGCCGGTGATTCCCACCAGGCGCGACTCCAGGAACCAGCTCGCCGCCTCGATCTCCGGGATGATCGGAATACCCTGCTGCCGCGCCGCTTGGAGCGCCGGGGGCTCGGGGTACACGCCCGGGCTGACCACGATCAAGTCCTGCCGCAGGAAGGTTTCTTCGCGGTGCTGGCCGAGTTCGAGGCCGATCTTATGCGCCATCAATTCGCGGATCTCGGCCTCGAAGGCCCACGGCGGGCGGGAATCGCTCACCGTGACCACGGCTCCCCGCTTGCTGAAGCAGCCGGCCACCGCCTTGCCGCTGCGTGCGAAGCCCACCACCAGCACGCGCTTGCCGGTGACGTCCATCATGAACGCCTCCTCGCGGGCGGCCTGCCGTTCTTCCGGAAGTAACCGTCAAGGATTTCGGAAACGACTTCGGAAAGGGAACGCCGGGCGCGCCGGGCCAGCCGGCGGGCAACAACAAGGGTTTGGCGATTCAGGGTCAGGCTAACGCGCGTCGGATTGCGGAACGACTTAGGTCGAGCCATCGGTTGTTAGTGCGTATTTTATGCTCAAAAACTCTTCCCGTCAATTGCTGCCGCACCTCCCGGCAGATGGGGGGCGTCCTACCTCAGCTTCAACGTGGTCAGCGCGAACAGCGCGAAAACCAGCGCCGCAATCCAGAAGCGGGCGATGATCTTCGACTCTTTCCATCCCAACAGCTCGAAGTGGTGGTGAATGGGCGCCATCTTGAAGACTCTCTTTCCGCGTAGCTTGAACGACCCCACCTGGAGGATCACCGAAAGCGCCTCCACCACAAAAATCCCGCCAATAAAGGGCAACAGGAGCTCCTGCTTGATGATCACCGCCACGGTGGCGATGGCGCCGCCCAGGGCCAGCGAGCCCACGTCTCCCATAAAGATTTCCGCCGGGTAGGCGTTGTACCAGAGGAAGCCGAGGCTCGCCCCCACCATGGCCCCGCAGAAAATCGTCAACTCCGCCACCCGCGGCAAGTGTTCCAGGTCGAGATAATTCGCCAGCACGGCATGTCCGGCCACGTACGTAAGCACGGTCAGGGCGGAGGCGGAGATCACCACGCATCCAATCGCCAAGCCGTCCAGCCCGTCGGTCAGGTTGACGGCGTTCGACGAGCCGACGAGCACCAGGATTACGAAAAGCAGAAACGGCAAGAAGGCCAGGGGATAAGTCCAAATGCTGTCCAGGAACCCGGAAATCAGGAAGTCGGGCCGAAACCGTTTGAAGAACGGGAAGATCAAGGCGGTCGAATACCAACCGCGGGCGGAGAGAAAGATCAGGGCGACACCGAATATGAAACTGACCAGAATTTGGAGGAGGAACTTCGTGCGTCCCGTGAGTCCCAGGTTCTGTCGCCGGCGCATTTTCTGGTAGTCGTCCCAGAAGCCGATGCCGGCAAAGGCCAGGGTAACGGTCAAAACCAGCCAGACGAAGCCGTTCCGAAGGTCCGACCACAGAAGCGTGGGAATCAATATGCAGAGGGTGATGAGCACGCCGCCCATGGTGGGCGTCCCCGCCTTGGTATGGTGGGATTCCGGCCCGTCTTCGCGGATGTACTGGCCCACCTGGAACTCCTTCAGCTTGTGGATGAGCCACGGTCCGAGAACCAAGGTGAGGAAGAGCGCGGTCAGGCTGGCGTACGCCGTGCGGAAGGTGATGTACCGAAACAGATTGAAGATCCGGAAGTCGTCATGCAACCAAAGATAGAGGAAGTAGAACATGGGTCCTTACTCAACCCGCCCGCGGGAGGAGTTCTCCAGATTCGAATGCAGCAATTGAATGACCTTTTCCAACCCCACCGCCCGGGAGCCCTTCACCAGCACCACGTCTGCGGGCCGCAGCAACGCGCGGCAGAATTCCCCGGCCTCTTCGGGGGACTCAAAGAACCTCGCCTGCGCGGCGGGCATTCCTGTTTCGACGGCCCCTTCCAGGAAGAAGCGCGCGTCACCCCGAACAGCAAGCAGCCAATCCACGCCGCTGCGGACGCACTTGCGGCCAACCTCGCGGTGCCAATCCGGCGAAGTGGGTCCCAGCTCCCGCATCTCGCCGGCGACCACGATACGTCGCGCTGCGGGCCAAGTAGCGAGGGTATCCAGCATGTTGTCCATCGCGACGGGATTCGAGTTGTAGCAGTCGCTGATGACCGTCACTCCTCCCGACAGTGTAAGAATTTCACCCCGCTGAGGTAAAGTTTGAAACTCCGCGAGGGCGCGCTGCATGTCTCCCAGCGGCAAACCGAAGAGACTGCTCACGGCAATGGCGGCCAGCCCGTTCAGCACATTGTGCCGGCCCGGTAAGGGCAAATAGAATTCACCGTCAAACTGCGGCCCCTTGACGCGGAAAACGGTTCCGTTGCCGGGTGCGGTCTGAAGATCCCGCCCGCGGAAATCCGCCCCTTCCGTCAGGCCAAAGGTCACGACGTGCCCCGCGAAACCTTCGGCGAAGGCCCGCACCCGCGCGTCGTCATGGTTGAGGACGACGGTGGCCCCTTCACCCTCGGAGGAGAGGTTGTCGACCAGCTCCCGTTTGGCGCGGCCGATGGCGTCCACCGATTCAAAGAACTCAAGGTGCACGGGCGCGACGTTGGTAACCACTCCCACCTGCGGCTCGGCAATCCGAGCCAGGCGGGCGATTTCTCCCGGAGCCGACATCGCCAATTCCATCACCGCCACATCCTGCTCGGGCTGCAACGCCAGCAGCGCCAGCGGCAAACCGAAATCATTGTTCAGGTTCCCCGGTGACTTCAGCACCGCGAGGCGCCGGCCCAGGGCCGCGGCGATCAGCTCCTTGGTGGTGGTCTTTCCGCTGCTGCCGGTGATGGCCACCAGCCGCCGGCCCCACTTGCGGCGCACTCCGCGCGCCAACTGTTGCAACGCTTCAGTGGTGTTCCCAACCGGAATCAGGGCCTGCGCCCAGTTTTCACTTCGCCCTTCGCGGAACTTCTCTTCAACGACGGCGGCGACCGCGCCCCGCTCGAAGGCTTGCTGAACGAACTGGTGCGCATCGAACTTGGGACCGTGTATGGCGAAAAAAAGCTCGCCCCGGGCGAGGGTGCGCGTGTCAATCGAGAAGCCCAGGGCCTTCCGCTCCGGGACCCCACACGGGGCGCCCAGGATGGCCGCCACCTCCTCGAGCGACAACTGCATCGTCTTCCTATCACCTCAGAATGTCGACCGCCGACCCCGAAACTCACTACCGCCGGGCGGAGTTCGAGCGCCCTTCATCGGGAGATTCCTGCCGATAGCCCAGCTCCCGAATGGCCCGCCGGGCCACTTCGCGGTCGTCAAAGGGAACCTTCCGGTCCTTGAGAATCTGGTAGGTTTCGTGACCTTTCCCGGCGATGACGACCACATCGCCTTCCCTGGCCGCCTCCAAGGCTTTGCGGATCGCCGTCTCGCGGTCGATCTCCACCCCATACGGTTTTCCCGCCTTCTGCAATCCCACAAGCACGTCGTTCATGATGAGGAGCGGGTCCTCGGTGCGAGGATTGTCGGAGGTGAGCACAACGTGGTCGCTCAGCGAGCCCGCCGCCTCGCCCATCAGGGGGCGCTTGGTCCGGTCGCGGTCTCCCCCGCAACCGAATACCGTGATCAGCCGCCTTCGGGTGAGCTCCCGCGCGGTCTTCAAAACGTTTCGCAGGGCGTCGTCCGTGTGCGCGTAATCCACGACTACCAGGAAGGGCTGGCCCTCGTCCACCCGCTCGAAGCGCCCGGGCACCACCGCAAGCGCCGCGATGCCTTCCTTGACCTTGGCGCCCTCCACGCCCATTCCCACCGCGGTCGCCGTCGCCGCCAGGAGGTTGGCCAGATTGGCGCGGCCCACCAGCGGCGATTCGATGTCGAGCGTTCCGATGGGTGTCTGTACGACGGCGCGAAGGCCTGAGAGGTCCTGGTGGAACTCCTTGGCTCGAACCCCCGCGCCAGAGTTCATCCCGTAGGTTATCCGGCGGGCAAAGGGCAAATCCATAAGCCGCCGCCCCCACTCGTCGTCCGCATTGATCACTGCCAGGTCGGGCGGCCCGGCTCCCAGGCCCTCGAAGAGCCGCCGCTTGGCCGCGAAGTAGTGTTCAAAATCCTTGTGGTAGTCCAGATGGTCTTGGGTGAGATTGGTGAAGACGGCGGCCGCAAAATGTAAACCCCAAACCCGCTCCTGCGCCAGCGCGTGGGAGGAGACTTCCATGACCGCGGCCTTCCCACCCGATCCAACCAGCTCGGCAAGGCACTCGAGCAAGTCCAGCGATTCGGGTGTGGTGTTGAGGGCGGTCAGGGTCCGCCCGCCAAACCGGTATTCGATGGTGCCGAAAAGACCGGTGGGGATACCCGCGGCGCGAAAGATGCTTTCCAGCAGATATGCCGTGGTGGTTTTGCCGTTGGTGCCGGTGATTCCGACGAGCTGAAGTGGAGAATCGGGACGACCGTAGAAATTACGCGAGGCGGCGGCGAGTGCCCGGCGGATTCGGGGAGCGCGAACCCACTGCGAGGCGAGGTCCGCGGGCGCGGCGCGTTCGCTGACTACAGCAGCGGCCCCGCGCTCCAGAGCTTGTGGAATGAAGTCATGGCCGTCAGCCTTCTCACCGCGGATGGCAAAAAAGAGGGTCCCGCGTTCAACCCGGCGCGAATCGTAGGCCAAGGAAGTGATTTCGAGGGCAGCAGGAGCGCCAATCTCGAGGCTCGAGACCCCCTGAAGGAGTTCTCCCAATTTCATCGTTCACTCGCATTGTAGCACTTGCGACGTCGCGCCACCCTCGCGGGGTCGCCGCTGGTCCTGGCGGCGGGCGCGCCCCATCCTCAGCGCGCAAACATGACCCGAAGGCGCGTTCCGGATGCAACCCGGGCCTTGGCCGCGGGAAATTGTTCAACGGCCAACCCCGTGCCGCGAACGTTGAGGTCCAGCCCCAATTCCTGGCAAACTCGGGCCACTTGCCGGACCGCCATGCCGGAGAGATCCGGGACGGTCACCAGCGGGCCGTCGTCCAGCACGACGGTTTCAGGAATCTCGCGACCCGAGGATTTCGTGAAAGAAACGGTTTTGACGGGCGAAGTGGCAACCCCGAGCGGTTCAGGCGCCAAATTGGGGGATCCCGCCCCATCGTCCCGTATCTGGCGGAACGACCCAGCGGGTGTGGACTTAGCTCCCTGAGGCCACCGGGAAGGATTGTCTTGCGGCACGTTGAGATATCCCAGAGTCTGCTCTGCGATGGCCCTGAACACCGGGGCTGCCACTTCACGCCCGTAAATTGCCCCCATTGGCTCGTCGATGACCACCAGTATGGTCGCCGCCGGCTGAGGCACGGGAGCAAATCCCACAAAAGAAGCGATGTAGTGCGTCTTGGAATACTTGCCGGAGGCGTCGATCTTCTGCGCCGTCCCCGTCTTCCCCGCCGCTGTGTATCCCGCCGGTCGCGCCGGGATGCCGGAGCCCACCCGCACGACCTCGGCGAACATCTCCGTCATTTCCTCTGCCGTGCGCGCGCTCACTACGCGCCGGCCGGGAGCGGGAGGAATCGGATCGTGCTCGTCGCCACGGAAGACGTCGCGCACGATGCGTGGTTGAAAAAGGATTCCGCCGTTGGCAATGGCCGAATAGGCCGCCGTCAGTTGCAGGGGTGTCACTCCCACCTCCTGCCCCATGGAAATCTCGCCGATGGAAATGCCGGACCAGAATTGCGGTGGCTTGAGCAACCCGCGCTCTTCGCCCGGCAGCCCGGCCTCCGTGCGCGACCCGAAGCCAAACTGGCGGATGTAGCGATAGAGCCGGCCTTCGCCCAGGCGCAACGCCAGCTTGATGACTCCGACGCCGCTGGACTTGGCGACGATCATGCGGACGGGCAGGTCGCCGAAAGGTTCGTGGTCGTTGATGGTGTGACCCGCCAGCACGATGCTTCCCTGCTGGCAATTGATGACCTCGTCGGGGCGGGTGAGCTTTTCCTCCAGCGCCGCCGAGACCGTCACGATCTTGAAGGTTGAGCCGGGCTCGTATACCCAGTGGATGGCACGGTTGATGCGCGCTTCGGGACTGCTTCTTGCGAACTCGTTGGGATCGAACGTGGGCTGGTTTGCCATGGCGAGAATCTCGCCCGTGTTCGGGTTCTGGACGATCACCGTCCCGCCGGCGGCTTTCCAACGATTGACCGCTTCTCCCAGCGCCTTCTCGGCGATGTACTGGATGTTCTCGTCGAGGGTAAGGACGACGTCCTTCCCCGCCTGCCCTTGCCATTCCGTGGAGCGGAAGGATTGTCGTCGGGCGTCGGAGGCCACCAGGACGCGTCCGGGCTTTCCCCGGATGACATCGTCCATCCCGTATTCGAGGCCGGCCAGCCCGGTCTCATCCAAACCGACGTGGCCCAGGACGTGGGCGGCGAGCTCGCCCTTGGGATAGAACCTTTTGGTTTCCTTTTGAAAGTAGACGCCCTTGAGGTTGAGGGCACGGACGCGAGTGGCCTCCTCAGTGGAGACTTTGCGCTTCACCCAGCAGAATGACCGGAAAGCTTTGAATCGCCCCTCCAGTTCCCTGGATTCCAGTCCCAAAACCGGCCCCAGGAGCTTGGCCACCATCGGCGGGTCGGGAATCTCCGAGGGCACGGCGAAAATCGAGTCCACCGCCAGGCTCATGGCCAGCGGGTGGCCCTGCCGGTCGACAATAACGCCGCGCTTGGGTGCGACTTCAATGGTGCGCTGCTGCTGGCGTTGGGCGCGGGAAAGTAGTTCGACGTATTGAATGATTTGCAGGTGATAGAGTCGGGCGACCAGACCCACCATCCAGAGGACAAGGAAGCCGGCGAGCAGAAGGCTGCGCGCCGTCGTCGAGGGACGGGCGCCAGCATCCGATCGGGGCCGGGACATTCGAGGGATCATCTAAGGCCCGCGGGAATTCTCTCCGCCCAGGGCGGAGAAGTTACGCGCCAATTCCGGGCTTCCCAGCTCGCCGCCGCCCCTCCGCGCGCCATCCATGCGGATTACCTGTTGCGGGTCGGGTGGGGCGAGCCCCAGTTTTTGCCGCGCCAGTGTGTCGATCCGCTGCGGATCCGCGAGAGACGCCTGCTCGAGCCGAAGCTGACGGCTCCACTCCTCCATCGCGGCTCGTTGCGCCTTGGATTCTTCAATCTGATAACCGTACCGCACACACTGGAAATGCTGCCACGCAATGACGAGACCAAAAAGAAAAACCAATACGCCCAGTCCCAGCAGACAGAAACATTCACGGCGCTTCTCCCGGTCCACTTCGCGAAATAGCCGCGAGTTGTCGATGCGCTTGACAAAAAAGTAGAAGTCCGTCACACAGGCCCGGCCGGTCGCCGGCTGCGAGCGGGGACGTCGTCTCGCTCTGGGAATCGTGATTGCAACGGTCGCCATGGGATGTCAGGGTTCGGAGGGTGGAGGCGGAGCTTCGAACAGATGCCGTTCCGCCGACGCCCTCTTCTCGCCTCCTAATTCATTGATCTTTCCGCGGCCCGCAACTTGGCGCTGCGAGAGCGCGGATTGTTTTGGACTTCCTCGGGTCCCGGACGGACCACCTTGCGAGTGAGGACTTCCACATTCCCTGCCTGCTTCCAGGCGCGGAGGGTGTGCTTCACCAGGCGGTCTTCCAGGGAATGGAAGGTGATGAACACCGCCCGCCCTCCCGGCGCCAGCGCGTCCGGGACTTTCGAAAGGAATGTCTCCAGGTTCTCCAGCTCCTGGTTCACGGCCATGCGCAGCGCCATGAAGGTGCGCGTCGCCGGATGCACCTTACAAAGGCCCGCCCGGGAGGGGATAGCTCGCGTCACCACCTGCGCCAGTTCGGTGGTTGTTCGAATCGGACGGGCCTTTGTAAGGGCTCGCGCTATGCGGCGCGAGTAGCGCTCTTCCCCCAACTTGAAAATCAGGTCAGCCAGGTCGCGTTCCGGCGTCCGGTTGACGATCTCTCCGGCCGTCAGGCGGCTGTGGGGGTCCATCCGCATGTCCAGCGGACCCGGCAGGTTGAAACTGAAACCTCGCTGTGCGTCCTCCAGTTGCATCGAGCTCAATCCGAGATCGGCGAGAATGCCGTCAGCGGGCGGGAGGGCGTTGGCTCGCATCGCTTCGTCGAGGTTTGCGAAATTCCCTTCGAACACGTTCAGCCTTTCCTTGTAGGGCTCCAAGCGCCTGCGCGCTTCGGCCGCGGCGTCGGGATCGCAATCGATGGCCAGAAGCTTTCCATGCCGCAAAGCCTTGAGAATCGCTTCGGCATGGCCACCGCCTCCCAGCGTCGCGTCGATGTAGATGCCATCGGGTCGAACCCTCAAGAACTCCAGCGATTCCCGCAACAGGACGGGAACGTGCATTTAAATTCCCAGATCGCTCAGCGTCTGCTCGTCGCCTTCCGTGAACGGGCTCTGCTCCATATGCTCGCGGAAGCGCTGCATGTTCCAGACGTCGAGGTAATTCAGGTAGCCGATCACCGCCACTTCGCCTCGTGTCGCGGCGGCCTCGCGCAGGAGCGAAGGAATCAGCACTCTCCCCTGCCCATCCATGCGCGCCGTCTGGCCCCAGTAGTTCGCGCGGTCGAGGAATTTCTTCTTGGCTTTGTTCATGGACGGAAGCGCCGCCAGTTTCTCTTCAATCTCGCGCCACACGGAAAACGGATAGATCCGAACCGATTGACCGTCGAGACTGGTCACGTAAAAATCCGGTCCGTAGTTCTCATCCAGGAAGGTCTTAAAGGCGGTTGGAATTTTGAGCCGCCCTTTGCCATCGACCGTCGCCGGATAGTTGCCGCGCAGCATCTCAGGATTCTCACTGTTCTCAGTGTTCTCAGAATTCTCAAACCCGCCACTTACCGCTTCAGTTTGTCCTCAACTTTTCACTTACGACTACTTTCTACCACTTTTGGCCACTGACTAT
>DATKYV010000040.1:0-9336 GCA_035528275.1 Terriglobia bacterium | reverse complement strand
TTCAAGTTCTGACTGCTGGCGCGAATGTTTTCCAGGGCCTCATCGAGGTTGGCGCGGTTACTCACCAGGGTGTCATCCAGGTTCGTCATGAGGCGCTTGGCATCGTCGAGCGCCCGGCGCAACTCAAACAACGTGGCGTGGATCTGCTCGCGATTTTGCTCGACCACGCCGTTCAGATTGGTGACCAGCGTGTCGGTTTTGGCCATCGCCGCATCGGCCTTTTCGATGGTGGGCCCCAGCTTGGCGCTGGCGCTATCGATATTGGCCATGGTGTTTCGCAGGTGAGGCCGCGTTTCGGCCAGCATCGCGTCCACGTTCGCCAGGGCGGAGTCGATGCGCTGCCGGTTTTCCGCGCTGACCACGCCATTCAAATTGGTGATGAGCTGGTTGGCGTTGTTGGCCAGGATCAGAAAGCGGTCGTCCAGATCGTTGACCAGCTTATTGGCGTTCACGGTGACGTTGTTGACGTTGTTGAAGACGTCGGCGAGCTGGACGATCTCCGCGGCGCGAATCTCGCTTCCCGGCTTCAGCAGCGGCGCGTCGCGCGTTCCAGGCGAGACCTCGACGTAGTTTTCACCCAGAAAACCCAGCGTGGAAATTCGCGCGGTGGAATTGACGCGGAAGGGTGTCCCGTCCTTGACGGAGAGGCGCACGCGGATGCGCGTGGAGTCCTGCGGATCGATCTCGGCGGCGGAGACGGTCCCGACCTTCAATCCTCCAAAGCGCACGAAGTTCCCGGGCTCCACCCCGGCCGCAAACTTGAAATAAGTTGTGTAGGTCACTTTCTTCTTGCGCAGCAGGTTGACGCCGCCCACAAACACCAACGCGGCCAGAAACATCACTGCGGCCACAGCCATCAGTGCGCCGACCTTGATTTCTTCAGATCTTCGTGGCATGAATCCAACCTCGCTCCTGGAAGTCGCGGCCGAGGAACCCTGAACCGGGCGCGCAGGGTTCCATCCGTCGCCGGCCCCCTCAGTAATTCGACTGAGTCAACGAGCGCAGGTAGGCCTGCGCGTCCTTCCTTTCGTCGTCGGGTGTCCGTGTCAAGAACTGCCGCACGTGCGGATGGTCGCTGGCGCGGATCTCCGCCGGCGTGCCCACCGCGATCACCTCACCGTTGTGCATCACCGTAATTCGGTCGGCGATCGTGAACGCGCTGGACATCTCGTGGGTGACCACCACGACGGTAATTCGGAACGCCTGCTTCAGCTTCAGAATCAGGCTGTCGATCCCCGCCGCGGTGATGGGATCGAGCCCCGCCGACGGCTCGTCGAACAACAAGATCTCGGGGTCCATGGCCAGGGCGCGCGCCAGCCCGGCGCGTTTCTTCATTCCCCCGCTCAGCTCGGAGGGCATGTATTTCTCCACTCCGCTCAGTCCCACGAGGTCCAGCTTGATGCGCGTCATGATGCGGATGGTTGACTCTTCCAATTGCGTCAGCTCCCGGAGCGGCAGCGCCACGTTATCCTCGATGGTCATGGAATTGAAAAGCGCCGCGCTCTGAAAGAGCATCCCGATCTTGCGCCGCAGCAAGTTGAACCGCTCTTCCGGCATGCAACAGACGTCGTGGTTCTTCAAATAAATGTGCCCGGAAGTCGGCCTCTCCAGACGGATCATGTGGCGGAGCAGGGTGGATTTTCCGGTGCCGCTCCCGCCCAGGATGACCATCGTCTCGCCCGCCTGAATCTCCAGGTTCACATGGTTCAGGATGCGGCGCTCGCCATAGTGCGTGACGAGGTCTACCACGCGGATCATCGGACCGTCGAACTCGTGTGCCATCGTCTAATTCGTGTAATAGAAAAGTGCGGTAAACAACAAGTCCGCCAGGATGACAAGAAAAATGGAAACCACCACGGACGAGGTCGTGGAACGCCCCACGCCCTCGGCGCCTCCGCTGACTGCGAATCCCTCGTAACAGCCGACCTTGGTGATGATCACCCCGAAAACCAGACTCTTCACCAGGCCCGTCGAGATGTCGCGCATCACCAGCGCGTCCCGCGTGGCCATGACGTACATGGAAAACGTTTGATCGAGCTGATAAATTCCGAACACCGTCCCTCCCAGAATCCCCGACAGATCGGAAATCAGGGTGAGACAAGGCATCATCAGAAGCATGGCGAGGTACTTGGGCACCACCAGGTATTTGACGCTGTTCAGACCCATGGCCTCCAGGGCGTCGATTTCCTCGGAGACTTTCATGGTCCCGATTTCCGCCGCGAACGACGAACCCGATCGCCCGGCGACCACGATCGCCGTGATCAGCGGCCCCAGCTCGCGGGTCATCGAAACGCCGACCAGCGCCGCCACGAAGTAACCGGCGCCGAATTTCTCCAGTTGATAAGCGCCCTGAAATGCCAGGACCAATCCCACGGAAAACGAAATCAGGGAGACGATAGGAAGGGCGTTGAACCCCGCCAAGACCATTTGATGAACGGCGCTCCCCCACTTCAATCCGCGGCCTTTGAAAGGGGCGACGAAAGTCCAATACGCGGTCTTGGCGGTAAGGTCGTAGAGGCCGCTGGCGTAACGCAACAGCCCCAGCGTTTGGCGGCCGATGAAGGCTAGGACACCTGTCATGACCAGTCTGGATCAGCGTTGGGAAGCGCGAGATTAAAGCCCGCCGAATGGCTCGGTGGTCGCAATCTTCTCCAAAGCCTCTTTTTCGTTGTCGAAAATGGCGAAGACCGTGTGCAGGCGCGCCAACTCCAGGACCGAGCGCGCGTTGCTGCGTAGGCCGAAGAGTCCGAAACGCGTCTTGGTCTCGCGGGAAAGTTGCAGGCCCTCGACCAGCGTGGCGATTCCCGAGCTGTCGATATAACTGACCCCGGTCATATTCACCAAGACATTGGGCTTCCCCGAGCGCATTTCTTTCAGCAAGGTCCCCCGCAGGTCGGTTGACGAGTAGAGGTCCACATCCCCGGAACAGTCGATGACCGAGACGTTATCCACGTTCCTGACTTGAACCTTCATCGCTCGAGGAAACCCTTCGGGAAAAGTACTTCACCATTCTCAGACGGTTCCCACCGGTGAACGTGGAATCGTACGAACTCTCGTCCATGAAACAGCGGATGAAATAAGTCCCCAATCCGCCCGGGCGGACATCATCGAGGGAACGCGGCCGGATGGCCTCGGGCTTGACTTTGCGGCCGTCATCTTCGAGGACAAATTCAATCCGATCGGGAAAAGACTTGACCTCCAGCGAGAACCGGGCGTCCGGGCGATTGTCATAGGCGTGACGAATCACGTTGGACGCCGCTTCGTTGATGGCCATCGCCAAACAATCGACGTCGGCTTCCGGGAAACCAGCCTCTTGCGCGTAATATCTTATCACACTGCGTACAATGTGCAGGAGCCGCGGGTCGGTGTTGATTACCAGTTTCATGCGGTCGGCACGGAGGGTTCGGGCGATCCCATTGTCACTGGCCGATCACCTCTTCCTGCCACGCCGGGATGGTACAGTCAGCACCGCAGGAAATCAATGCCAAGCGGGTAAACGGAACAACTCGATGCGGCAAAGAATCCGACCCAAGGCGCCCTCCGTTCCCTGCGGTCGAATGATTCTCGAGCCCGGAAGGACAGCCGTGCTGCGTTTCCATCGCTATCCCGCAGATGGCTTTTGGGGTTGGACGAGAGAGAGCAATCGCCTCGGCCAGATGAAAAGCGTCGGGTGGGGTATGGGAGGGACCGACGCTCTCATGGACCGCCTGCGGTTCCTGGGCGTCAGGGCCCTAGGCCGAATCCTGGATTTTGTAATCGCACACTTCACGGCAGATCGAGCAGTAGTACTGCCCGTCTTCGGTGAGCCGTACCTGATATTCGGAATAGCAGAGCGCGCAGTAGCGATCGCATGTGCAGCGCTCCTCCGGCAGATCGCAGGCGATGCATTTGAATTCTTTGTAAGCCATGAAACCTTCGATTCACTGTCGCGAACTGGGACCGGAAACTCCCACTCCATTGTCAGACACCCAGAGGAGAAAATCAACCGCGCGCTCGACCAGCCAACCGTGCGGCCGCCCGCCTTGACCCTCTCGCGTCGCCTGTGCTAGCTTGGCTGCTCTTGCTGTGACTTGTCCTTATATGCTGCGAGGCTGGTTTTGACGACGCCGACAGGGGTGGCGCTGAAGCGCACGGCACTGAATGCTGTCCACAGAGCCGCGGGAGCTCGACTTGTGGAATTCGGCGGCTGGGATATGCCGGTTGAGTATTCCAGCATCACCCAGGAGCATCTCGCCGTCCGGACACGCGCCGGGCTGTTTGACGTCAGCCACATGGGCGAGATCGACGTTCGCGGGCCGCAGGCGCTCCAGCTCCTTCAGTCCGTGACCTCCAACGACGTCTCCGGCCTGAAAGACTTCCAGGCGCAGTACTCGGCCCTCATGTATCCGCAGGGCAGCGCGGTAGACGATTGCCTCGTGCACCGCCTGGCGGAGAATCACTATTTCCTCTGCGTCAACGCCGCCAATACGGACAAGGATTTCGAGTGGATCGTGCGGAATAATTCCTTCGACGCCGAGGTTCGAGACGTTTCCGCCGAGTATTCGCAGTTGGCCATCCAGGGCCCGCGGTCGGCGGCCATCGTGGGCAAAGTGAGCGGCGCCGATCTTGCGTCCCTCCGCTACTACTGGTTCACCCGCGCGACCTGTTGCGGAGTCGATGGATTCCTGGCACGCACCGGATACACCGGTGAAGACGGATTTGAATTCTACTTTCCCCCGGAAGAATCGGAGCGGGTCTGGACGCAACTCATCGAAGCCGGAAAGGACGAGGGCATGATTCCCGCGGGTTTGGGAGCGCGCAATACGTTGCGCCTGGAAGCGGGCTACGCCCTCTACGGCCATGAACTCGATGAAGACACCACGCTGTTCGAAGCCAACCTGGGTTGGATCTGCAAACTTGAAAAGGGAGATTTCATAGGGCGAGACGCTCTGGTCAAACAGCGCCAGGACGGACTGCGCAAGAAACTGGTAGGCTTCGAAATGACCGACCGCGGTATTGCCCGTGACGGTTACGCGATTTGGATCGAGGACGCGGTTGCGGGCCGCGTTACCAGCGGTTCGCCAGCGCCGTTCCTCAAGAAGAACATCGGGATGGCATACCTCCCGCCTGTCCAAGCCCAGGTGGGCCGGGAAATTCAGATTGAAATCCGCGGCCGAAAAGCCGCCGCGCGCATTGTTACTCTGCCCTTTTACAAACGATCGAAATAGACGGAAACGTGCAGGAGATGCATTTGACCCGCAAACCATCCACCAAGCAATCACCGGCGGGAGAGTGCGCGCCGCCGGCCGATGCGAGGAGAGTCTGAACCATCATGTATCCACAAGAGCTGCTTTATACCAAAGAGCACGAATGGGTTCGGATTGATGAAGCCATCGCCACCATCGGAATCACCGACCACGCCCAGAAGGAGCTGGGAGACATCGTCTACGTTGAGCTCCCCAAGTCCGGCGAGCACGTCGCGGCCAACGAATCCTTCGGCACCGTGGAATCAGTGAAGGCGGTTTCGGAAATCTATTCGCCGGTCACAGGCGAGGTGACCGCCGTCAATCCGAGGGTCCAGTCTAGCCCCGAACTGCTCAACGCCGACCCGCACGGTGACGCTTGGTTGATCCGCGTGCGGATCGAGGACCGAAGTGAAGTCGAAAACCTGATGACCGCCGAAGACTACGAGGCGTATATCCGGCAGGAAAAGACCTCCTGATGCGCTATCTTCCCAACTCACCCACCGAGCGCGCCGCCATGCTCGAGGCGGCGGGGCACAAATCCATCGATGAACTTTTCGCCCAAATACCAGAGAATTTGAAACTGCGCGCCCCGCTCAATCTCCCCGGGCCGCTTTCCGAACCCGAAATCCTGGAGTTTTTCCGTCAGGCGGCGAGCCAGAGCGCCAAGGATTACGTTTCCCTGCTGGGCGCCGGCGCCTATTCCCACTACCGCCCGGTGGCCGTTGACGCGCTGATCTCGCGCGGCGAGTTTTTCACCGCCTACACGCCTTATCAAGCCGAAATCGCCCAGGGAACTCTGCAGGCGATGTTTGAGTTCCAGACCCTCATCGCCCAGCTCACGGGCATGGACGTGGCCAACGCTTCGCTCTACGACGGCTCGACGGCCACCACCGAAGCGGTCTTGATGGCCCTGCGCATCACGCGGCGCAATCGTGTGGTGCTGGCCCGCACTCTGCATCCCGAGTACCGGCAGGTGCTCGAGACGTATGTTCGCCACCAGGACGTGGACGTCGTCGGGATTCCTTACCAACCCTCCGGCCTGCTGGATCTCGGCGCGCTTGAGTCGTCAGTCAAGGACGCCGCTGCCCTCGTCATCCAGTCTCCGAATTTTCTGGGGGCGATTGAGTCGGTCCACGAGATTTCCGAAATCGTCCACCGCGCCGGCGCCCTGCTTATCGTCACGGTTACTGAACCGCTTTCGCTCGGAATCCTGCGGCCACCCGCCGAGGCTGACATCGTTGCGGGCGAAGCCCAGTCATTCGGAGTTCCCGTCGCATTCGGCGGGCCCTACGTGGGCTTCCTTGCCTCCAAAGAGAAGTTCTTGCGGCAGTTGCCGGGCCGGCTGATCGGAGAAACGCGGGATGCGGAGGGACGCCGCGGATACGTCCTGACTCTGGCCACACGCGAGCAGCACATCCGGCGCGAGAAAGCGACCTCGAATATCTGCACGAACCAGTCGCTCTGCGCCCTCACCGCCACGATCTACCTTTCCCTGCTCGGTAAGAAAGGGCTGAAAGCACTGGCCGAACACAATCTTGCGAAGGCCCACTACGCGGCCGGTCAGCTTCGCGCCATTCCGGGAACGGCCACGCCTTTCGCTGCTCCGCATTTCAATGAATTCGTGGTCAAAACTCCTGTCGATGCGGAAGTTTTGCTGGCCGCCTTACGGGAAGAAAAGATCATCGGCGGCCTGAATCTCGAGAAGTTCTTCCCTGAACTGAAAAATCACCTGTTGATTTGCGTAACTGAGACGGTGAGCAAGGCGACGATCGACCGGATGACTGAGGTGTTTCGGCGCTTTGGGACAAAATCCGATTCGCAGTCCACGGCGGCGCGGCTGAGCACCGCCCCGGTGGGCCGCAACTCTTGACGCATGGGAAACCCGATTCGCCAGGCGAGACCGCACGTCACCCGAAACGAAGACCTAATCTTCGAACGGACCTCTCCCGGCAAATCGGGCGTCGACCTGCCGCCGCTCGACGTGCCGGCCGTGTCCGCTGAAGATGTGCTGGGAGCGGATCTCTATCGCGCCGACGTGGACGGATTCCCAGAGGTATCCGAGCTGGAAGTGATTCGCCATTACACGCGGCTTTCCACGTGGAATTACGGTGTCGATACCGGTCTCTATCCTCTTGGCTCCTGCACGATGAAATACAATCCGCGAATCAACGAAACGGTGGCGCGCCTCGACGGCCCGGCGACGGACCATCCGTACGCTCCGGCCTCGCTGGCTCAAGGGTGTCTCAAGATTCTCGCCGAGACGGCGCGCTGCCTGGCGGAGATTACGGGCATGGACGCGGTCTCGCTGCAACCCGCGGCGGGCGCACAGGGAGAGTTGACGGGTATTCTCATCATCCGCGCCTGCCTTGCGGAGCGCGGCGACCCGCGCAAATTCATCCTGATTCCCGACTCGGCCCACGGCACCAATCCCGCCAGCGCCACGATCTCGGGCTACGAGGTGCGGAATCTCAAATCGAATGCTCGCGGCTGCGTTGACCTGGCCGAACTTGATCGCGTCATGACCGACGATGTCGCCGGGCTGATGCTGACCAATCCCAACACGCTGGGAATTTTTGAGACGCAGATTCGGGAGATCGCGGATCGCGTTCACGCCAAGGGCGGGCTGGTTTACATGGACGGCGCCAACATGAACGCCCTGGTCGGTGTCGCGCGCCCCGCGGACTTCGGTGTCGATGTGATGCACCTCAATCTTCACAAGACGTTCTCCACGCCGCACGGCGGCGGAGGGCCCGGCTCCGGGCCGGTGGCCGTGAAGAAATTCCTCGAGCCCTACCTGCCCACTCCGACGGTGGAGCAGACGAGCGAAGGCGCCTACCGATTGAATTACAATCGCCCCAAGAGCATCGGGCGTGTCCGAGCGTTTTACGGGAATTTCGGAATGGCGGTGCGCGCGCTCGCCTACATCCTCGCCAACGGCCCCGCAGGACTTCGACAGACGACGGAAGACGCCGTTCTCAACGCCAATTACGTTCTCAGTCAGCTCAAAGACGTTTACGATCTCCCCTACGACCAACCCTGCATGCACGAATGCGTTTTCTCCGACCGTCGCCAGGCAGCGCGCGGCGTCCGCACCGGCGACATCGCCAAGCGCCTGATCGACTACGGATTTCATCCCTACACGACGGCCTTCCCCCTCATCGTTCCCGGCGCTCTGATGATCGAGCCCACCGAAAGCGCCTGCAAGCCGGAGCTCGACCAGTTCATCGAAGCGCTTCGTTCGATCGCGGAGGAAATCGAGCAAGACCCTGAATTCGTGCTCAAGGCGCCTTACACGACGCGCGTCCGCCGCCTGGACGAAGCGCACGCAGCGCGAAAACCGGTGCTGCGCTGGAGGCCCGGGAAGCCCTTGGAGCAACCTTCCAGGTAGCACCGGAACGGGCATGACCCGCCACGTTCAATCCGTTTCCCGCAGAGCCAGGAAGGAGGCGCCATGAAGCTCAAGGATCGCGTTGCCGTCATCACGGGGTCAGCTTCGGGCATCGGCCGGGCGACGGCACTGGAGTTTGCAAAAGAAGGCGCGCGGGTCGTGGTGGCCGACATCAATTCGCAAGGCGCCTCAGAGACAGCCAAGCTCATCACCGCAGGCGGCGGGACGGCAGTCGCGGTTGAAGTCGATGTCTCAAACGCGGATTCAGTTCAGAACCTTGCGCACAAAACGCTCGAAGCCTTCTCACGAATCGACGTCCTCGTCAACAACGCCGCCATTCAAGTGAACAAGACCGTCGAAGATACCACGGTGGAGGAGTGGAATCGCGAGATCGCAGTGAATCTCGGCGGCGTATTTCTCTGCTCGAAGTACTTCCTGCCGCACCTGCGGAAGACCAAGGGCTCTATTGTGAATATGGCTTCGGTGAACGGCTTCTTTGTCGAGCCGACCTGCGCGGGCTACTGTGCCACCAAAGGGGCCATCATCGCGCTGACCAAAGCCATGGCGATTGATCACGGCAAGGAAGGCGTTCGAGTCAATTGCATTTGCCCCGGATACATCGACGCGGGTCTGGCCTGGGGCTACTTCCAGGCTCAGCCGGACCCGGCGGCGGCGCGCGCGGCGGCGGGAAAGCTCCACGCGCTGTGGCGAATCGGCAAGCCC
>DATKYV010000039.1:0-2663 GCA_035528275.1 Terriglobia bacterium | reverse complement strand
GGCCTTTGGTATAGATGCTACGCTCACTTGCGCGGTCGCAATTATCGTTGTGCTTTGGCCTCTTCATTTGCGGGCCAGCACTGGCCCATTCAAATGTCGGAGATGTATGATGTCAATGAGAGGTGGCATGTTGCACTGGCGGTACCCGCGGTGCGGGCTCATCGGTCAGCGCTCATCCGTGGGGATTTATGACCTCAGCCAAAACCGCAAAGATCTACGACCGTCTGGCGCCGCTCTATGACTTCTGGAGCGTGCTGACGGAAACCGTACCGGAACAACAGGCCCTGCGCGTGGCGGAGCTCAAGCCCGGCGACTCAGTGTTGGAGGTGGCCCTGGGGACGGGCAAGCTCTTCTTAGAGGTTCTGCAAACGACAGGTCTAAGACGTTGCGTGGGCGTGGACCTTTCCACTCGCATGCTGGAACGCGCCCGGCGCCGTGTGCTTTCTCTCGGGACAAACCCCGCACTCTGCCGCGCTGACGCGCGGCGCTTGCCTTTCGCCGACTCTTCATTTGACGCCGTCCTCTGTTGTTATATGCTTGATTTGCTGGCTGAAGAAGACATTCGGGGCGTGCTCGGCGAATTTCACCGCATCTTGAAGCCCGGCGGGCGCCTCTCGGCGCTCGTCATGGCCGAGCAGGCCAGAGTGTTCAATGCCATCTGGATGTGGGGCTACCGGCATGCTCCGGCGCTGGTCGGCGGGTGCCGGCCCGTGGCGCTGGCCCCGCTGCTTGAAGCCGAAGGTTGGCGCCTGGAATTGCAGGAGCGGGTCACCCAGAACGGATTTCGGTCTGATCTCATTCTGGCGCGCCCGAGCGGTGCGAAGTCGAGGAGCGCATGAGCGCGTCTGTGCGGGTGGAACGTCGCCGGCAATTCTGCGCCCGCTGCGGGCAGTTGATGTTCGAATACTTCCGCTCGCCGGACGGCCACTTCGGATTGGTGGATACTCCCGAGCCGGAAGAATCCGGCCAGCGCGGCGAAGTCCGCTGCCCTACCTGCGGCGCCCGATACCGACTGCTCGACAAGCTGAGCTTGACGGGACAACCTATTGAAAGGCGGTAAGCAGAAGGCAGAAGGCAGAAGGCAGAAGGCAGAAGGCAGAAAGAAACCTCTCTGGGGCGATTGACTCAAAAATGCCTGACGAAGGTTTTTCTCTCAATTGCGAAAACGTCCGCGACTACCTCGCCACCTGCGGGCTCGCAACAGACGGACGGGAGGCGCAGGTCCGTGAGTTGGGCGGCGGCGTCTCCAACACCGTGCTGCTGGTCGAGTGGCCCGGCCAGCCGGAACGCCGCTGGGTGGTGAAGCAGTCGCTCGAAAAGCTTCGCGTCAAGGACGACTGGCGCTCGGAGCGAAGCCGCATCTACCGCGAGGCCGATTCCATCCAGGCGCTGCGGCCGGCGCTGGGCGGTGCCGCGCTGCCCGAAGTGGTCCATGTTGACCGCGAGAATTTTGTGTTTGTTATGACCGCGGCGCCCGCCGGCTCGGTCGCCTGGAAGCAGTCGCTGCTCGAAGGCAAGGTTGACCTCGCCGTGGCGCGGCAGGCGGGGACGCTGCTCGCCAAGATGATCGTCGCGTCGCGCGCCGACCCGCAATTCAAGGGATGGTTCGAGGACCGCACGGTCTTCGACCAGTTGCGCATCGATCCCTACTACCGCACGACGGCCCGCCGCCATCCGGACGCGCGGGGGCCGCTGGTGGCGCTGATGGCCCAGTCGTGGAACATCCAGACGGCGCTCGTGCACGGCGACTACAGTCCCAAGAACATGCTGGTGCGCGACGGCAACATCTTCCTCATCGACTTCGAGGTGGTCCACTGGGGCGACCCGGCGTTCGACGCGGCGTTCTTCCTCAATCACCTTTTTTTGAAGGCGCTCTTCCGGCCTGAATTCGCGCCCTCCTATTTTGACGCCGCGCGGGAGTTCTGGAAGGGTTTGGCGGCAGGCTTGGGAGGCGAGGCCTCGCGAGGATTTGAAGCGTTGACTCTCCGCCATCTCGGCGGGCTGATGCTGGCGCGCATCGACGGCAAATCGCCCGTCGAATACATTCAGAACGAGGAAACCAAAGACCGCGTGCGCGCTACCGCCAAACAGATCCTGCGCGACCAGCCACAGCGGCTCGAACAAGTCGTGCGAATCGTCAGACAAAAGTCGGAAGCATAAAGTGCGAAGTCGCGCAGCGCTTGTCTTCAGCGTGCTCGCGCAAGTTGGGAAATGGTCAAAGTCGCCCGCGCGCCCAACGTTCTGGACACACCTGTCCGCGCCGGCAACTTCGGAGCCTACCTCAAGGAAGCCGGCCGGTAGGGCACTCGGCAAATGTGTTGAGGGAGGATTCTCACCGTTCTCACTGTTCGCCACCTTCTCACGGGGCGGGAGAGGGTTGGCCCAGCGGGCAGTTCTACCGACCGGTCGGTAGGCAACCCCTGGCTAGCAACACGCACCTGGAAACCTTCAATTCCCCCGCCCTCCTACTGAGGACTGTGTATTAGAGTCACAGCGGGTAGCGCGGACCTGAATTGTAGGTCCGCGGTTCGTTCAATACAAAAAAGCCGCAGACCTTCCCGCAGAGCGGGACGAGGTCTGCGCTACTTGCTTTTCGTATTTGGGGTTTTTATACGCATTGTCAACTCATATCCGCATTCGCAATCACGTCGTGAATGTCCTTG
>DATKYV010000038.1:0-13441 GCA_035528275.1 Terriglobia bacterium | reverse complement strand
ATCGGCATGGGAAACGTGATGGTGGATATCGCCCGCTGGCTGCTTCAGGACATGCCGGGGCAAAAGCCGGAAGAGGTGGTGGTCATCGCCCGGCGCGGGCCCTTCGAGGTGAAATTCGACGAGAAGGAATTTGACCACATCGAAATGCACCTGGACCGCAAAGGCATGCAGGATGAAATGGACCGCATCGCCGAGCGCATCAAAGCCTGCGGCCAGGACATTTCGAAAGTCCCCGACACGACTTTCCCGTGGCTGAAAAAGCCGGCCAGCCAGCAGGTCGATAGCCGGATTACCTTCCGGTTGCTGACCTCGCCCTCCGCCATCCAGGTGGACGAGAAGGGAAGGATCTCGAAGCTGACGGTCATCGAAAACATCCTGGTGCCCAAGGGAGATACTACGGCGTCCAAGTTCACCGACCAGACCACCGATCTGGAATTCGATACCATGATTTTCGCCATCGGCGACGTCGTTGACCCGACGCTGGGGCTGCCTTACGAAAAGGGCGGCTACTTGACCAATCCGGATGCGTCCGATCCGGAGCGCGCCGCTTATGAGGTCTTCGACCCGCAAGCCGGGAAGCCCTTGGAAGGTCATTACGCCGTGGGGTGGGCCCGCAAGGCCAGCGAGGGTTTGGTGGGTAAGGCACGTTACGATGCGGAGCTGGGGTGCAATCCGGTGCTCAAGTATCTGGAAAGCGCTTCCCCTCGGAAGACCGCGACGCTGGAGGACATCGCCGCGGCTCTGGATCGCAAAGGGATCCCGCTCGTGAGGAAGAAAGAAATAGCCCTTCTGGCGCGCGTGGAAGAGGCTCGAGCCAAGGCGGCGAGCCTGCCGGCGTTTAAGTTCTCCACCAATGAGGAGATGCTGGCGGCGATTGAAAGTGAGAAATCCTCGGCAAATGATTCCGCTCGGGCCGTCCAAGGAGGCAGCGAGGCTGCTTAGGTCATTCGCCGCGTCGCAGGCGACAATTCACAAGAATCGGCGTGATTATCATGATGGTAGGCGGATGGGAACAATGGGCAACGAAGAGAATATGAATCCAGAGGCGAAAGAAGCGAAGAGAATCCGGTTGATCCGGCCGTCTGTCGTGGTGATCTGTGGCCCGGCTGCCTGCGGGAAATCGACCTTTGCCGCGCGACATTTCCGGCCCACGCAGATTGTCTCCTCGGACCAGGCGAGGGCGCTGGTCTGCGACGACGAGCGGGACCAGCGATTCCAGACGCAGGCGTTCGCGCTTCTGAACTTCATCATCGAGCAGCGTCTGAGCATCAATCGTCTTTGCGTGGTGGACTCGACGGCGCTCACGCAGCCGGCGCGCAAGAGTCTGCTCGACCTGGCACGCCGGCATCGTGTCCCCTGCGTGGCCCTGGTGGTTGACGTGCCGCTGGCAACATGTCTTGAACGGGACGCGAAGCGCGAGCGGACAGTCGGCGCTCCGGCTATTGAACGACAGTATCAATTGTTCGAGCAGGCCAAGGCGATGATCGGCCAGGAAGGATTCGACCAGATCATCGAGTTGAGTGAGCAGGACCTGGAGCGGGTGGAAGTTGAGATTGTCTTCCGGCCGGTAGCCAAGCCGGCGCCGGCCCCTGTGCGCGCCGAGGATCGCAGGCCCGGACCGCACCGCCCGGCAGCAGGGAATCAGCGAGGCGCGCCTCCCAACCGAAGGTGGGCCGGGAGGGAACGCGGTCCCGTCGATCCAGCTCGTCAGCCGCAGGGCATTGGCCGTCCGTCCGAACCCCCTCCTGTGCCCAATGGCGCGCAACCCCCGGCGCCACCCGCCGCCCCCACACTCGCGCCTCAGTCGGACCAGCCTTCCGAGCCTGAGAACACTCCGGAAACTTCGTCTGGTTCTCAGGAAGCGGAGTAGTCAGGGCAAGCATTTCTTCCGAGGGTTCTTCTCTGGAACAAACAAAAGCCCACGGCACCTAAATCGCGCTGCGGCTACCAGTACCTCTCGCCGGGCTTCGCGCGCTACGTCCAGCTATCGGCCTTCTTGTATTCCTCGAAGCACTTCAGCAATCCAGCCATGCCCGGCTGTGAGAGGCCGTGCTCCATGCCGATGATGCCCTGGTAGCCCAGCTCGTGGATGGCCTTGAAGACATTGCGCCAGTTGACTTCGCCGGTGCCGGGTTCTTTACGCCCGGGAACGTCGCCCACCTGGAAATAGCCGATGAACTCGTAGTATCGCCGAATGTTGTTGATGAGGTTTCCTTCCGAAACCTGCTGATGATACATGTCGAAGAGGATCTTGACGTGTGGACTTCCCACCGCCGCCATGATTTCGGCCGCCTCGTCGCTGTGCACCAGGAAGTATCCGGCGTGGTCGACAAGGTGATTCAGAGGTTCCACAACGATGGTGAGTTCGGTTTTCTCCAGAATGTCAGCCGCCTGCTCCAGCCCTTCGATGACATTCCGCCGCTGGTCGCCACGCGGCGCGCCGGGAATCTCCGGCCCGGTGATCACCGTCGCGAAGTGATTTCCGATGACCTTATGATACTCGACGGCTTTATTGAGCTGCTCGACGAAAGCGCCGCGCTGTTTGGGATCGACCAGCCCGGCTTTGTTCCAGCCCGCGGGATTGGCCACGAAAATCCCCAGACCCATGCCCAGGCTGTCCATCTTCTTACGAATCTCCTCCACTTCCTGGATCGGGTGGTTGGTCAGGCCGTTGTATTCGGTGGCATCAAACCCGTGCTCGGCGAACAATTCGAGCCTCTGGGGAATAGTGAGCTCCCGGCTGAGGAAATCGAGCCGTGGCGCGTAGCGCAAGTGATATTTGCCGGCTGCTGTGGCCGGGCGGGTGTCACCCAAGGAGAGAGCAGCCGCGCCACCGGCCATCGTGCCAGTCTTCATGAATTCCCGCCTTTTCATCGTTCCAGCTCCTCTCGTGAGGGGATCGAATCGAGCCCCGATTATTGAGGCCTGCCGTTCAGGCGGTCGTAGGCTGAGCGTGCGCAGGTTGTGCCCAGCGATTCGTGATAGAGGGATTTCAGGCCGAGGATGGCGCGGACTTCCTGGTCAAACCGCTGAAGCGTTCTGAGGTCGGTGACGCGGACGGGAAACCGCCTGCCGTTGGAGTACCAGAATTTCTGGTAACCTCGGTCTTCGAGCTCGCACCGCTGCCCGCGAATGCTGAAAAGCGGCGGGCCCAGCGGTGCCCATCCACCCCCTGCGGTCCGGGCAAGGGCTAGAGCGCAATTGTACTTCTTCACCTCGAAGGATTCCGGCTGCCTGCCGACTTCGACGACATCAAACCCGGCCTCCTTGAATTGCTTGCGCAAGTTCGGGGCCGCCATTGCCTCTGTTGCCATACCGACCGCTCCTCGTTTGGTTGACACTTTTTCGGCCGAACTCTAGAATGTCAGTGTATTTTACTGATGGCACAAAACACAAGGGCACATCTGTTTCAAGACTCCGAAGTTGTCGAGGGCCCGAGGGACGTGATTTCCCTGGTCGGGAATACTCCTCTGCTCCGATTGCAGCGGATAGGCGCGGAAGTTGCGGGCGTTGAACTCTACGCCAAGGCGGAATGGGCGAATCCGGGAGGATCGGTCAAGGACCGCCCGGCGCTGAATATCGTCCTGGAAGCCGAGCGTGCCGGCTTGTTGACAAAAGACAAGATTTTGATTGATTCGACCTCGGGCAACACGGGTATCGCCTACGCAATGATCTGCGCGGCGAGAGGTTTCCGGGCGAAGCTCTGGCTTCCCGCGAACGCCAGTGTCGAACGGAAGCGGATCCTGAAAGCCTATGGGGCGGAGCTGGTGTACACCGACCCCATGGAGGGTTCCGACGGCGCCATCCGCGGCGTGCGGCAAGCGGCCTCCGAGAATCCCCAGCTCTATTACTACGCCAACCAGTACGACAACCCGGCCAACTGGCGCGCCCATTACAACACCACCGCCCCGGAAATCTACGCGCAAACGGAAGGCCGCGTGACCCACTTCATCGCCGGCCTGGGAACCAGCGGGACGTTTGTGGGCACAGCGCGGCGGCTGAAGGAATTGAATTCGAAGATCCGTTGTATTTCATTTCAGCCCGACTCACCCTTCCACGGACTGGAAGGGATGAAGCATATGCCGACGGCCATTGTGCCGGGCATCTACGACCCGCAAGTTGCAGATGAAAACCTGGAAATGTCCACGGAAGCCGCTTACGCCATGACCCTTCGACTGGCCCGCGAGGAGGGGTTGTTGGTCGGAGTCTCGGCGGGAGCGGCGATGGTCGCGGCTTTGAAGGTGGCAAAACAGGTCGAGCGGGGCGTGGTCGTGATGATATTCCCCGACAGCGGCGACAAATACTTGAGCGAACGGTTTTGGGACGAAGGAAGATAAACAGATTGATCCATTGATTCATTGAAACATTGGTCCATTGAGGGAAGCGCGGATCCCGAGGACAGCGGCTGGAATCGGATGCAATGAGTCAATGATTCAATGAAGGAATGAATCGATTCTTCCATGGGCTTGAGGATTTCCGCAAAACACGAGGCCTTGATTCGCGACCACGCCGCCCGGGACTATCCGAACGAGTGCTGTGGGGTTCTCCTGGGCCAGGCGAACGGCGCGGACAAGGACGTTCGGGAAGTCGTGGCGCTGAAGAACTTGCGGACGGAGGCGGATAGGGCCCAGGAGCTCCTTCCCCTCGAGGAGCCGGGCAGGGAATCCGAGCGGAACCGATTCCTCGTTGACCCCAAAGACCAAATCCGCGTCGAAAAGGACGCGCGAGCGCGGGGCCTGGACATCCTGGGGTATTACCACTCCCACCCCGACCACCCGGCCCGCCCTTCAAATTATGACCGCGAACACGCTTGGCCGTGGTATTCTTATGTTATCCTCTCGGTGATAGGGGGCGAGCCGAGGGATTTGACCTGCTGGGTACTGACCGACGACCGATCCGAGTTCAGGCCTGAGCAGTTGGATGTGCCGAAACCTTAGTGCCTATCCTGCATCAGATAGCTGCGGGGGCGGACAACGAACGGGGCAAGACTCGCCGAGCAGGTTGGGTTCTAGGAGATTGAATGTCCGTGAAGGTGATCATTCCGACGCCTCTCCGGCAATATGCCGGAAAGAAGGATTCGATCGATCTCGAGGCGAAGACGGTGGCCGAAGCGCTGGCCGAGCTGACCACGCAACATGGCGACCTGCGGCGGCATCTGTTCACCGACGACGGGAAATTACGCAGTTTCGTGAATGTCTATCTGAACGACGAGGACATTCGCTACCTGCAAAAAGAGCAAACCCCCCTCCGCGACAACGATATCCTCAGCATCGTGCCTTCCATTGCCGGCGGTTTGGCCCTGCGCTGTATCTGTAGCTAGCCTGGGTTACCCCGGCACGCCGGGGTCCCGGGCGCGCTTCTCACCCGAGATTCTGAATCAATCCGGAAGAAGATGGCTGAAAACCAGGCCGCGACGATTCGCGGCGGGGAATATGGCTTCCGGAAATTCCATTTTCAGGATGAAACCGATGGGAATTATGACAGCAACGCCAACCGCTCAACTGAGTAAGGATGAAATCCTCCGCTACAGCCGCCACCTCATCATGCCGGAAGTGGGCATGGAAGGGCAGCTCAAGCTGAAAAGGGCCAAGGTGCTCTGCGTGGGGACGGGAGGCTTGGGCTCGCCACTGGCGCTGTATCTGGCGGCCGCCGGCATCGGCAAGCTCGGCATCGTGGATTTCGACGTCGTCGATTTCACCAACCTGCAACGGCAGGTTATCCACGGCACCAACGACGTCGGGCGGTCGAAACTCGAGTCGGCGCGGGAGACGATTCACGAAATCAATCCGCACGTCGAAGTGGAGACCTACGAGACGCGCCTGACATCGGCCAACGCCCTCGACATTATCAAAGACTACGACATCGTCGCCGACGGGACGGATAATTTCCCCACCCGCTATCTCGTCAACGACGCCTGTGTGCTCTTGGGCAAGCCAAACGTTTACGGCAGCGTCTTCCGCTTCGAGGGGCAAGCCTCGGTGTTCTATGCCAAGGAAGGCCCGTGCTACCGCTGCCTTTATCCCGAGCCGCCTCCGCCCGGCCTGGTGCCGAGCTGCGCGGAAGGTGGGGTCATCGGCGTTCTGCCGGGCATCATCGGCTCAATTCAGGCGCTTCAGACCATCAAGCTGGTGCTCGGGAAGGGGCAGACGCTCATCGGCCGGCTCTTGCTCTTCGACGCGCTGAACCTGAAATTCCGTGAACTCAAGCTGCGGAAGAATCCGCAGTGCGCGCTGTGCGGCAAGAACCCCACAATCACCGAGCTGATCGACTACGAAGAGTTCTGCGGCATTCGCGGTGAGGAGCACGTCCCCCTCACGACGGTCCCCGAGGTGACGGCGGCGGACGTGAAGAAGATGATCGACGAAAAGAAGCCTTTCGTACTCGTTGACGTCCGCGAACCGCACGAGGTCGACATCTGCCGGATTCCCGATTCCACGCTGATTCCGCTCGGCGACCTGCCGAGCCGGATGAACGAGCTTAATTCGGCGGACGAGATTGTGGTCTACTGCCGGGTCGGCGTGCGGAGCGCCAGGGCCGTCGAACTGCTGATGAAGGCCGGCTTCCGCAAGATCCACAACCTCAAGGGAGGGGTTCTGGCCTGGGCAGATCAGGTGGATCCGTCCATGCCCAAGTACTGAGCCTTCGCCTCTATCCGGAATGTCAGCCCGACGGGGCCGCGACACGCTGAGATGTTCGCGCCCTCGACGGGCTGACACTCATTACCCACTTCCCGTTATGATGTCTCCGGTCGTTTCGAGCTCTCTCAGAGATGAAGTGTTCGTGTTCTCCGGGGCGTCGCAGTCTTCTGCGCGTCAGCCGGGGACCCAATCCAAACTCACGCTGGGAGGTCGTTAATGCCCTTGAAAATTGGAGACGAGGCGCCGGACTTCAAGCTGGCTTCGGCAACGGGAGACAAGCGAGGAGAATTCCACCTTTCGGCGCAGAAAGGCAAGAACGTCGTCATTCTTTTCTACGCGCTCGATTTCACCCCGGTCTGACAGGCGGAGTTGTCGGCGATTCAGGCGGATCTCGCCAAGTTCGCCGGCTCGAACGCCCAGGTCGTGGGCGTCAATACGGACACCGTTTTTTCGCACATCGCTTTCCAGAAATCCCTCGGCGGTCTCAGCTTTCCGCTGACGAGCGACCGCTGGCCGTACGCAAAGACGCCGGAGGCATACGGCCTTTTTCCGCCGACCAAGCACGATTTTGCTTTCGTGAACGACCGCGCGGTGTTCATCGTCGATAAAGACGGGAAGATTGCCTGGTCGAAGGTCTACGAGCTGGGACGGCAGCCCGATAACGCCGAGATTCTGGACGCGCTGCGAAAACTTGTCTGAGCTACTGTGTAGACGAACTCCGTGTGTGCCGGGGAAGGGAACCGGATGGACCTCGCTTCCGCCGTCAGGAAATACCTGGAAGTTGCCGGGGGGTTTGACCGGCCGGTGCACCTTTCGGCGTTCGGCCTCTCCAAGGAAGAGACGGAGACGGCGGTTTCCGTCTGGGACGAGGACTACCAGATCAGTCGCTACATGCTGCTTTCCCGGGAAAGAGACGAAGCGCTCGAGTCTTTTCCTGCCGAGTCGCGCGTATACCTCATCAACGGGTTCGAGTGTACCCACCTGAGCTTTCATTCCGACATCCAGAAACTTCTCGATCCGGCGGCCCATTAAGGCGCCATGCGGTCACCGCTTAGGGAAAGCAAGAAGCGCGGCGAGGTGATTACATCCCCGCCGCGCTTCCAATTCGGTTGAATCTCAGCCGACACTTACTCGGCGTTGTTACCAGCCGCAGCCGCTGCAGTGGCCGCGCCCTTGATGGTGACGGCCCCAGCACCCGCCGCGCCCTCCGCGCCGCGGGCCATCCCAGTTACCTCCGCCGGGACCGCTGCGGAAGCCGCGCCGTCCCATACCACTGGGCGGCGGAACGGCGATGCCCTGCGAGCGCAACGACCGCCGCAAGCTGCGATACTCGGAGCGGGTCTGGTACACCTTGCCCATTGCCTGGTCGGCTTGGTCGCTGTCCCAGCCGAATTCGGTGATGGCCGCGTGCACGGCAGCGCGCTCTGTTTGCAGTTGATCTTCGAGCGCCTTGAATTGATCGAGCTGCTTCTGTTGGTCAGCGGTGGCTTGGGGCGCAGCTTGCGGGTCCGGTGATTGGCCCAGGGCCTTCGGTACGGCCCAGCCTGCCAGCAAGAGCACCGTCCCCAAGGCCGCCGCGAGAGTGATTGAACGAGCGCGTTTCATCTCATCCTCCAGGGAATCCGAAAATCGGGCGGATGCGGGGCATCCGACCCCCTATAAGTTGGGGCTAAAACCCCGGCCCACCGCGTCCTCCACGGCTGCCGGTGCTGCGCGAGCCGCCCTGCGAACCGCCGACTGAGCCCGAGCCGCCTATTCCGCCGCGCTGTCCGCTGCCCATCCCGGGCTGCCCGATGCCCGTGCCGGGTTCGTGGATGCGCTGGCGTTCCTGCGCGCGCTGTTGAGCTTTCTCCTGCTTCTGAACTTGCTTCATCTCTTGTTTCGCAGCGCGAATTTGCTCACGCGTCTGGTTCCGCTGTTGACGCGCTTCCTGAGCTTGCGAGCTGTTTTTGCCGTATTGTTTTTGCGCCGCCCGCACCTGATCGCGGCTCTGCTTCTGTTGCTTTTCGAGATCGCGGATGCGCTCGCGCAGCCGGTCGCGATCCTGGGTCAGTAGCCGATCCTGGGTTTGAAGGCGATCCTGGTCCTGCGACTGAATCCGATCGCGGTCCTGTTGCTGGATGGGCTCCTGAGCCGCCGCCGGGAAGGCCGTAACTGCGGCGACCAGGATGACGCCCGCGGAAATAGTGAAAGACTTGCGGATGATCTGGCTGAACTTCGAGAATTTCGTCATTGGTGAATCCTCCTGTCTCAAGTGTGGCCTCAACCGTATGAACACCGGGGAACACGGGAAGTTGCGGGGACAAAGAGTCCGCAGACTGGGTGACACGTGTTGTATCTGATCGCCAATGGGGAAATGCTGAGTCGGGCGTAAACCTGCGCCGACCCAACGCCTCGCAAGTCGTGGTAGCATGCGTAGTCCGGGCAACAGAAGTCTCAACAGGGAAGGAAGTATGAAGGTCGCGGTCACAGGGGCGGCGGGTTTGTTCGGATGTGGGCTGGTGCAGGTTTTCTCCGAGCGCCATGAAGTGATTCCGCTCACTCGCGCCGAAGCCGACATAACGAAATCCGAGGAAGTTCGCGCCGCGCTGGCGAAAGCCGCGCCGGACGTCGTAGTGCATCCCGCGGGGATTCCCGACCTGGACATTTGCGAGGCCGACCCGGCCAAAGGTTTTTTGGTGAATTTCCACGCCGTGCGCCACGTAGTCGATGCGGCGCGGGAATTGGGCGCAGCCGTCGCCTACATCTCCACTGACGCGGTCTTCGACGGCAAAAAACGAACACCCTACCTTGAAACCGATGCCACTCACCCGCTTACCGTTTACGGCCGGACCAAGTTGCGTGGGGAAGAAATAACCCGAACCCTTCCAGCACACTTCATCTTTCGCGTTTCGGTGCTTTTCGGGCCGGGAAAGACCAACTTCATCGAGAAGGGCCTGCGCAAGATCGCAGCCGGTGCAGACTACGAGGTCGCCGCCGACCAGGTGGGCTCGGCCACCTACACCGTGGACGCGGCGCGAAAAATCATGGAAGTGGTGGAGGCGCGTCGCTACGGCCTTTATCACCTCTCGAACACGGGCGCTTGCAGCCGATACGAGCTCGCCCGGCGCGCGGCCGAACTCGCGGGGCTCGACGCGGCGAAGGTCGTGGGCAAGCCTTCCGCTGAGATGGGCCGGCGCGCCCCGCGGCTGAAGTACGCGGTCATGGAACTGGGGGCACTCGCGAACGCGGGGTTCGCGCTGCCGCGCCCCTGGGAGGACGCCTTGGCCGACTATGTAGCTAGCCTTTCCCCCACCGGCTCCCCGCGTTAGGCAGGGGCCGCAATGCGCCGCTTCTGCCAGCGCAAAAGGGGGCTTTGTTTTGATGGAGGAGGCATAGATTTTCAGTCGTTCCCTGACCCCGGTGA
Source organism: Terriglobia bacterium (assembly GCA_035528275.1). Lineage (GTDB taxonomy): Bacteria > Acidobacteriota > Terriglobia > UBA7540 > UBA7540 > DATKYV01. The sequence continues at coordinate 3,397 of DATKYV010000038.1, read as the reverse complement.
CGGGATTCGTGCATGTAAGAATCACTAACTTTTTGCATCGCCGTTTTATTTTCAATAACATAGCGGCTTTGTTTTCGCGTTTTGGGGCGTCCTGCGTTGGGCCCCATTTCCTTTTTCACCTGCCGCGCGCTGCACAGGGTTCGTATCCTGCCTCGCAGGCCGGGGAAGCGGGCGGCGCGCTCGTGTTAGGCTATTACAGTAGTCTACACTATCTGGCCCGATTCGTCAAGGAGGTTGGTCGGGAGGCGAGCAAGGTCACGGCCGAGGCGGTGGTTCCACAGGGGGGAGAGGCCTTCAGGAAGCGGCCTTGGGGGAATTGGAGAGGCCGAGAAGGTGGTGGAGGCTGGTCCACAATTCCTGCACGAGGCGGTTACTTTTCACATGGGGCAGGCACTGTTTTTCGACCCAATCCATCACCTTCGGGTCGGTCACTTCTCCCGTAATCACCAGAACTCGGTCCACGAGGTTTGGGCGAAGCTCGCGAATCTCGGAGACCACGTGGTCGGGCTCGAGGTTCGTGCAGCGGAGGTCAAGGAGCACGGCGTCAAAGCGTTCCCGGCTGATCATCGAGAGCGCCTGCTGGCCGGTGTAAGCAATGTCGCCTTCGCATCCCAGACCGGCGAGCAGTACGTAGAGCAAGTTACGGATGGAAGGCTCATCCTCGATGATCAGGACTTTGCGTTTTCCGCCTCCCACAGCCAAAGGGTACTCCGAACGGCCTTAACGCAGCCAGATTCCACACACCAACCGTCCGGTTTAGAGCTACCGAATGGTCGGCTGCTGAAAACGTTTACGCCTTATTTACCTAAAATGTCAAGAAGAATATAGGGGATAGAGCGATTCCAAAGCGCATTCAGATTGCAAAGTCACCATCAGTAATCACGTGTGTAAGTGGCATCATGTCTGCAATGAGGCTGCCCGGCGCTGGTGGGGTGTGCCTAAGTTGCTCATCACATTACTCATAGCGCAACGCCTGGACGGGGTCCAGGCGGGCGGCGCGTCGTGCCGGGTAATAGCCGAAGAAGATGCCGACTCCGGCTGAGACCGCCAAGGCGAAAGCGATGGAAATAGCGGAGAGGGGGATCTTCAGGCCAAAGACCGCGGTCAGGAGCACGGGGATACCTGACCCTATCAACGTGCCGATGATACCTCCTGCCAGACTGATAACCAGGGCTTCCAGCAGGAACACGTCCAGGATCTGCCGCTGGCGGGCGCCCAAAGCCTTGCGGATACCGATCTCCGGCGTTCGCTCTCGCACGGTGACCAGCATGATGTTCATGATGCCGACGCCCCCCACGACGAGAGAAATGGCGGAAACGACCACCACCACCAAGATGAGGCCGAAGGAGACGCGATGGATGACTTCAAGAACTTCACCGAGATTTCCCACGCGGTAGATGACTCCCGGCCCATGATTTGCAGCCAGAATCCGCGCGACCTGCCGTGTGGCGCGGTCGACCAGCGAGCGATCCCGGGCTTGACCGTAAATGCGGTCGATGCGATTGCTGTTGGTCATGGAGCGGAGGACGCTCAGGGGGACAATGATCGTATTCTCGGAAAGCTCGGTAGGGATGCTGAAACTCTCGACGTCCTGAAAAACACCCACCACCTGAAAGTCCACCGTCTCAACACGCAGCAACCGATCCAGGCGCCGGCCTCTGCCGTAGAGCTTTTGGGCCAGGGATTCCGAGAGCACGCAGACCTTGCGGCGATTCGTGAAGTCGAGGTCGCTGATGAATCGGCCTTCGCGAACCACGATGTTGCGCGCCCGCGCGTAGACGCCGTCGGTGCCCACCAGGGTCACGTCGTACTCCTCACCGCGGATATCGAGGAGGGTATAGACGCTGGCGAGGCGGCTCACCTGATAGAGGGCTGTGGCTCGCTGGGCGATGCCGCTATAGTCGTATTCGGTCAGGTCGTGGGGAGAAGGGGTTGGGCCGTCGTACCAGGCATAGACGAGATTGGACCCCAGCGATTCGAGTTGCCGGACGGCGTAGTCGCGGCCGGCGAGTCCTACCGAGGCCACAGCGACCACCGCCCCCGAGCCGATCATCAGTCCCAGCATCGTCAGCAGGGACCGCCAGGGATTGCGCTCAAGATCGTGAACCACCTGGTGAAGAAGGCTGGGGAATGAAGTGAGGGGCCACGATTCCACCTGGGTGGCCAAGGCGTCGGCGGGTTTTGTTCGACGCGAATTCATCGAGGGCTTCGCAAACGGAGAAGGGGCCTGCTTCGGCGGTCAGGGCGCAGGGTCAGGCTCCACCGCCAGACGGGATTCCCATGGCATCCCCGGGAGTTGTCACCCCGATCCGGAATTCCCGGTCGTGCCCCGGCAGGATTCGTCCCTTCAGAGCGAGGATGCGGGCGCGATCGCGAGCGAACTGCGCCTTGCTGTGCGGAATCATGGTCAGAACCTTCTCGTCGTGGTTTCGGCTCAGCAAGGCGTCGCCAGTGATGACGGTGGGCTCGCTCGCGCGGTGAACGATGACGGAGAGGTTTCCCGGAACGTGCCCGGAGGTGACCAGCGGCTCCAGGTTATCGGGAAGGGGATGGGTCTCTGCCCCACGAAACCGCGAGCGGTCACCCAGCCGCGCCGGGTCCCACCAGCGCAAGGCGATCTTGCGCGACTTCTGCATGTGCTTCCGGGCTCGCTCGTACTGAAACGTTTCCGGGTAATATCGCAGGATCATCTGTTCCCACTTCGCGTCATCCACAAGGTCGGAGTAAAGAGATCGGCACCAATCGTGAGACTCCTGGGTGGCATAAATGGCGCATTGGGGAAACAATGAGTTGTTGAGGACGTGATCGACGTGGAAGTGCGTGTTGATGAGCCCGGTGACGTCCTCCGGCGCGAGGCCGCGGGCGCGCAGGGCACTCACCAGCCGGTAGGCTCCGCGGGGAAGTCCGGTATCCACTACGATGCGCTGCCGCCCGTTTGAAAGCAGAACGGAAGTGGCCCCGCGCCAGCTTCCCGTCAAGAGCACGTCGACTTTCCAGTTTGACCCTCGCATTCAGATCCCTGCTCGTCTTTCTCGGGATATTCGAGCAGGAACTTGTGCGGGGGAGGTTCCAAATGGACGCTGCAACGGTGTCGTCCGGTTCATGAATCCATCTCCGTCCAGTCAGGGGATTGGCACCCGGCGGTGTGGCAAGGGGGCGCAAGTGGCGGTGCCGGAGGGGGAAAGCAGTTGACAAAACTGGGGTTGTCCGTTAGAAATAGAAGTTTGCATTCAGCCAATTGCAATGGAGAGTGGAGTGGGGACTTATCTGGCAAAGGCGCGCCGAGGAAAGATTCGCTGGCGACTCCTCGACGCTGAGGGACGCGTGCTGGGACGGCTGGCTTCGCGAGCCGCGCGTGTCCTGGCGGGAAAAGACCGGCCGGATTTCACGCCGTACG
>DATKYV010000037.1:0-4378 GCA_035528275.1 Terriglobia bacterium | reverse complement strand
ATTCATGCGGCTGAGGTAGAGACGTTCCGGTGGAACGTCTCCCGCATAAGAGGCGCCCCAGCGGAGTGTCTCTACTCCGGGAAATTCATGCGGTGTAGTCATGCCGTCGGCGAAGTACTCCTGCTCCGGATCACCGGAGAGATTCTTCAGCGGCAGGACGGCGATGGATTGGATTTTGGGTAGGGGCACGGTCCGTCGGCTGACGGATGCCCCTACGGCGGTCAACAGCCGGTCGCGCAGGCCGGCGATGTTGAGGGCGAGGAGCGCGCCCAGGACGGCAAGGAGACTGAATACGCCGATCGGGATGGCCCACCGCCCTGGTAGGGGAGGGCCTTTACGGCCCTCCCGAGGAGTTTCAGACAATGCGGGAGCACCACGAGGGTGCTCCCCTACCTCGACAGGGTAAATGAACCGATACCCCCGCCGCGGCAGGGTCTCGACGAAGCGGGGATTGTCCGCCGAATCCCCCAGCGCCTCGCGAATCTTGTTGATCCCCGTGTTCAGGCTGTTATCGAAATCGACGAACGTATCTTCCGGCCAGAGCTTCTTGCGGAGTTCCTCCCGCGTGACCACTTCGCCCGGGCGCTCCAGAAGCATGGCGAGAATCTGAAACGGTTGGTCCTGGAGCTTGATCTTCAATCCGTGCTTGCGCAGTTCGCCCGCGCGCAGGTCAACCTCGAAGACCCCGAAGCGAACCGGGCGTGGGCGTGGGTCGGCTTCATCCATGGGGCACCCGCCTGTTGGAAGGCGGTTGGCAGGGCGACTTGTGCCCCTCCTCGAAGGCAGCGGCGCGGCTGAGATCCGCCGCCACGCTGTTGACGCAACTATACCACCCCATTAATCGCCGTTCAAAGGCTTGATTAGGTCGTCAAGCAGAGCCCCTAACCCATGTGAAATCTGCAAGTTATCTGGTGCCAAAGGCTCAGTCTCCGTTCAAGCCGCTGTCCATTGAGCTACCTGCTCCCCTGCCTGAAGGTCGGCGTCACCAACCGCACCTCGGAGGTGAACGCCATGAAAAAGCAGGGGCTAGGGATTCGGGGTTGGGGGGTAGGAATTCCGCTCAGCATGAGCTTGGTTGTGGCCTGGGGATCGTTGAGCCTTGGGCAGGAATCCGTTGTCGATTCCGGCGAGGCTGGATTGCGGATCGCCGTGCGCGTGTACAATTTCGCTCCGATCTCCGAGCGGGATTTGAGCTCGGCGCGCCAGGTTGCGGTGGGGATCCTCAGCAAGGCAGGCGTCAGGTCGGATTGGCAGTTTTGCACGGCGGTTGAAGGTCAACTACCCGAAGCCTGCAACGCGCCTCTCAGGCCGGACGACGTGGCGCTGAGGATCGTTCACCGCCCCAAGCTCAGGAAAGGCGCATTGGGATGCACCGAGTGCGGAGCTGCCATCGAGGACTCGAGTGGTAGAGGCATCTATGCCACCTTGGTGTATGAGTGCCTCGAGCTTCTGCCCAAAACCGGGGACCTGTTGCCAAGCTTCATTCTGGGGACCCTGATGGCCCACGAGATCGGACACCTCCTGCTGACTGGGGAAGACCATTCGCCGCAAGGCATCATGCGGCCACAGATGCGCGATAAGGACTGGCGGCTTGCGGCCGTGGGCGCTTTGGTTTTCACGCCGGACCAAGCCGGCCGCATCCGGGGTGAAGTGATCCGGCGGACGGGTTCAGAGACAACGGTTGCTGCCCGATTTCAGAGGTAGGTGCGGGCAGGCGCTGGACGCTGAGGGCGCCGGCGCGGCCATCACTCATTCCAACCTTCGTGCTTCTGCCAGTCCACGATGCGGAGGTGAAGCTCTTCGCGAGACAGCTCACGGAGGGGCTTGCGCATGCCCTCGGCCAGATTCCCGTCCTGCGACTGGTAGAGCCAGCCCATTTCCTGCTTGAGCGCCGCCGCCTCGCCGCTCAGATAGACCGAGTACTTCTGATACTCGTAGGGCGCCGGTTTGAAGCCGCCCGCGCCGTAAGCCTGATCGGCCAGGACCACCATGTTCGGGTCGAGCTGCTTTTCGCGCAGCAGCTCGTGGCAAGCCTTCATGGCGAACCAGTTGGTCGTACGATGGTCGACGTGCCGCTCGTCCGGGTGCGTGGTGGCGATCATGGCGGGGTGAAAATCCCGGATGATCTTCTTGGTGAGCTCAATCACCGACTCGCGCGCGAAAGGGAGGTTGGGCTTCAGGACGTTTTCGTAGGGCGCGTGGTCAGTGGCGAGATAAATGGAGCGGAAGGGATTGGAGGGCTTCAGGTGTTCGGACCAGATCGCCCCCGAGCCGCCGTCCGGCAGACCGAGGAACGTGATGCTTTCGCGCCGCAGACCCAGGTGTCCCAGCGCGTCGACGGTTTCCTCCATGCGAACCATGCCGAATTCGCGCGCCTCGCTCGGGCCGCAGGGCTTCGAATAGTATCGCTCGCAGGCGCCCACGTCGCCCCCCGTAAAGATCACCAATTGAATCGGGATGCCGGCCTCGACGGCGGCGCGGACCAGCCCGGCGTAGGCTTGCTCATCGTCCTCGTGCGCGAAGAAGAGCAGGAGCGATGCGGGCAACGGATTCACGGCGAATTCGCTCGTGGTCGCAGCCAGCCGCGTGCCGTCGTGTCCGGTGAGCGTGAGCTCCACTTTGTAGGTGCCGGGGTCGGCCATAGGCGGAATCTCCCAGGCCTCGGCTTCCACTTGGCGCGTCTCGTCCGGAGCGAGGTCGAAGCCGGATTCGAGCCTCGCGGCCTGGAGTTCCTTTCCGCCCGGGTCGAGGACCCGCGCGCGCAGTTGCAATCCACTCCACGACTCGCCTTGAACGTTCTTCAGCGCAGCCTTCACCGTCAGGGGATCGCCGGGGCGGAACATTGTGCGGCTGCGGTCGACGCGAATCGCGGCGGAAAGCTCGCCGGGCTGGTAGAACTCGCGATAGTTTACGAAGTCAATGTCAGAATTGTAGGGGTGAGTGAAGTTCCGGCCGTACGGGGTGGGACGGTCGCGGTCCGGCGCGCGGATGATGGCCGGCTTCGTAAACTGCATTTCGTAAAGGGATTTCCGCCCGGCGTCCCACACCGCCACCGTGTACTGGTCAACTTCCGGCAGCGGGATTTCCTCGTGCCGCTCGGGGCCGCCAGCTCCCATCACGGCGCGCTGAATGCCTTGGAGAAACGAGGCTGTCCCCGCAGGCATCAAGGGGATTACCGCTTGGCCACGCGGCGGCAGGTTCAGGCCCTCGCGCATCACCGTGATGGCGAGGTCGGGATTCTCCGCGTCTTGCGCGGCCCCACGTTCGGCCGAAAACAGCGCGATCCAAGGGTAATTGGGGTTCGAGAACTCGACGCGCAGGCCGTTGATCTCCCGGTCGGTGAGATTCTGGAGGACGACCTCGCACAGAATCGGTTCGCCCACGGAGTAGAACGTCTTGTCAATGGTCAAGCGCGCGATGCGTACGAGCTTCCGATAGGCGCCGAAGCCCCGCACGCGCTTCCGCGCCACCAGCCGGTGCGTGCTGCGGTCTTCAACTCGGAAGGCAAGGCTGTAGATGCCGGTGGGGGCATCGGAGGGAATCGGCCATCCACCTTCGTAGTAAATCTCGCCCGACTTGCCTTCACCCTTGCGGTCCAATTGCGGCGTGCTGACGGCGGTGGTGCCGATGTACTGAATCTCGGCAAAAACCGCGTAGCGGCTCGGATCTCCGGAAACACCTTTCAACGTGGCGCGAAATGTCGCGACCGAACCGACGTTGAAACCGCTGTCGCCGGGCGTGCCGTCAATGGTGATTGTTTGCGCGTCGAGGCGGGCCGCCAGGAGCAACCCGCAAAACACAACCGCCACAAGGACGTTTCTCAGATTCATCTCATCTCCATTCCGTGATTCAAAATTGGATGCTCCATTATTCCGTTAGCGGAGCTCTACTTCAACATGATTCCTGGTTCCGCCCGAACCCCTTGCCTCGCGGGTAAACAAGCCTTAGAATGGGCGCCGTTCGGACACAAACTCAGACTGAGTTCCCTCGTGCGCAGCGCGCTTCTATCCCGGCGAACGATTCCCCTTGCCGCGATCTCCCTCCTGGTTCCTCTCGGTGTGTATCTGGGCTGGAGTCGAGGCGAGGAGGCATCAACCCAGAACCGGAATTCCGCCGTTCTCGACTTGGCCGCTGCAGCCCGGACCGAATCCCCACCGAATCAAGCGGCTTGGCAAGACAGCTTCGGTGACGGTTTCCCGGACGCCGCGCGTCTTGACGGCCCGCGCGACCGCGAGAGTTTCGTCCGCTGGGCGACGTTTCTCGCCGAAGCTCTCTACTATCGGCCGTCTCCGCGGGCGCTCGAGGAAGTTCAGGACTGTGCGGCGCTGATCCGCTATGCCTATCGAAACGCTCTGATGGCGCACCATTCCACGTGGCG
>DATKYV010000036.1:0-15348 GCA_035528275.1 Terriglobia bacterium | reverse complement strand
GATGATTCTCCTGAGTTGCCTTTGTAATTGGAGGGAGATGCATTGTCAACCTGCGCTTCTCGAATTTCGTGAGCCTCCGATACGACCGCTGCGTGACCGCCTCCGGGCCGGGGGAAGCGTCCTGCCCCTCGCGCGGTAGGTTTCGAGAGGGCATCGAATCGGCGAGCTTGTTTCATGCCCGGGCGCGAACCATTTCGCATTGAAGTGCGGTTGGCCATTTGCCTCGTGGTATTATGGCGGCGGGCGATCGGACAATCACACGGCGTGTTAATTCTGTAAGAGCCATTCGGCGGAGGTTTAGCCATGAGCATCGACAAACAGAGCCGGCGGGATTTTCTGGGCAAGGTGGCACTCGGGATTGCGGGAACGGGTGCGGGGCTTTCGCTGCTCGAAAGGCCTGTCGCCGCCGCGGGCGAAATGCCTTATCGCAAGCTGGGGCGCTCGGGCGAAAAAGTCTCGCTCGTGGGGCTGGGCGGCTTCCACATCGGCGTCCCGCGCGACGAGCGGGAGGGCATCCGCATCATTCACGCCGCCATCGACAATGGCATCAATTTCATGGATAACTGCTGGGACTACCACGACGGCGACAGCGAAGTGCGCATGGGCAAGGCGCTCAAAGGCGGGTATCGCCAGAAGGCCTTCCTGATGACCAAGATTGACGGTCAAGTGAAGCCCGCCGCCGAAAAACAGCTCGAGGAATCACTCCGCCGCCTCCAGGTGGATACCATCGACCTCCTGCAGTTCCATGAAGTCGTCCGCATGAAGGACCCCGACCGGATTTTCGGGCCGAACGGCGCTATCGAGACTCTGATCAAGGCCAAGAAGGAAGGTAAGATCCGGTACATCGGTTTCACCGGGCACCAGGACCCGGCCATTCACGTCAAGATGCTCAACACGGCTTTCCACAATGATTTCACGTTTGATGCTGTTCAGTTTCCGCTCAATCCCATGGACCCGCACTACCGCAGCTTTGAGAAAAACGTCGTGCCAATTCTGGTCGAGCACGGAATCGGTGTGCTGGGCATGAAACCTCTGGGCGGGGGAAACCTCTTGAAGAGCGGGACGGTGACGCCCATCGAGTGCCTGCACTACGCCATGAATCTGCCCACGTCCGTGGTCATCAACGGCTGCGACTCGATGGAGAGGTTGGAGCAGGCGCTCACGGCGGCGCGCACCTTCCGGCCGATGACCGAAAAGGAAGTGGCCGCGCTCCTCGCCAAGACAGCCGACGCCGCCAAGGATGGCAAGTTCGAGCCCTTCAAAAGCACCCACGCTTACAACGCCACCGACCGGCACCCCGAGTGGCTGGGGTAAGTGCAGTCGCATAGCCGGGGCTACCCGAGCCCCCGTCCCGTTAGGGGAGGGCCGAGCTGTGCGCGGTCACGTTTTCCAGGTGAAGTTCGATTGCTTTCGTTGCGTTTTGGGTGGCCTCTTCCACGGTCTTTCCGTAGGAAACACAGCCGGGAAGCAGAGGGACGATAACCGTAAAACCGCCCTCCCTTTCGGGAATCAGGTTGATTTGGTAGGAGTATCCCCTCTTGTTTTTCCGCATGTGTCCATTATGCCTCGCGATGGTGAAATAGCAAGTGGGACAGATGGCGACCGGCTGCCGGTGGCGCTGCGGGAGGGTGACGGCCCAACTCGTCTACCCTCCCCCTTCGGCTTTTTCCATGATCACGACGTGCTCGCCGCGGCTGGCCATACCCACCACTTGGTAACCGTCGTCTGTGGCCTGCGCCATTTCCTTCTGCATCGTTGAAGTGCGCGAAGTCGCGAGCAGTAGATACTTGTAATGCGGCGCTGTGCCGGGGGGTTTTTCCATCAGCATGACAATCTCCACCGGGCCCAGCATCTGCTCTTTGGCGATGATGGTTTTGGGTAGGAGGCGAAATCCCTTCGCCGCGGCCTCGCTGATTTCCTTCTGCATCGTGGAAGTCCTGGTGGTGGCGAGCAACAGGTACTCGTATGTCTGGGGCGGCGTGGCGACCTTCTCCATGATCACCACCATCTCGCTTCCCGCCGTCGGCGATGAGCCGATGATCCGATAGCCGGCACCTGCCGCCTCATTCAGTTCTTTCTGCATCGTTGAGGTTTTGGAGGTGGCAAGCAAAAGGAATCGTTGGGTGAGGTCGAGCTTGGAATCTGCGGCGAGTCCCGCCGCGGGAAGCGTCAGGAAGGCGATCAACAATCCGAGCAAAACGCTCCGTTTCATGGTGCACTCCTTTTATCTAGAGGTGCTTCCTTTTCTTATGATGAATTTGATTCTCCAGTGGAAGGGTCAGGCAACTGGCTCCGCCGGGCGCGGATGACTACCCGCCAGGCGCCGGGCGGTTTCCTTTACCTTCTTGAGGTCCAGTTTACCGCTTCCCAATATGGGAAGGGAATCGACAGGGAAAAAGTTCTCCTTGCGAGGTAGCCACAACTTGGGAAGGGTGGAATCGCGAAGGCGCCTGAGCAATTCGTCGACTTCCAAGCCAAGCTCCGCGTGCAGGACGATCAGCTTCTCCCCCTTCTGGTCGTCGGCAACGGACGTCACCACCATTCTCGGCTCGACGCTTCCCAGCGCCTGGTGGAGTGCGTCCTCCACCTGAAGGTGGGGCACCATTTCGCCGCCGATTTTCGAGAAGCGCGAAACCCGGTCGGTGATGGTAATGAAACCGTCTTCGTCCACCCTGGCGATGTCTCCGGTGATGTACCACTCCCCCTTCCACATCACTTGACGGGTTCGCTCCGGCTCGCCGAGGTATCCCATCATTACGCTGGGGCCCTTGACGAGCAACATGCCCTCCCGGTCCGGCCCGGTTTCCTCGAAGCTCTCCGGGCTGACGACGCGCACGGCGACCCCCGGAATCGGGCGGCCCACCGTGCCCGGTTTGTGGCCCACTTGCGTTTGGTCGACGCCGTAGTAGCCCGAGGTGGCCACGGCAACCACCGGGGAGAGTTCGGTGCACCCGTAGCCTTCGAATAGTTCGATGCCGAACCTCTCATAGAAAGCCCGGGCGAGTTCAGGTTTCATCTTTTCCGCTCCCACGATGGCAATCCGCAAGGACGCAAAATCCTCCTTCACGCACTGCCGCGCGTACGCCCAGCAAAAGGTCGGGGTACTGACCAGTATCGTCACCCCATACTGGCGGCAGAGTTCCCCTACTCTCCGACCCTCGAGCGGGTTGGTGTGAAAGGCGACCCCGAACCCGGAAATCATGGGCAGCCAGAGGCATGTCGTGTAACCGAAGGAGTGAAAGAGCGGGAGGATTCCCAACAGGCGGTCCTTGCGGTCCACGTTAATGGCCTGCTGGATTCCCTCGATGTTGGAAACGATGTTGCGATGGCTGAGCATCACGCCTTTGGGAATTCCCGTGCTGCCGCTGGAAAATATGACGGTGGCGAGCCCATCGAGTTTCGTTTGCCGCGAGAGCAACCACCGGCGGAGTACGAAGCGGGGCAGCAGGCGCGCCGCGACGGTGTGCAGGATTTTCGAGCCCGGAGAGAGCCCTCGCGCCACATCTTCGATCATCAGCATCCCGGGGCGCTTTTCAATGGAAAACCTGGCGAGCAGTTTCTCCGAAGTGAAGATTGTCTTCAGCTTGCAACTCTCGACGGCGCCGGACAGGGCTTCGGCGGAAGCCGTGTAGTTCAGGTTTACCGGCACGCGGCCCGCCAGACTGATCCCGAGGTTGAGCAGCGCGGTGGGAACCGTGGGCGGGAGGAGAACGCCGATCATTTCCTCGCCCCGGCATCTTTGAATGATCAAGCGGCGAAACAGCATGGCTCCCACGAGCGTCTTGCCAAAATTCAGTTCGCGCCCGGAGGAATCGGTCATGGCGAAGCGCCGCCAGTTACGCCGCGCGATGTCCAGGAAGAGTTCGGGCAGGGGACGCTGCCCGTCGGTTGACGGGCGCCGGGCGAAAGCTTCCGCGCTCAGGTTCATCACGGCCTGCCGGGCCTCAAAACTCCCCGACCCCGCAGAAAGCGGCCTGCCGACGCTGAGCGTCACCGCGTAAGGAATGCGGCGCGGCCACTTGAAGAAGAACCGGCCGCGCTCGTAACTGAAGATGCTGCCCCATACCCGATCGAGATGGATGGGAATGATGGGGACCGTCAACCCGCGCGTGATGCGCTCGAACCCGCGCCTGAAGCGCAGCAGGTTGCCGGTGCGGGTGATGGCTCCCTCGGCGAAGATGCAGACCAGGTGGCCTTCGCGCAGTGCCGCCTGCGCTTCGCGCAGGGATTTCACCATTCTTCGCGGTGGATCGTCCTCCGAGATGGGGATGGCGCCCATCAGTTTCGCCAACCAGTGGATCCCCGCAGCCTCATAGAAGCCCCGGTCCATCAGAAAGCGGATGACGCGTCGCGTGCAGGCGCCGATCAAGAAGGGATCGATGAAAGAGATGTGGTTGCAAACCAGCAGCGCCGGGCCGCGCCGGGGCAGATTCTCCGCGCCGCGCACACGGATGCGGTAGAACGTATGGGTCAATGCCCAGAGGCAGAGCCGAAGGATGAAATAGGCGGCCCCGGCCGGGCCGTGCGCTGATCGTTCTTCACCCCTTGTTCCTGCGGCAGCACGCCTCCCGGGAATCCCATTGTTCCCGCGCGAGGTCGAAGGCTGTCGGCCGTTTGTTGCGGTCGGTAGCACGATGGGTTCTTCCGCCCCCTCCGGCGGACTATGCGCTCCCTTTGTCGAGCGAGAGAGTCAAAAAGCACCCGCCAGTTTCGCCTCCCGGGCTTTATGCTCATCCACAAAGTGGAGCAGCACCAGTCCGACGATGAAGAAGACGATGAGAGAGATGATCGAGAGGCGCGCCGTTCCCGTCATCTGCCGAATCACCGCGAAGACCATCGGCCCCCACATGGCGGAAAACTTGCTGAAGATGGTGTAGAAGCCGTAGAACTCCGCGCTGGCCTGTTCCGGAACCATGGAGCCGTAAAACGAGCGGCTGAGCGCCTGCGAGCCGCCCAGGACGAGTCCCACCGCCGCTCCCAGGATGAAAAACTCAGTCGATGTGTGAATGAAGTACGCGCAAACGACCACCGCCGACCAGAGCACCAGCGTCAGCATCACCGCTCGCTTGGAGCCGATCGCGCCGGCGATGCGTCCGAACACTAGCGCACCCGGAGTGGCGATTACCTGAATAATCAGCAGCGTCAACATAACGGCCGTGGTGGAAAGCCCCAGCTCATCGATGGCGTACACGGAGGCCATGTTGATTACCGTCTGGATGCCGTCGTTGTAGAGCATAAAGGCGAAGAGGAAGAGCACCAGATGCCGAAACCGGCCGACACGGCGCAGCGTGTTGAGCGTTCGGGAAACGCCGACGGCGCCGTAGGCCAAAGGCCGCGGCCAGCCGCGGTAACGCTCCGGCAGTTTCTCAGTGGTGGGTGATTCGATGAGGTAACGAGCCGTGAAGAGCGTGAAGCCCGCCCACCACAACCCCGCCATGGCCAGGGAAACACGCACGGCCAGGTCCTGTGATATCCCGAGAGTCTCGTGTCCGGCGACCAGCCCCAGGGAGATGGCGAACTGCAGCCCTCCGCCAACGTAACCGAAGGCGTAGCCCTTGCCGGAGACCCAATCGATTTTGTCTTCACTGGCGATCTGGGGCAGAAAGGCGTCGTAGAAAACATTGGCGCTGACGAAACCCACCTGCGCCACCAGGAAGATGAGGATGGTTCTGAATACGTCACCCGACCGGGAGAAAACGAGCAGCAGTGTGAACAGAGAACCGGAATAGGCGAAGGAAAGGAGGAATCTCTTCTTGGCGCATGAGAAATCAGCGATGGAACCCAGTACGGGCGCGAACACAAAAGCGATAAATGTCGCCCCACCCACCGTGAAGCCCCATAAGGTGGTGGCGCTATAAGTCGTCCCGCCGATTGCCACCCCTTCGGGCCCCACCACCACCCGGGCGAAGTAGGCGGGCAACAGAGCCACCGCCACCGTGGTGACGTAGGCGGAGTTCGCCCAGTCATACATGCACCAGCCAAAGATCGTCTTGCGGTCGTTTTTCCCGGGCGCGGTGAGGCGCATGGTTTTCGTTGAAGTTGCGAAAGTCTAAATTGCCGCGTCGCAGCCCTCTCTTCGCCTTCCATCGGAACAACCCAGAGGTCCGACTGGCTGCCTCCGCCTGAGCGGGGGGAGGGTATCAGGAGCCGGGATCAATGGCCAGTCTGGCCGTGATAGTTTCCAATCCGTCATAAGCCCGTTCATACGGTAGAATATTCGTTCGAAAGGGCAGGGCTGCGTCGGCTTCCCCAAGGTTTTTGGCATGGACATCCGCGTCAGCAAGCAGAGCGAAGTGCCCGTCCGCCAGCAAATGGCGGAGCAGATTGTCTTGCTCATCGCCACGGGAAATCTGAAGCCCGGCCAGGCCTTGCCCAGCGTCCGCGAGCTGGCTCGGCGATTGAAGATTCACCACAACACGGTGAGTCACGCCTACTAGGACTTGGTCCGGCGGACGTGGCTGATCTGGCGGCGGGGCACTCGCGTGGTCGTCCGCTCGCCCGCTGACGTCCCGGGACTTGACAGCAAGCAGGACCTCGATGACCTCATCAACGGCGTCATCCGTGAGGCGAGAGAAGGCCGGCCACGATGGGATACAATTCACATCCCGAGCTGTTCAGCGGATTCCAAGGAAGGGTCAGGGGGGAAATAGGATGAGAGCCACAAGAGTCGCAGCGCTTCTTCTCCTGACAACGGTTTCCGCGACGGCCCAGACGGCGGAAAGAAAGCACGCGCCAGCCGCCGAAGGCGCGACGGAAACCCCGGCCGCCGAACTGAGCAAGCAACTGGGGGAAGGGAAGAAGGTGCTGGTGATCGACGTCCGAAGCCCCGAGGAGTTCGAGAGCGGGCATATTCCCGGCGCCACGAATATTCCCATCGAAGATTTGAGCGAGCGAATCGGCGAGATGAAAGTGTCCAAAGACACCACCATCGTCACCGTGTGCGAGCACGGGGGACGCAGCTCGCGCGCCGCCCTCGAGTTGCAGAAGCTCGGGTACAAATCTTCCTCATTCTGCAAGCTCGAGTCGTGGAAGAAGGAGGGACGCAAGACGGAAACCGGTGTCGGCAAGGCGAAGAAGACTTCCAAGGTCCACCGGTTCTATTGCCACCACAGTTGCCTCTCCTACGTTGAGACCACCGACCTCGCCCAGGTCTGCGAGCGCTGCGATTGCGGCCATCCTTACCGGGAGTGTATGAAGGAAGGATAATTCGGTGAGCGCCGGGGAAGAATTCGTCGAGATTCGAAACCGCAAGGGGAAGCTGCTCCGTGGGATGATCCATTGGCCGGCGCCGGCAAAGGGAGGTGCCCGCGCGCCGGGTGCGGTCTTCTTCCACGGCTTCACCGGCGATCGCATGGAGTCACACTGGATCTTTATCAAGTGCGCGCGGGCGCTGGCGCGGGCGGGGATTGCCTCCCTGCGATTCGACTTTTTCGGTTCGGGCGAATCAGAAGGCGAGTTTCGCGAAGCGACCCTCAGGACCGAAATCGCTGACGCCTTGGACGCGGTGAAGTTTTTTCGCCGACAGAAGGGAATTGACGCGACGCGCGTGGGCCTGTGCGGGCTTTCGCTGGGAGGTCTGGTGGCCGCCTTGATCGCGCATCGCGCCCGGGTCAAGGCGCTGGTGCTGTGGAGCGCCGTGGCGCATCCCAAATTGCTCCACTCGCTCGCCGGCACGCTCAGCCGGCCCATTGCCGGCCGCAGCGGCTTTGTGGAGTACGATGCGCGCGAAATCTCCCCACGGTTTTTGAAAAGCCTGACCGCCGTCGATCCCTTGAAGGCGGTGGCGCGCTACCGGCAGCCCACCCTCATCATCCATCCGGAAAACGACCAGGCCGTCCCGGCGTCCCACGCCGACGACTTCTTCTTCGCCTCCGCCGCTTCCCTCAAAGAAGAGATCATCATCGCCGGCGCCGACCATACCTTCAGCTCCCTCGCCTGGGAGCGCGAGGTCATCGAGCGCACGGTCGCGTGGTTTGGCAGGAATCTGTGATCCGGGGGACCGCACCCCATGTCCTGCCCAACGCCTAAGTTTGTCATTTTGAGCACGGCGGAGAATCTTCGTGCCGGGGACGGCCCAGACCTTCTGAGGTCTGCGCATGAGCGCACACCCTTGAAGATTGCACACCCGGCGGACCCGCGAATACCCGAAATCGTTCACTCGGCCAGGCGTCGCCTAGCGCCTTCGCTGCCACTCCTCGATCAACACGTCCAAATTCTTCCACGTTTGCGGGGCGTCGATGGTGATGTTGTCGACGGGTGAGAGGATGAAGCCCGTGGGACCGAGTGTTTCGACGGCCCTTCGCACCGCCTCGCGGACCTCTTCTTCGCTGCCGAGCTCCACGGTGATGGCGCCGGAAACCCCGCCCCACAAGCAGATCCGCTCGCCGATCTTCCTCTTGATGAGTTCCAGGTTAGTGTGCGTGCCCTGGACGGGATCGATGCCGATCAGGACGTCGATTCCGGCTTCGAGATAAAGGTCGAGCACGGGCGCAACGCCGCTCGAGCAGATGTAGCCGAACAGCGCGCCGCGTTCGTGGGCGAGCGCGGCTTCGCTCTTGAGCTGGGGGAGCAGCACGCTACGGAAGAACCGGGGCGTGAGGAAGTCGCAGCCCTCATACCACGCCCGCCGGATGTAAAGGTCCACACGCCCGCGAAGCACCACTTCCATGCGCTGCTGGTTCCAGGCGTGAATCATCCCGAGCAATTCGGCGGCGACTGCGGGCTCATCCTGCTCCAGCAGCATCAGATTTTCGAACCCGCAGAGCCAGTTGGCCATGTCGGCGCCCACGCCCCACCCGCCGGCGAGCAGGACGTCCTGCTCGGGTGCGAATGCCCGGGCGTTTTCCGCCTCGCGGTCGTATTCCGCAATGTCCTCCGGCGTCGGAGGCGTGAGGAGGAATCGCAGGGCTTCGAGATCGCGCGCCTCAGTGACCAGAGGCTTGATGGCGCGCGGCACCTGATAATCGTCGACAAAGGGGATGTGATCGCCGTGCGGCCAGTCCTCGGAGAGTCGCACGCTGGTCTGGAGCTGGCCGGCGGGCGTCGTGTATTCCCGATGCAGGATGGGGGAGGAGCCGGGAATCTCCTCGCGCCATTCGCGTGACTCGACGGCAGGGTGGAAACGCACCGGCAGGCCGCGAAGGTCGGGATGGTCGAGGCGCCGGGGGCGCGGGGCGCTGGGAATGAAGAGGAAGGAATCTAGCCCCATGGCGCGCTCCGCCTTGACCAGCTCGTAGAGGTCTTCGTTCACGCGGCGGCGCAGCGCTGTGAAGCTCATGAAGCAACAGGGAAGATGGTCGGCTGGCTGGCGGCCGAGCGCCCGGAGCATCCGCTGTTTCGAACCCGGCTGGGGCATTCGAATAACTCCCGGAAGGGGAAAGGCTCGAGGAGTATTTGCCTGCTTCATTCCGTCAAAACGGGGAACGTCTCGCGGCGCGCCGCACGCTCATTTGCGACCACTCTCGCCGCGGCGGAATTCCACGAGTTTGACGTCGGTTTCGGAAACCGTCCCGTGATGCCCGTAGACGTAGCGGGTGATTCCAATCCCCGGGACGAAATCGACGATCTGGTGGTCGGGCAGGGTGCGTTGCGTTATTTCGTATTCCATCTTCCCGCCGGCGGGCGCGATGCCCTTGATGCCGCGCAACTCCGCCGGCCGCGTGTCCTCCACGATCCAGAAGTACGACTTGTCCCGGCGGGTAATCTGTTCCGTCTCTCCGTAGATTTTTCCCGGCACCAGCGGCGCGTCGAGAATGATCTCGTCTTCGCGGACCAGCCCGCCGAGCAGATCGTTTTCGTCGCGGAGTCTTCGCAGCGCTTCTTCGGTGCGATTCGGGCGGAGCAGATAATACTTCCCCGGACCCACACGAACGATCAAATAATCACCGGGAGCCTTGCCGTTTTCGAAGTGAGCCAGGTCCAGCGGGTAGCCTTGGACCAGTGCGGCGGTGACTTGGTCACGAGTCAACGTCTCTAAGACCTGCATCGTCCAGGTGACGGGCTTCTCCGCCACTTCGCCGGAGCCGGACTGTGTCCACTTGCGCGTCCCCTTGTAGACCCACGTCGCACCCTTGGAGAGCGGAAACCATTCCGGAGATTCTTCCGGTGGTTGCGCGGCGCCCTTCCATGAACAAGCGGTGGCGAAGATCACGATAACAAGAACCGCGCCTCCGATCCCCTTCATGAGCATTTCCTTTCCCTGGCGCTTTCTGTCCTAACGGGCTCGGATGACATACCTCATGATCGGCCGCGTCTTCGACCGCCGGGCTGCTTCCACGAAACCCGCACTGCGAAACGCTCCAACCAAGCCGGTCCACGCGAAAGCGTCCGGCATGCGGCCTTTGCGGGGCGCCACCGGGTAGCCCTCGACGATCCGCGCTCCCTTCCGCTGCGCGTATTTGACCGCTGCTTGGAGCAATTGCGCGGTTACGCCCTGCCGCCGATAGGGCCGGGAAACGAAGAAGCACGTCACGGACCAGACGGGCTGGTCGTCAATCCTCTTCAGAACTCGCGAGTTTTCCAGAACCGGATACGCTTCCCGAGGCGCAATCGCGCACCAAGCGACGGGTTCGCCCTGGGCGTAGGCGATCAAGCCCGGCGTCTGCCCCGAAGACACGATCTTCTTGAAAAGCTTCTCGTTCCCCTCACCCTTGTTCTTCTCGAACTCGGATCGCTTTATCCGCCACCACATGCACCAGCATCCGCCGCAGGCGCCGCGTTCGCCGAACAATCGCTTGAGGTCCGCCCACCGTCCGGCGCTCAGAGGCCGCATCTCCAGCTTTCTATGCGACGGCAACTGGGAGGGCACCGAATCTCTCTCTGCGGTCGCGGAGCGCCAGCCGTTCCGGGCCGGCGCGCTCCGTGGCGAACTAGTGCCGTTCCAACTTTTTCGGCCTAATGTGGTGAGGAGTAACCACAATCCGCCAGCTGGCGGACAGATTAAGTTGGAACGGCACTAGCCAGTGTCAACAAAACGCGAGATTCCGTCAATCTGCAAATTTCACACCCCGCCAATCGAACCACGAACGTTGGAAGGGGCGTGAAGTGGCCAACTTGTCCAGCTCGATCCAAGCGCGACACACCGCCACGCGCGGATGCCGGTCCGGTTGCGGCGATTCCCCGCGAACGAGCCTTCCTCGGCCCGTTGTGAAATTCCACATGGCCGTTGCGGATTTAAACAGCCAGCTAAACCCAACTGAAAGCATAGAGTAGGATGCTCGGCCTTCCTCCGGCGAGCACCGACCATTGAAGAATTCATCATACTGCGCGGGCGAGGGCATCCATGTCCGATTCCTCTTAAAGCCGGTCTCCCCCGGATCTACTTGAATTCAAAGTGGTTGAAGGAACGCCTCGAACAACGTGCCGTGCCCCGGTTGGCATTCGGCCTGCACCAAGAACTTGAGGAAATCGCGCGACAAGTTAAATTCGCAGGGGCGCGCGAAACAGGAGGTGAGCGATGGTTACGGCACTGGTACTCGCGACCTTCATTATCTTCGTTCTGGTGGACTTCTACTTCCAGCGTCGCAGACCTCAACCGGCGCAGGTTGTGACCGTGACCCAGCGAGCAGGGCGTGAGGAGTTTCCTCTCGCCGTTGTGGGCGGCTTCGAGCTCCCGGGGCGGCTCTCCTACCACCCCGGCCATTCTTGGGCGGCGAAAGAGGTGCGAAGCACGGTGCGTGTGGGCGTGGACGACTTCGCCGCGCGGCTGCTCGGGAAAGTGGACCGGGTGGAGCTTCCGGCGCGCGGGCACTGGCTGCGGCAAGGGGAAAGGGCCTGGACGCTGGTTCGCGGAGACCATCGCTTCGAGATGCTCTCGCCCATCGAAGGCGAAGTCATCGACGTGAACGATGAGGTTTCGAAAGACCCGGCGATTGTCAATCAGAGTCCTTACGGCGCCGGCTGGCTCGTCGCAGTTCACTCGCCGGCCGCCGATGCCAATCTCAAGAACCTGATCCGCGGCCGCGTGGCTGAGCGGTGGATGGAAGAGTCCGTGGCGACGCTCTACGGCCGCATCAACGGCGAGACGGGCATTCATCTCCAGGACGGCGGCCGGGCGATTCCTGACATTCTCGGGCAGGTTCCCGAAGAGCGGTGGGAAAAGGTCGTGCGTGAGCTTCTGTTGCTGGGCTAACGACTGAACGATGGCGTGGAGCGGTGGTGATCCCGCCTCTGGCGCCCAATAAGGGGAGGCTTTCATATGGTGGCTATCTTTGTTGCTCTCATGTTCATTACATTCATTCTGACCGACCTGCTGATTGAGAAAGTCCGGGAATCGCGTGCTGCGCGCAGCCGGGCAATGGAAAAGCTTCCTCCTGTAAGCTCAGGCGCGTGGGATTCCTGGACCGTGGTTCCTGAGGCGGCCTACCTTTCCGAGTCCCACGCGTGGCTCTTGCCGGAGGCCAAGGGGCTGCTTCGCGCCGGTATCGATGCCATGCTCGCAGCCGCTCTTGGAAGGGCCGACCGGGTGGTGCTTCCTGAAGTTAGGCGGAACGTCAAGGCTGGCGAACCTCTGTTCCACCTCGAGCTTGGCGGTCGTCGTCTGACTGTTGCCTCGCCGGTGAGTGGCAGCGTCGTCTCGGTCAACAGCGAATTGCAGGAGGGGCCTGAGAGACTGGTGGAATCTCCTTACATCACGGGTTGGATTTGCTCTCTTCGTCCCACTCGCCTCGAGCAGGAAAGAGGCAGCCTGTGGCTTGGAGGGAAAGCCGTCGTGTGGCTCCGGGCCGAGGTCGAGCGTTTTCGGGAGTTCATCGTGGCCCATCAAGCTCCGGATCTCGAGCTCGGCTTGATCAGTCACGACGGCGGTATGCCCATGCGTGGCTGCTTGGCCCAGCTTGACTCCAGTGCTTGGGAGGAATTCAGCCACGATTTCCTGCGTTCCGTGTAGGGGTCGCCGTCCGCGAGCGATGCGTTGTCACCGGTAGGGAGAGCCGGGGCTTTTCAATTCCCTGCGTGGTCCCGGCCAAGATGTCGGCCTTCGACGAACTGGGTGTCTGCACACCTTTCAACACCCTCCTTCCAAAACTGAAGCTTCGCGAAGTGGGTTATTTCGCTGAATGGCGAAGCTGGCCCTATTTCTCCAGGAAGTATCGGGCGAAATGCCTGATTGTTTGGTTTGACTATTGAGAATTGCGGCATGCGGCGTGCTGTCAAGGAAAGAGACGAGTCGGTTTTGGCACACAGACATAGTGTCATGGGCGGAAGCTGACGGTCTAATTCAGTGGAGTCATGAGCAAAGCGATCCTCGTCGATACGACACGATGCATTGGGTGTGGGGCCTGTGTCTCGGCTTGCCAGGAGGCGAATGGGCTACCCGAAAACGACGACACGCAACTCACGGCTCAGACGCTGAACGTTGTCGAGACGCATGGTGAGGTTTTTGTCCGCAGGTTCTGCATGCACTGCTTGGACCCGACATGCGCCTCAGTCTGTCCCGTAGGCGCTTTCCGGAAGACGGCGTCCGGGCCGGTGGTCTATGACGCCGATCGCTGCATGGGTTGTCGCTATTGCATGATGGCTTGCCCGTTCAGCATTCCGCGCTACGAATGGAACGCGGTCTTGCCGAAGGTTTCCAAGTGCACGATGTGCGCGCCACGCCAGGCCAAGGGGCAGCAGCCCGCGTGCACGGAGGCGTGTCCGGTTGAAGCCTCGGTATTCGGAGAGCGCGACGAGTTGATCGCCGAAGCCCGGCGGCGGATTCGGGAAAACCCCTCCGGCTATATGGGGCACATTTACGGTGAAGACGAAGCGGGTGGCACATCCGTTCTGTATCTTTCCGCGGTGCCCTTTGAGTCGCTGGGATTGCCCGTGGACGTTCCGCACGATCCCTTGCCGATGTACACCTACCGGGTGCTCTCCAAGATCCCCAGCCTGGTTAGCCTGGGAAGCGTGCTGCTGGGCGGGATCTGGTGGATTACCAACCGGCGCAACGAGGTGGCCCGAGCTGAGGGCACGGGTGGCGAAGAATCGGGAGGGGACGACCAGTAGATTGAAGGCCGGCGTTATGCCGAAAGCTGGCGCCCCGCATCGGAGAGCGGGAGACCGGAAATGACCTGGACGAGACTTCCCAAACTCACCTTCTGGCGCGCCGTCCTGGTGGTGATTCTCGCCGCGGGCTTCTATTCGACCCTGCTGCGCTTCACCAAGGGGCTGGGCGCCGCCACCGCACTGAGCGACCGGTTTCCCTGGGGGTTGTGGATCGGCTTCGATGTGCTCTGCGGCGTTGGCCTGGCGGCGGGAGGATTCACGCTGGCCGCCGTGGTTTACATCTTCCACCTCGAGCGCTTCCATCCCATTCTGCGTCCCACGATCCTGACGGCTTTTCTGGGTTACGCACTGGTCGCTGTGGCGCTGCTCTTCGACCTGGGCAGGCCCTACCGGATCTGGCACCCCCTGATCATGTGGAATCCCCGCTCCGTGATGTTCGAGGTGGCCTGGTGCGTGATGCTTTACCTCACCGTCCTGGCATTGGAATTTTCTCCCGTGGTTTTTGAGCGATTCGGATGGCGCAAACCGTTGAAGATCGTCCGGTCGATGACCATCGTCCTGGTCATCGCGGGGGTACTGCTCTCCACCCTCCACCAGTCTTCTCTGGGAAGCCTTTACCTGATCGTTCCTTCAAAGCTGCACCCCCTCTGGTATTCGCCACTGCTTCCGGTCTTCTTCTTTGTCTCCGCCATCGCCGTGGGTCTGGCGATGGTGATTTTCGAATCGAACCTGAGCGCCCGGGCTTACGGCCGCGAAATCGAGATGCCGCTTCTGGCCGACCTGGGCAAAGCGATGGCCGTGGTGTTGGCGTTCTATGGTCTTATGCGTCTCGAGGACGTGATCAGCCGCGGCGCAGGCCGGTACTTGCTCAAGCCGACCTCGGAAACGGTCTTGTTCGGCCTGGAAGTTCTGTTGGGAATTGCCGTTCCGCTAGCGATGCTGTTCGTACGCCGAGTGCGTGAGAACCGCGAGGGGCTGTTCGCGGCTGCGGTCCTGGTGATCACGGGCTTTCTGCTCAATCGCCTGAATGTTTCGATTACGGGCATGGAAGGCTTCAGCGGCACGCTCTACTTCCCCAAGTGGACCGAAGTCGCCGTGACGCTTTCCCTGGTGGGTGTTGCTTTTGCGCTGTTCGCTCTGGCGGTCCGTTATCTCGATTTGTTCGGCCCGCAACCAAGCGATGCAGTTGCCCGGCGCGAAGAGGCGATTTCGCGGGTAACAGGGTGAAAACGGCTCCGTCGCCACAACCGCGGGTAGCCGGAGAAAGGGGGCATCGAGATGCGACGATTGACTTCCAGCCTGGCGACGAAATTAACGCTCTGTCTTGTCGGCAGCATGGTTCTCCTCTTCGGCTTTCTGGGT
>DATKYV010000035.1:0-10670 GCA_035528275.1 Terriglobia bacterium | reverse complement strand
CAAGCGCGACACGCACACCGACCGTCTCTTCACCCAGTTGCTGGGCGCCGAGCGGACGTTGGTGGTGAACAACAACGCCGCTGCCGTTTTCCTGGCGCTGAACACCCTGGCGGAAGGCGGGGAAGTGATTGTCTCTCGCGGTGAACTCATCGAAATCGGCGGGTCATTCCGCATTCCCGACATCTGCCGCAAAAGCGGCGCCGTCCTGCGCGAGGTGGGGACGACCAACCGCACCCGCCTCGCCGATTACGCCGCGGCCATCAACGACCGCACGCGGCTGCTGATGCGCGTTCACCCCAGCAACTTCCGCGTCGTGGGCTTCACCGAGCGCCCGGGACTCCAGGAACTGGTGGAGCTCGGCGGGAAGCAGCAGTTGCCGGTCCTCGAGGACCTGGGAAGCGGCTGCCTGCTGGACTTCCGTCCGCTGGGCGTCCGCGACGAGCCGCCGGCGGGGGAAAGCCTCAAGGCGGGCGCGGATGTCGTCACCTTCAGCGGCGACAAGATGCTGGGCGGCCCGCAGGCCGGCATCCTGGCGGGCAAGCGCGAGCCGCTGGAGCGAATCCGCAAGAATCCGCTCTTTCGCGCTTTGCGCGTGGACAAGCTCACCATCGCCGTCCTGGAAGCCACCGTTTCCCTCTACCTTCGAGACGAGCTCGACGCCATTCCCGCCTTGCGGATGATTCGTCTCACCTCGGAAGGGCTGGCCTTGCGGGCGGCGCGGCTGGCGGAAAAAATCGCCGCGCGGCCGGGGTTCTCTGCCGCGGTGGAGGACGGCGAATCGGTGATTGGCGGAGGCTCGACGCCCGGACAGTCGCTGGCCACCAAGCTTGTTGTGGTCACCCACACGCGCCACAGCGCCCAGGACCTCGAAGCTCTCCTCCGAAGGAACTCGCCGCCGGTCATCGCCCGCATCGAGCGCGACCGTTTGCTGCTCGACTTGCGGACGGTGTTTGAAGACCAGGATGAGGAAGTCGTCCGGGCCTTCGAACAGCTTGCATAATTGAATTCGCCGGTCCCCGCCGTCCCGTTTAAGAAGAGCGACGGTTGGGACGAAAGATCATGTAGAATTCTCGGTTCGCGCCACGGGCCCTGGGGGCCTGCGGCGCGGGCATGAGGCAATCCGTGCCTATGAAAGCTCTCTACTTTAACGGACAGCTTATGCTCCGCGAGGTCGACACGCCCCGCCCCGGGCTGGGTGAAGCGCTGATTCGCGTCATGCTGGCCGGAATCTGCGGCACCGACCGGGAAATCCTCAAGGGATACTCCGGCTTCCGGGGAATTCTCGGACACGAGTTTGTGGGCAAGGTTGTGGAGTGCGAAGAAAAAAAGTGGGTGGGGAAGCGCGTCGTCGGGGAGATCAACGTCAGTTGCGGTGAGTGCGACCTCTGCCTCTGGGGCCTCGGCCGGCATTGCTCGAAGCGAACGGTGATGGGAATCGTCAACCGCGACGGGGCGTTCGCCGAATTCGTCGTGCTGCCGGTGGTTAACCTCCACGAGGTTCCGGCATCGCTGCCCGACGAGGCGGCGGTGTTCGTCGAGCCGGTGGCGGCGGCGGCGGAAATCGTGGAACAGATCAAGCCCTTCACGCCGGCCACCCGCGTGGCCGTGTTGGGTGACGGGCGGTTAGGTGTCCTCGTTGGCCAGGTGCTGCGCCACGCCAAAGCGCGCGTGACGCTCGTCGGAAAGCACGGCTGGAAGTTGGCATTGGCGCGCTCCTGGGGGATGCGGGTCGTAAACCGCGGCGACGACAAGCTGGAGCCCGCCAGCTTCAACATGGTGGTTGAGGCGACCGGCTCGCCCGCCGGGCTCGAGGAGGCTCTCCTCCTTGCCGCTCCGCGCGGCACCGTGGTGATGAAATCCACCTTTGGGGACAAGGCGCAGTTCGATACCAGCAAGCTGGTGGTGGACGAGATCACGCTGCTCGGTTCGCGCTGCGGAAACTTCGCCACCGCCCTTGGGTTGCTGAGCGCCGGGCATGTTAAAGTCCTGCCCATGATCACCAAGACCTTTCCTCTGGAAGACGGCCTGGAAGCCTTTCGCTTCCTCGACGATCCGCACTGCATGAAGGTCCTTCTCGCCCCGGGGGCCAAAGGGGAATAACCCATCCGCACGCCTCCGCAATAGGGGAAATCTTCCGCTATCCGGTTCGCAAACCGCACGTCTTTGCCCAGCCAGGGAAAATGGGTTCGTTCGCCGCAAAAATGGCTTCGTTCGGGGCTCGTTTTGAAGAACGAACCCAAGCCTGACCCTTTGTTTTCAATAACTTGGTGGCTTCGTTTTTGCATTTTAGTATCTTTTGCTGTTCGCCCTCTCGTACCACTTTGTGCCGCAAGGCCCGCTGTGTTGGCCGTGCGGTCGTTCGACCTCTCGAGAACAGCCGCAACTCTGAAAAACGAGCGTTGCGCTGCATGTGAGACGTTCCACCGGACCGTCACTACATCTTTTTGAAACTCGTCCTGTGTTTTCATACACATAGCGGCTTTGTTTTTGAGTTTCTGCGCATTCGCGTGCTGATTGTTTGAGCCCGCTCACCTTCCCGGCCGCAACGCGATTCTCCCAACACTTGGCTCCAGCCTTCGGTCGAAGCTTCTCCAATTCACCATTCACAATTCACCATTCAGGTTTCTGTCTCCTGTTTCTATCTGTTTCCCCCACCGCAGAGACGCAGAGGGCGCAGAGAAGACCCGTCTCCTCCATTTACGGCGCCGCTTGCCCACCTGAAGGTGGGCGCTACCCTGTTTTCTCCCATTCCCACGCTATCACAAGGCAATGCGCCCATGGCGAACAGTGAGAACAGTGAGACACTTTTTTTCGAGTGCCCTTTTTTGAGATGGCTCATGGCGTGGAGGCGATATACTCTGTCTCGAACGGAAGCTCGATGACCTGCGTGCGGAGGTGCTGAGGTGACCAAGAACGAATTCTACGAGTGTGTGATGGACGCCTATCGGCCCGCAAAGGCCCTCCTCGGCATGGTGCCCGCCGACAAGCTGGAATGGAGGCCCAAGCCCAATTTCATGAGCTTTGGACAACTCGTCTGCCATATGGCGGGCGGCACGGGAGGCGATCTGCGCTGCTTGTTCACGGGCGAGTGGCCGAGCACCAGCCCGGAGCAGATGGCCGAGATGATGAAACTGGAGAACGTGCCGTCGTGCGGCGTCGAGGAGGCGCTGGGCAAGCTCGAAAACGACAAAACGGTATTACGCGAGTTCCTCGACGGCATCAGCGAAGAGGACTTCACTCATAAGGCCGTGTCCACACCCTGGGGAATGCAAGGGAAGATGGAACGCATGTCCATCGCGTTCCTCGAGCATTTCGTCAATCACAAGATGCAGCTCTTCCTCTACCTGAAGCTGCTCGGTCTTCCCGTGGATACCGGCACGCTCTACTTCGGTGAGCCATTGAAGTGATTTCTGCCTCTTGGCGGAGGTCAGCGGTTCCCGCATTCCCTGCGGACGCTGTGGACTTTTGCCCACCTAAAGGTGGGCGCTACATCGGCAAGGTGGGCGCCACATCACCGCTCGGGCGCCGCACCCCCGGTGGTTCTATGCCCGCTTGATTTGCGACCGCGCGGCCTCTGGAATCCCGCCAACTCTTTTGAGAGGTTTTCCCATGCGAACTCGAACCGGTTGTTCTTTTGCTCTGCGAATCGTCGCGGTGGCGGCGCTGGCCCTTGCACCGAGCGCGGCGGCGCGCGCCGAGTCTCCAGAAGACTGCCGCTCGCCCTGGGGGCCGGACGACCAGCGGGGCGCCATCAACCGTCTGACCCCGGCCAAGACGTTGGAGGCGGCGCGGCTCATCACTGAGGGCAAGATCTACCAACTGGGGCGCGTGTATGAGGCGGGCATGCCGCTCTACGGCTCGCGCAGCTACAACTCCATCACGCCGGAAATGCGCGGCCCGCTCGGCCCCAACAAGCTGACATGGAACGAGGAATATATCGCTGCGCAGTTGGGGCAGGTGGGGACGCAATTCGACGGTCTGGGCCACATTGGCATCAACGGCCGCTTTTTCAACTGCAACGAAGCGCGCGACTTCGTCCGCGCCGAAGGGCTTCAGAAGCTGGGCGTGGAAAACGTCGGCAGCTTCTTCACCCGCGGCGTGCTGATCGACGTGGCCGCCTACAAAGGCGTGGCGCGTATGGAGAAGGGCTACGAAATCAGCGTGGACGACCTGAAAGGCGCGCTGGCGAAGGAGGGTCTGAATCTGCGCGAAGGTGACGCGGTGATTCTTCACACCGGCTGGGGCAGCCTGTGGATGAAGGACAACGCCATGTTCAACAGCGGCGCGCCGGGGATCGGTCTGGCGGCGGGCGAGTGGCTGGCCGAGCAGAAAGTTGTTCTGGTGGGGGCGGACACGGGCGGGGTGGAAGTCGCGCCCAATCCGGAACATCCCCAGGCCGAGGCCATCGTCCACCAGTTGATGATCACCCGCAACGGCATCAACTTCCTCGAGAATCTCGATACGTCGGGACTGGCCCGCGACAAGATCTACGAGTTCGCCTTTGTCTTTTCTCCGCTCAAGTTGAAAGGAGCCAGCGGCTCACCGGGCAATCCCATCGCCGTGCGTTGACAGTCTTCGCGTAGGGGCATGGCGCGCCATGCCCCTGCTGTCACAAAGGGTGAGCGCGCCATCCCCGCATCCTATCATTGCAATCATGAAGCCCGACCGCTCGAATCATCATCGGCGATCCATTCGACTCAAAGGGCACGATTATTCGCAACCCGGTGCGTACTACTTGACCATCTGTACGTTCAATCGGGATTTCCTGTTCGGAGACATTGTTTCCGGTCAGATGCGATGCAATGGATTTGGGCAGATCGCACAAGAGGAATGGTGGCGCTCGGAGAAGATTCGTCGCGGGGTTGAAATGGATGCATGGGTCGTGATGCCCAATCACGTGCACGGGATTCTGATGATCACCCAGATAACGGCGGGCACGGCGCGCCGTGCCCCTACGATGGGACGGTTCGGACGACCGATTTCCGGATCGTTGCCGACAATCATCGGCGCATACAAGTCGGCCGTCAGCAAGCGCATCAACGAAATCCGAGGAACGCCGGGCGGGACCGTCTGGCAGCGGGAATACTACGAACACGTCGTTCGCAACGATGACGAGCTAAACCGAATCCGCGAATACATCGCCACGAATCCGCTTCGGTGGCCGTACGACCCTGAAAACCCGGCGACCGTGGCTGATGAGGACGAGGCCTATCCTTGGGAATGGTAGGGGCATGGCGCGCCATGCCCCTGCGGCGCGGATGCGTGTAATTTGACAGCCTCGCGGTACTGCATTAGATTGACCGTCGAAAGCGCAACGGGTGATGTGAATGCTCGACTTGGGCTTTGTCCGCGAAAATCTCGAATTGGTGAGGCAGGCGCTACGCAATCGCGGGCTTGCGGAAGGTCTCGAGGATTTTGAGGAAATCGACCGGGAGCGCCGCAAGTTCCTCGTCGAAGCGGAAGGCCGCAAGGCGCGCCGCAACAAGGTCTCGGACGAAATCGCAAACCTGAAAAAGCAGAAGCAGGACGCCACTTCTCTCATCGCGGAAATGAAAGAACTGGGCAAGGAGATTCAGGAGCTCGACGAGAAAGCCAAAGGATTCGACGCCCAGCTCCGCGACCTGTTGGCCAACATCCCCAACATCCCCCACGCCAGCGTTCCCGTAGGGCGCGGCGCCCAGGACAATCAAGAAGTCCGCCGCTGGGGCGAGCCGCGCAAGTTCGATTTCGAACCCAAAGCTCACTGGGACCTGGGGCCGGCGCTGGGGATTCTGGATTTCGACCGCGCCGCCAAAATCGCGGGTGCGCGGTTCGCCGTCTATCGCGGTGTGGGCGCGAAACTCGAGCGAGCGCTTGCCAACTTCATGCTCGACGTCCACGTGCGCGAGCATGGCTACACGGAGGTCCTGCCGCCCTTCCTGGTGAATTCGGCCAGCCTCTACGGCACCGGAAACCTGCCGAAATTCGCCGGAGACCTTTTCAAACTGGAAGGGACCGACTACTGGCTGATTCCCACCGCCGAAGTTCCCGTAACGAATCTTCTTCGTGACGAAGTGCTGGAGGCGGAGGAGCTTCCCGTCAAGTACTGCGCCTGGACAGCTTGTTTTCGCAGCGAGGCCGGCTCTTACGGCAAGGAGACGCGCGGCATCATCCGCCAGCACCAGTTCCAAAAAGTTGAACTGGTCAAGTTTACGCTGCCCGAAACCTCCTATGACGAGCTCGAAGCGCTGACGCGCGACGCGGAGACTATCCTGCAGCAGCTCGGCTTGCCGTACCGAGTGGTGGTGCTCTCCACAGGCGATATGGGATTTGCTTCAGCGAAGACCTACGACCTGGAGGTTTGGCTGCCCTCGAGCGGCGAGTACAAGGAAATCTCTTCCTGCTCGAATTTCGAAGCGTTTCAAGCACGCCGTGCCAACCTGCGCTTCCGGCGGGGCGGAAAAGGCAAGACGGAGCATCTCCACACCCTGAACGGCAGCGGACTGGCCATCGGCCGCACTTGGCTGGCGCTCATCGAAAACTACCAGCAGGCCGACGGCTCGGTCCTCATCCCCGAAGCGCTGCGGCCCTACCTCGACGGGCTGGAACGCATTGTCCGCCCACCTGAGGCTCCGAAAAGGTAAGTGCGCCGGGACGGCCGCAGCGTAGCATCCCCACAGAGGGTCTCAACAAATGAGCCCTGCGCGCACCAGCCATATCGAAATGAAAGGAGAGACCGGTCCATGAAGCGAGCAGCAAGCGCACTGCCACTGCTGGGGCTCCTCCTTATTGCCGGACTCCACGTCGGAAGCCGCGGTTCTTTTCCGTCCTCAAGCGTTCCGCCGAGTTCGGGCACCGACCCGAGCGAAGAACTGCAACGAATCCTCGATCCCGAGGCTCTGAAGAGCGTTTGGCCGCCCGCGAGCCTGGAAGAGTTGCGGAAGCACTTTGCCGATCCTCCGGCCGAGTTCCGCACCGGGCCGCTTTGGGTCTGGAACGACGAAATGAGCGAGGAGAGGATCCGCGAGCAGTTGCGGCAATTCAGACAGCAGGGGATGGGACAAGTCTTCGTGCACCCGCGCCCGGGGCTCATCACCGAGTACCTGGGCGACGAGTGGTTCGACATGTGGAAGGTGGCACTCAACGAGGCGAAGCAACTCGGCCTGCTGTGCAACATCTACGACGAGAACAGCTACCCGGCGGGCTTCGCAGGCGGGCACGTGCCTTCTCTTGCCCCCGACACCGCCGTGCAATACGTTCAGGCGCACGTCGAGGAATCTGCGCGCGGCCTCTCGCAGGGCCCGAGCACCGTGGCGGCGTTCAGGATTGAGCGCGACGCCTCGGGTCGGACTACCAGCGCTGTTCGGATACCGGAGCGGGAATACCCGGAATTCAAGGGCCCCGTCCTCATCTTCTCCCTGCGCCGGGCGAGCGGCAATCCCTGGACCGGTCAATTTCCTTACGTTGATCTCACCCATCCCGATACCGCCCGGCTTTTCATCCAGACAACTTACGAGCCTTACAAGCAGCACTTCGGTGATGAATTCGGGAAGACGATCAAGTGGTCGTTTGACGACGAACCGCTGTTGGCCACCGCCGGGGCTTACGAACAGGGCCAACAGGCGCTGCCGCTCAGCTACCACACTCTGGCGGCTTTTGAGGTGCGCAACGGGTACGATCTGCGGGATACCTTGCCCTCGCTCTTCTGGGACGTGGGGGATTGGGGCAGGGTTCGCTTCGACTACTGGCAGACGATGCACGACCTTTGGAAAGAGAATTACATGCGGCCTCTGTTTCTCTGGTGCGACCGCAACGACCTGCGTTTCACGGGCCACTTCATGGAGCACGAGTGGCCTTATCCGTGGATTTCGCCCGACGACGCTTCCCTTTACGCCTACATGCACACTCCGGGGATCGACATGTTGGTCGGCGGCCAATTGCGCGCGACGGGCGCCGATCCCCACATGCTATTCACTATTCGCCAGGTCGCGAGCGTTGCGCATCAACTGGGGCGCCGGGCGTTTTCCGAGACCTACGGCGTGGCCGGGTGGGACAGCACGCTCGAGCACTACAAGCGGATGGGCGACTGGCAGATCGTCCACGGCATCAATTTCCTCAACCAGCATCTGGCGTTCACCACGGTGCGCGGGGCTCGCAAGCGAGACCATCCCCAATCGTTCAGCGATGTGGCGGCCTGGTGGCCGTACTACCGCCTTCACGCCGACCACACGGCGCGCCTTTGTTATGTCATGTCCCAGGGGACTGTGAACCACCGAGTCCTGGTTCTCGAGCCCACGACCAGCGGATTCCTGTGGGCACGTCGCGGTGGTGAAACCCCGGAGCTCCAGCGTCTTCGGGAGACCTTTGGAGAACTCAACCAGTTCCTTGCCGATCACCAAGTAGATTTCGATTTGGGCGACGAGTACGTCCTCGAATGGTTTGGCGAGGCGCGTGGCAAGCAAATCCGAGTCGGGCGCGCCACCTACGACCTGCTGGTTTTGCCGCGGGGCTTGGTCAATCTCCGCCGCCAGACGCTGCCCATCCTCGAGCGCTACCTTCAGGCGGGCGGGGAGATTCTGGCTTTGGACACGCCGCCGGCGTACGTGGACGGGCAGGGCAGCAACGCGGCGCGCAATCTGCGCGAGCAGTTCGCGTCGCAGTGGCACGAAGTCTCTGACACGACGGATTTGCTGGTCAACATTCAGCGGCGATTGTCGCCTCGGGTTTCAATCAACGGGGAGCCAGCAACCGGGCTCGGTCATCGGATGACTGTTCTGGAAAGCGGCGACCGTTTTCATCTTTTCACAAACTCCTCGCCCGACACCGTTTCCGTGAAAGTGACGATGGAAGGTGGCACCCTCGAGGAGTGGGACAGCGTCACGGGCAAGATTGGCCCGGCTTCATTCCGCTCCACGGCGCCAGGCAAGATCGAATTTGTTCTGGACCTCCCGCCCGCAGCCTCGCGGCTACTTCTGGTGCCGGCGTCGCCGCAGGGGAAGAGTGCGACTTCACGCCAGACGGGTCGGCAAGTGACGACTCTTTCTCCTTCCGGGTGGAGAGTCACTCCGACCTCACCCAATGTCCTTGCACTGGATTATTGCGACCTGCGGTTGGCGGGAAAGATCCACAGAGACATCAACACCTGGCAGGCCAATTGGCTGGTCTGGCAAGCGCACGGCTTCGAGCGGCCGGCCTGGGACAGCGCCATCCAGTTCCGGCGGAGAATCCTCGACCGCGAGCCTTTCCCTGACGATTCGGGCTTTGAGGCGGCGTTCCACTTTCACGTGGCCGACGCCGCAGCTCTTGACGGCATGCAGTTAGCCCTGGAGTGCCCGGAACTCTACAAGGTCTTTGTGAACGGCGAAAGCGTGGGATCAACCCGGGGCGAGCGGTGGCTCGACCCGCACCTGATGAGTTTCCCCGTCGAGAATCTGGTCAAGGTCGGGGAGAATACAGTCCGGATTGTTGGCTCGCCCTTCCAGGTTCGCATGGAACTCGAGAACATTTACCTGCGCGGAAGCTTCGCCGTTATTCCCGCCGAGCGCGGGTTTTCCATCCATGCGGCGCCACCACTCGACTTCGGGTCCTGGGCAAAGCAGGGTTATCCGTTTTATTCGGACTGCGTCGTCTACGAAGCTTCTGTTGAAGTGCCGCGCGGGGCGCGCCTTTTGAGGGTGAGTTTCCCGCGGTGGGCGGGAAGCGTGGCGGAAGTGCTACTTGACGGCAAGCCAGTGCGGGCTGTCGGCTGGAAGCCATTCGAGTGCGAAGTTGAGGCGTCGCCAGGGCACCACATTGTGGGGGTGCGGGTTGTGGCCACGCCGCGCAACCTGTTCGGCCCGTTCCACAACCCTTCGAAGCCGCGGATGGTCGCCTGGCCCTGGATGTGGGGCAGTTTCCCCCAACACCAGCCCCCCGGCTCCGAGTATGACGTCTTTGGTTACGGCTTGATGGAACCATTCCTGGTGCAGGCTGTGAAGTAAGCGAATCCAACCCGGAACATGTGAGCCCTATGCGTATCAGTGAAGTTCGAGCCTATCCGGTTCCGATGAATGCCTCCTGGTTGAGCGAGGGTCTGATTGCCAACCCCATGTCGGTCTATCCGGAATACCGGGAGAAACGGTCGAGCTGGTTCGGAGCCATGACCAGCGCCGTCATCGAAATCCGAACCGACGAAGGCCTTTCGGGACTGGGGACGGTCGGCGGGGGCAAGGGCAAGCTCGCGCCGACAATTATTGAAGAGCAGTTCGAATCGTTGCTGGTTGGGAAGGACCCGTTCGATACCGAGCTGCTTTGGGAACAGATGTTTCGGGCGTCGCAATTTTACGGGCGTCGGGGCGTGGTTATCGAAGTCATGAGCGGCATTGACATCGCCCTTTGGGACCTGGTCGGCAAGGCTCTCGGGCAGCCGGTCTATAACCTCACGGGCGGAAAAACCAAGGAGAGGATTCCGGTTTACGTCACTGGGAATCTCACCGAGCGTCACCTGGGTGAAGGCTTCCGGCATGTCAAACTCGCCGTGCCTCACGGACCGGCCGACGGCCCCGAGGGCTTTCGCCGCAACCTTCAACTGGTGGAGCGTACGCGAAAGCTGATCGGCCCGGAAGGTGACATCATGCTCGACTGCTACATGGGGCTCGATGTGCCATACGCCATCGCCCTGGCCAAGGGTGTGAGAGATTTTGGAGTCCTGT
>DATKYV010000034.1:0-22541 GCA_035528275.1 Terriglobia bacterium | reverse complement strand
GGAGACGTATGTTTTGACGAAGGAAGAAGGAGGACGGCACACGCCGTTCTTCACCGGCTACCGGCCGCAGTTCTACTTCCGGACGACGGACGTGACGGGAGTGGCGAAGCTGCCGGCGGGGACGGAGATGGTGATGCCGGGAGATAACGTGAATCTGGAGATCGAGTTGATCACCCCCATCGCCATGGAGAAGGGGCTGCGGTTCGCCATCCGCGAGGGCGGCCATACCGTCGGCGCCGGCACCGTCACCGAGGTCCTGGAATAAGCGAGCGCGGCCTGCTCGGCGGGTAGAGAGTTCTGGAAGGGAAGCTTTCGGTGCAACGATGCGCGACATCATAACCTTGCAGTGCAGCGAATGTAAGAATCGCAACTACACGACCACCCGGAACAAGAAGAAGAACCAGGACCGGCTGGAATTGAAGAAGTTCTGTCCGACGTGCCGCCACCATACGGCGCACAAGGAAGTGAAGTGACGAGTGACGAGTGACAAGTGGCAAGCAAGAAAAAACGGGCCGGTCACTTGCCACTGGCCACTGTTTTTGGAGGGGCGTAAGTTCAATGGCTAGACTGCCGGTCTCCAAAACCGGACGTGGGGGTTCGAATCCCTCCGCCCCTGCCAAGGGTTGGGAGAAATGCTTGAGGCCGGGAACGGGCGCGCCGGGCAGGCGCCCGCAGAGCCCCGGCGATGACGGGAAGCGGCATGGCTGAAGAATCGGGACTATCCAAGAACCCCTTGACGCGGATGCGGGAGTACTTTACCGAAGTCCGCACGGAAATGAAGCGCGTCACCTGGCCGGGAAGGCAGGAAGTCTACGGCACGACGGTGATGGTGATCATCACCACGTTCGTGTTCGCGTTTTACTTCGCGATTTGCGACTACGTGTTTCGGTTCGGGGTCCAGCACATCCTCAACCATTTCCTGGGCCGGGGGTAAGGGATTGAGAACCAGGCGGGTGGGCCGCAGGGCTCGCCGCTGATCTTCTTGAGAAAGCCGGGCATGGACAAAAACTGGTACATCATCCACACGTATTCCGGGTTTGAGAAGAAGGTCGCCGAGACCTTGAAGAGCCGCATCGATGCCGAGAAGCTCGGCGAACGGTTCGGGGAGGTCATGATCCCCACCGAGGACGTCATTGAGATGCGCCACGGCAAAAGGGTCGTGACGTCCAAGCTCTTCTATCCCGGATACGTCCTGGTCGAGATGGAAATGAACAATGACACGTGGCACTTGGTTCGGTCCACGCCGCGGGTCACGGGATTTGTGGGCTCGGGACAGATGCCGGCGCCGCTGACGCCGGAAGAAGTGGATCGCATCCTCCACAAAGTGGAAGTCGCGGCCGAGAATCCCAAGCCCAAGCTGAAGTTCGACCGGGGCGAGAACGTGAAGATCACCGACGGGCCCTTCAAGGATTTCACCGGGCTGGTGGACGAAATCAACGACGATCGCTCCACACTGCGCGTCATGGTGACCATCTTCGGGCGCGCGACTCCGGTGGAGTTGGATTTCTATCAGGTGGAAAAGTAGTAAGAACGGCCACGCGGCGGGCGGTGGAAAGACTCCGCGCCGCGCGCCGGATCGCGACGAAAGCAAAGGCGAAGGAACATGGCGAAGCGAGTTACAGGAATGGTGAAGCTGCAAATTCCGGCGGGGAAAGCCACGCCCGCCCCGCCCGTCGGCCCCGCCCTCGGCCAGCATGGCGTGAACATCATGGACTTCTGCAAGGCGTACAACGCCAAGACGTCCGCCAAGGACCAGGAAGGGCTGATCATCCCCGTAGTCATCACCGTGTACCACGACCGGAGTTTTTCGTTCATCACTAAGACCCCGCCGGCTTCGATTCTGCTCAAGCGGGCGGCGGGCATCGCCAAGGGCTCGGGCGAGCCGAACAAGACCAAGGTGGGGAAGGTCACCGAAAAGCAGGTGGAAGAAATTGCCAAGCAGAAGCTGCCGGATTTGAACGCGCGCGATCTGGCGGCGGCCGTGGCCACCATCAAGGGGACGGCGCGCAGCATCGGAATTGAGATCGAGCCTTGAGGCGCGGCGGGACGCGCCGGAATTCATTATCTCGAGCGGAGCTAGCAGCATGCAGAAGCCAGGCAAGAAATACCGGGAAGCAGTAAAGCTGGTGGACAAGCGGGCGTACACGCTCGTCGAGGCGATGCCCCTTCTCAAGAAGGCCGCCTTCGCCAAGTTTGACGAAACCGTCGAGCTTTCCGTGCGCCTGGGGGTGGATCCCAAGCACGCCGACCAGATGGTGCGCGGCACGATCGTCCTTCCTCACGGATTGGGGAAGAGCAAACGGGTGATCGTCATTGCCACCGGGGAAAAGGTGCTCGAGGCGCGGGATGCCGGCGCCGATGAAGTCGGCGGGGACGACCTGGTGCAGAAAATCCAGGGCGGGTGGATGGATTTTGACGCCGTCGTCGCCACCCCCGACATGATGAAGTCGGTGGGGAAGCTGGGCAAGATCCTGGGGCCACGCGGGCTGATGCCGAATCCCAAGACCGGGACCGTGACCATGGATGTGGCGCGGGCGGTGAAGGAAGTCAAGGCCGGGAAGGTGGAGTTTCGCGTTGACAAGACGGGGATCATCCACTGCCCGCTCGGCAAGGTTTCGTTCGACGCGGAAAAGCTGGCGGAAAACGCCTCGGCGCTGATTTCCAGCATCATCAGGGCGAAGCCGGCCACGGCCAAAGGCAAATACGTCCACAGCATTGTGGTTTCTTCGACCATGGGCCCCGGCGTTCCCATCGACCTGACCTCGGTGGAGGCGGCTTAAGACCCGGCAAACTGGAGAAAGCTGATGAAACGGGACGAAAAGCAGAAACAAGCCCAGGAGCTGCACGAGATCCTGCAGAAGGCGCGCACCGTCATCCTTTCGGGATTCGAAGGGCTCACGGTGGCCCAGGACTCCGAGCTGCGCCGCCAGGTGACGCAGGTGGGCGGGAAGTACAGGGTGGTCAAGAACAGCGTGATCGAGCGCGCCGCTCAGGGCACATCGGTGGAGCCGGCGGCCCGCGAGCTGCGGGGAACGACGTCTCTGGCTTACACCGAGGCCGAGCCGGTCAGCCTGGCCAAGGCCTTGGTGACCTATGCCAAGGAGAATCCCGCTCTGGTATTCCGGACGGGCGTGGTGGAAGGCCGCGTGGTCTCGCTCGGTGACGTGACCCTGATCGCCAGCCTGCCCTCGCGGGAGGATTTGTTCGCAAGAGTTCTCTACATGATTAACGCCCCCGCCCGCCAGCTGGCGGTTTCGGTGGCGGGTGTGGCACGCAATCTCGCGTGCGTGATTCAGCAAGGGGTGAAAGAGAAGAAATTCAAAGAAGAGGCCGGCGGCTGAGCGCGGCGGGGGATTGAAGTTCTCTCGCCGGCTTGATGCTGAACGGAATTTCGCAGGAGGAAACTAGGACGATGTCCGAACGCGTAGAAAAGCTCGTAGAAGAAATCAAGGGGCTGACTCTCTTGGAGGCTGCCGACCTGGTGAAGAAGCTGGAAGAGGTCTTAGGGGTTTCGGCTGCGGCTCCGGTGGTTTTGGCCGGCGCGGCGGCGGGAGGCGCCCCTGCGGGGGCTGCCGTCGAAGAGCAGACGGAGTTCAACGTGGTGCTGACTGCCGTGGGCGCCAACAAGATCAACGTCATCAAGGCGGTTCGCGAGGTCACAAGCCTGGGACTGAAAGAGGCCAAGGACCTGGTGGACGGCGCGCCGAAGCCGATCAAAGAAGGCGTGACCAAGGAAGAGGCGGAATCCATCAAGAAGAAGTTCACCGATGCCGGCGCGACCGTCGAAGTGAAATAGTCTTCTTACCCGCCGGATTCCGGGCGGGGAATCCGGCTGTCTCTTTTCTCCCCACGGGGGGAGAAGGGAAATCTCCCTGCAGGCGAGAGTTGTTGACCATCCTGTGGACTACCGGCTGTGCGCGAGCAACCCTAGCATCCCCGCAGCCGAAGTGTGCATCTTTACTTGCAGGACTCGTGTGTCGCTGCGACCTCATCAAACTTCTGAAAACTGACGCAAGGAGCCATGAGAATGCCTAACGGCGGGAACGGCGCTGTTCGCAAGCGTATTAATTTTTCCAAGATACCGACCGTCATTCAGATTCCCAACCTGATCGAGGTCCAGCGGCGCTCGTACGAGCGCTTTTTGCAGATGGACCTTCTGCCCTCGGAGCGCGAGGACGTGGGGTTGCAGGCGGTCTTCAACTCCGTATTCCCCATTACCGACTTCCGCGGCATCTCGCAACTGGATTTCGTTGACTACTCCATCGGCAACTGGGAGTGCAAGTGCGGCACGCTGCGTGGACTGCACCACCGCCGCAGCACGTGCAAGTACTGCGGCAACACCGTCATCACCGACCCCTTCAAGGCGGGCGACGTTCTCTGCTCCAAGTGCGGCCGGTTCAACAAGAACATCGTGACGTTCTGCAACAAGTGCGGCGACCCCGTCGCCCTGCAGTTGAAATACGACATGACGGAGTGCCAGGAACGCGGCATGACTTTCGCCGCGCCGCTGAGGGTGACCATCCGGCTGACCATCTACGACAAGGACAGCGATACGGGGCACAAGAGCATCCGCGACATCAAGGAACAAGAGGTCTATTTCGGTGAAGTTCCGCTGATGACCGATAACGGGACGTTCATCATCAACGGCACGGAGCGGGTGATCGTCAGCCAGTTGCACCGTTCGCCCGGAGTCTTTTTCGAAGCGAGCGCCCAGAAGACCTACTTCCTGGGTAAGATCATTCCCTATCGCGGCTCCTGGGTTGAGTTCGAGTACGACACCAAGAACATTCTCTACGTGCGCATCGACCGGAAGCGGAAATTTCTGGGCACCATCTTTCTCCGCGCCCTCGGCCTGAAAACCAATTCGGAAATCCTCAAGGCTTTTTATCCCGTGGAGCGGATCAGCTTCCGCGACCGCAAGCTCTACTGGGAAGTATCCCCGGGGCTCAACGGCTTCAAAGTCTCCAAGAGCATCGAGCATCCGCGGACTCACGAAACCATCCTGCACGCCGGGAAGAAGATTTCGCCGTCCATCCTGAGGGATATCCAGAAGGCCAAAATCAACCAGATCGAGATTACCGCCCACGATCTGGAGGGCGTCTACTCCGCCGCCGACATTGTGGATACGAGCACGGGTGAAGTTTTGCTCGAAGCCAACAACGAACTGGCGCCCAACGTCCTGAATTCTATTCTTGATTCCAGCATCACCGAGCTCGAGATCTTCTTCCCCGAGCGGGATGAATTGGGCCCGGTCCTGAGCCAGACCCTGAAGCGCGATACGGTGAAGACCCCCCAGGAGGCCCTCATCGAGCTGTACCGAAAGATGCGGCCGGGCGATCCACCCACCCTGGAGACCGCCACGACGCTCTTCAACGGCATGTTCTTTGACCCCCGCAAGTACGACTGCTCGCGCGTGGGCCGGCTGAAGTTCAACATCAAGCTGGGGTACTACACGAAACTGAAGGACCGGCTCGATGAGAAGGCCGTCGAGTTCGAGCTGGAAGACGCCGGAAATCTCCCGGCTGCCAACTTCTATCTGGTGATCGACCAGGAAAAGCTTTTCGTGGGCAAGCGGGAAGGGAATGTCTGTTCCGAAGTCGTGCGCGGTTGCGAAGGGACAATGGCGACCGACCATTCCGAGCAATCCGTGGCCCAATTGCCGCTGGACAAGCGCACCCTGGAACCCGCGGACTTCTATGCCGCCATCCGTTACCTGTTGAAGCTCCGGAAGAATCCCGGCGGCGGGTACGAATCCGACGACATCGACCACCTGGGAAATCGCCGCGTCCGGGCGGTCGGCGAACTTCTGGAAAACCAGTTCCGCATCGGCCTGGTCCGCATGGAGCGGGCGATCAAAGAGAAGATGTCCGTCTATCAGGAAATGTCCACGGCGATGCCCCACGACCTGATCAACGCCAAGCCGGTGATGGCGGCGATTCGGGAGTTCTTCGGGTCTTCGCAGCTCTCGCAGTTCATGGACCAGACCAACCCGCTTTCGGAGATCACCCACAAGCGGCGGCTCTCGGCGCTGGGGCCGGGCGGGCTTTCGCGCGAGCGCGCGGGATTCGAGGTGCGCGACGTGCATACCACGCACTACGGGCGCATCTGCCCGATCGAGACGCCCGAGGGGCCGAACATCGGCCTGATCTCCTCGCTGTCGTGTTACGCGCGAATCAACGAGTTCGGCTTCATCGAGAGCCCCTACCGCAAGGTGCGCCAGGGCAGGGTCGTGGACTACGTCACCACCACCAACGGCGGGGACGGTCCCTGGAAGGTCGGCGAGCATGTGGAAGCCAACGAAGTCACGAAGGCCAACCAGGAGCTGCGCGAGAAGCGGAAGAGCCTGGTGGAATTCGAGCCTTACTCGTTCTACCTGTCCGCCTGGGAAGAGGACCATCACATCGTCGCCCAGGCCAACGTGGAGATCGACGAGAAAGGCCGCATCGTGCACGAACTGGTGAACGCCCGCCAGACCGGCAACTTCGTCCTCAAGCGGCGCGAGGAAATTGATTTCATCGACGTCAGTCCCAAGCAATTGGTCAGCGTCGCGGCGTCGCTGATACCTTTCCTCGAAAACGACGACGCCAACCGGGCCCTGATGGGTTCCAACATGCAGCGCCAATCGGTGCCGCTGCTGCGCGCCGAGGCGCCGCTGGTGGGCACGGGGATGGAAGAGGTGACGGCGCGGGATTCCGGCGCCGTGGTGCTCTGCAAACGCAACGGCGTGGTCGACAGCGTCGACAGCGAGCGGATCATCGTGCGCGTGGAAGGTGACGGGCACAGCGGCCAGCTCTCGCGCGAGGTCGGCGCCGACATCTACACGCTGATTAAATTCCGCCGCTCCAATCAGAACACCTGCATCAACCAGAAGCCGATCGTCGCCAAAGGACAGCGGGTCACCGCCGGCATGGTCCTGGCCGACGGCCCCTGCACCGACCGCGGCGAGCTGGCGCTGGGGCGCAACATTCTGGTGGCCTTCATGCCCTGGCGCGGGTACAACTTCGAGGACGCCATCCTGGTCAGCGAAAAGCTGGTCAAGGAGGATTCGTACACCTCGATTCACATCGAGGAGTTCGAAATCGAAGCGCGCGATACCAAGCTGGGGCCGGAGGATATCACCCGCGACATCCCCAACGTCTCCGAATCCCTGCTCAAGGACCTGGACGAGAGCGGCGTGGTGCGCATCGGCGCTTACCTCAAGGCGGGCGACATCCTGGTGGGAAAGGTCACGCCCAAGGGTGAGACCCAGTTGACTCCGGAAGAGAAGCTCCTGCGCGCCATCTTCGGGGAGAAGGCCGGCGACGTTCGCGACGCCTCGCTTACCTGTCCGCCCGGCATCGAGGGCATCGTCGTGGACGTGAAGATCTTCTCCCGCAAGGGCGCGGAGAAGGATGAGCGAGCCAAGGCTATCGAGGCCGCACAGTTCGCGCGCCTGGAGGAGAACCTCAACGATGAAATCCGCATCCTCAACGACGAGCGCCTGAAACGGCTGTGCGCTCTCCTCGAAGGGGAGATGCTCCTCGCCGACCTTCACGATGAGAAGAGCAACAAGCGGCTGCTCTCCAAAGGGACGGAGCTGAACCGGGACGTGCTGGCGCGAATCTCGGCGCGCAACCTGAAGCGCATCAAGATTGCCAAGAAGGATCCCACTCTCCTCGAAAAGATGGATGAGATCGAGGAGATGACTTCGCGCCAGATCGACATCCTGCGCAAGATCACCAACGAGAAGATCAACAAACTCAAGAAGGGCGATGAGCTGCCCCCCGGCGTCATCAAGCTGGTGAAGGTCTACATCGCCATGAAGCGCAAACTCTCGGTGGGCGACAAGATGGCGGGACGCCACGGCAACAAGGGCGTGATCGCCCGCATTCTTCCCGAAGAAGACATGCCCTATCTGCCCGACGGCACGCCCGTCGAAGTCGTTCTCAACCCTCTTGGCGTGCCCTCGCGAATGAACGTGGGCCAGATTCTCGAGACCCACCTGGGGTGGGCGGCGCGCGAGCTGGGGAACAAGGTTCGCAACCTGCTCTCCGATGAAACGCGCGTCGATGTCCTCCGCAAGGAGCTGAAAGGCTTCTACCGCGACAGTTCGCTCGCCGACATCATCGAGCAGATGGACGATGAGAGGCTGGTCAGCTTCGCGGAGTCCGTGCAGGACGGCCTGCCCTTTGCCTCTCCGGTCTTCGACGGAGCCAGCGAGCGGGAAATCAAGCTTTACCTGGAGAAAGCCGGACTGCCCAGTTCCGGCAAGGT
Source organism: Terriglobia bacterium (assembly GCA_035528275.1). Lineage (GTDB taxonomy): Bacteria > Acidobacteriota > Terriglobia > UBA7540 > UBA7540 > DATKYV01. Next base: position 14,288 of record DATKYV010000034.1, on the reverse strand, counting down.
CAAGCTCTGCGACGGGATGACCGGCGAGCCCTTCGAACAGCCCGTCACCGTGGGCTACATCTACATGCTCAAGCTCTCGCACCTGGTGGACGACAAGATCCACGCCCGGTCCATCGGGCCGTACTCGCTCATCACCCAGCAGCCGCTGGGCGGGAAGGCACAGTTCGGCGGCCAGAGATTCGGAGAGATGGAAGTCTGGGCACTGGAGGCCTACGGCGCGGCTTACATTCTCCAGGAGCTCTTGACGGCCAAGTCCGATGACGTCTATGGCCGCGCCAAGATTTACGAAGCGATCGTCAAGGGCGAAGCGGCCATCGAGCCGGGCGTGCCCGAGTCGTTCAACGTCCTGGTTCGCGAGCTGCAGAGCCTCTGCCTTGACGTCGAGTTGATCAAGAAGCCCAAGGAAGTTCTCACCCCCGCGGGCCCCGAGTAGTCCGTCGGCTGACGGACGGGCAGGGACGCCGCCGCGTCCCCCGCCGACCGGAACGGAAACAGAACAGAATCGTGCTCTCCTTCAAAGGAGGATCACATTGTTTCGAAGCAGCCCTTATGATCGGGTCAGTTTGATCGCCGAGTTCGACGCCATCCGCATCAGCCTGGCTTCCCCGGAAAAGATTCGGGCCTGGTCTCACGGAGAGGTGACGAAGCCGGAGACCATCAATTACCGGACCTTCAAGCCGGAACGCGACGGGTTGTTCTGCGCCAAGATTTTCGGCCCCGTCACCGATTGGGAGTGTCTCTGCGGAAAGTACAAGCGCATGAAGCACCGCGGCGTGATCTGCGACAAGTGCGGTGTGGAAGTGACGCTCTCCAAAGTCCGGCGCGAGCGCCTGGGCCACATCGAGCTGGCTTCGCCCTGCTCTCACGTCTGGTTCTTCAAGGGCCTTCCCAGCCGCATCGGCCACCTGCTCGACATTCCGCTTCGCGACCTGGAGCGCGTCCTCTATTTCGAGAGCTACCTGGTTCTCGACCCCGGTGAAGCGCCGCTCAAGGAGAAGGAGCTGCTCACCGAAGACCGCTACCGGCAGCTTCAGCAGGAATTCCCCGGCAAGTTCCGGGCGGGGATGGGCGCCGAGGCCATCAAGGAATTGTTGAAACACGTGGACGTGGACACCCTCTCCGGGGAGCTGCGCGACAAGATGAAGACGGACCCGTCCCAGCAGAAGCGCATCAAGTATGCGAAGCGCCTGAAAGTGGTGGAGGCGTTCCGCAAGTCCGGCAACAAGCCCGAATGGATGATCCTGGACGTTCTCCCGGTCATCCCTCCCGAGCTCCGGCCTCTGGTGCCGCTCGACGGCGGGCGCTTTGCCACGTCCGACCTCAACGACCTCTATCGCCGCGTCATCAACCGCAACAACCGGTTGAAGAAGCTGATGGAATTGCACGCTCCCGACGTCATCGTGCGCAACGAAAAGCGCATGCTTCAGGAGGCGGTGGACGCGCTGTTCGACAACGGCCGCCGGGGCCGCGTCCTGCGCGGGGCGAACAATCGTCCCCTCAAATCCCTCTCCGACACGCTCAAAGGCAAGCAGGGGCGCTTCCGGCAGAACCTGCTCGGCAAGCGCGTGGACTACTCCGGCCGCTCGGTCATCGTGGTGGGCCCCGAGCTGCGGCTCCACCAGTGCGGCTTGCCCAAGAAGATGGCTCTGGAGCTCTTCAAGCCGTTTATCTATCACCGCCTGGAGCAGGCCGGCTTCTGCACCACCATCAAGGCCGCCAAGGAAATGGTCGAGCGCCAGGAGTCGGTGGTGTGGGACATCCTCGAAGAGGTGATCCGTGACCATCCGGTGCTTCTGAACCGCGCGCCGACGCTGCACCGCCTGGGAATTCAAGCGTTCGAGCCGGTGCTGGTGGAAGGCAAGGCCATCAAGATCCACCCGCTCGTCTGCACGGCGTTCAACGCCGACTTTGACGGCGACCAGATGGCGGTCCACATTCCGCTCTCGCCGGAAGCCCAGATCGAAGCCTCGGTGCTGATGCTCTCTTCGCGAAACATCCTCTCGCCGGCCAACGGGCAACCCCTGGCGGTCCCCAGCCAGGATATCGTCCTGGGGATTTACTACCTGACGAAAGCCAAGCCAGGAGCGCGGGGCGAAGGTCGCGCCTTCGCCAACGTCGAGGACGTGCTGCTGGCGTTGGAGGCCGGAGAGGTGGAAACCCTCACGCCCGTTCGCCTGCGGTACACGGGCCGGGTGATCGACCTGACCACCGGCTACGACGACCAGGATGTTCTCCACACCGAACCGATCACCGTGAAGAACCAGTTTATCGAGACCACGGTGGGCCGGGTCATCTTCAACGATAACTTGCCCAACGAGATGCCCTTCGTCAACGGCCTGCTCCGCAAGAAGGGTCTGGGCGCGCTGGTGAATTTCTGCTACCTGCGCTTCGGCCTGGAGACCACGGTCAAAATGCTGGATGAAGTCAAAGCGGTCGGCTTCCTCTACGCCACTCGGGCGGGCATCTCCATCGGCATCGACGACCTGATCGTCCCCCTCAACAAGGCGGCGCTCGTGGGCGCCGCCGAGAAGGAGGTCATCGAGGTCGAAAAGCAATACCAGGACGGCGCCATCACCCACGGCGAGCGCTACAACAAGGTGATCGCCATCTGGTCGAGCGTCACGGACCGTGTGGCGGACGAGATGTTCCACGTGATGGAGGCGCAGGACAAGTCCGGGGAGATGAACCCCATTTACATCATGGCGGACTCGGGCGCCCGAGGCTCGAAACAGCAGATCCGCCAGCTTTCCGGCATGCGCGGCCTGATGGCCAAGCCCTCGGGCGAAATCATCGAGACGCCGATTACCGCCAACTTCCGCGAAGGCCTGAACGTGCTGCAATACTTCATCTCCACGCACGGCGCCCGCAAGGGTCTGGCTGACACGGCGTTGAAGACCGCGGACTCCGGCTACCTCACCCGCCGGCTCGTGGATGTGGCGCAGGACGTCATCATCTCCGAGTTCGATTGCGGGACGCTGGACGGCATCTTCGTCGAACCCATCGTCGAGGCCGGCGAGGTGGTCGAGCCGCTTCGCGACCGCATCGTGGGCCGCGTTTCCCTCGAGCAAATCAAAGACTACGAGAGCAACGTCATTGTGGACGTCAATCAGGAAATCAACGAAGACCTGGCGGCGTCCATCCAGGCGGCGGGCATCGAGCGGGTCCGAATCCGCTCCGTGCTCACCTGCGAATCCCGGCGCGGCGTTTGCGTCCGCTGCTACGGGCGCAATCTGGCGACGGGCGGCATGGTGGATATGGGCGAGGCCGTGGGGGTCATCGCCGCGCAGTCCATCGGCGAACCCGGAACCCAGCTCACCATGCGCACCTTCCACATCGGCGGCACCGCCAGCCGCATCAGCGAGCAATCGACACTGGAAGCCCGCAGCAACGGCTTCCTCAAATTCCACAGCCTGCAGACGGTGACCAACCGCCAGGGCAACTTCGTGGTCATGAACCGCAACGGGTCCTTGGTGATCGTCGACGAGAAGGGGCGCGAGCGCGAGCGCCACGCCGTGGTCTATGGCGCGAAGATCAAGTTTGCGGACGGCGCGCCCGTCAAGGTGAACGACATCATCGTCGAGTGGGATCCGTACACGTTCTCCATCCTCACGGAGATGGGCGGAGCGGTGCAGTTCAAAGATCTCGATGTCGGCACGACGCTCCACGAGGAAGTCGATGAGGTCACCGGACTCTCCCGCTGGGTGGTGGGTGAGGTGACAGATGAGAAACACCAGCCCCAGATCATCATTCGAAGCGATGAGAAGAAGGGCTCCAAAAAATACCTCATGCCTTCCCGCGCCCACCTCATGATCCGCGACGGAGACGAAGTGAACCCGGGTGACGTGCTGGCCAAGATCCCGCGCGAAACCACCAAGACCAAGGACATCACCGGCGGTCTGCCTCGCGTCGTGGAGCTCTTCGAAGCGCGCAAGCCGCACGAGACAGCGGTGATCACCGAAATCGACGGCGTGGTCAAGTACGGTGACATCAGCAAGAGCCAGCGCAAGATCATGGTCGTGCCCGATACCGGGGAACCGAAAGAATATCTCCTGCCTCGCGGCGTGCATGTCGCGGTCCAGGAGAACGAACGCGTGCGGGCGGGCGAGCCGCTGATGGACGGCCCGCGAAATCCCCATGACATCCTCGCCGTGCTGGGCGAAAAGGAGCTGGAGAAATATCTGGTGGACGAAATCCAGGAGGTCTACCGGCTCCAGGGCGTCAACATCAACGACAAACACATCGAAGTCATTTCCCGCCAGATGATGCGCTGGGTGAAGGTGGAGGACGTGGGCGACACCGAGTTTCTCCTCGACGAGCAGCTGGACAAGTTCCGCTTCCGCGAGGAGAACGAACGGGTGATGGCGCGCGGCGGCAGGCCGGCCACGGGCCGTCCCTTGCTGCTCGGCATCACCAAAGCGTCGCTCTCCACCGACTCCTTCATCTCCGCGGCCTCCTTCCAGGAGACCACGCGCGTCCTGACCGAGGCCGCCATCAAGGGCGCCGTGGACCACCTGCGCGGCCTGAAGGAAAACGTCATCATGGGCCGCCTGATCCCGGCGGGTACGGGATTGGAGCGCTACCGGAGCTTCAAGCTGCTCAGCGAGGTTGAAACCGCGGCGGCCGAGGCGGGCGCGGTCGAGGCAGAGCCCGGCGAAGTGGCCATCACCGGAGCGCCGGCCCCCGGCGTCGCCGCCGAGCTCGTCGACGAGGACGAGGCGAGAACGTAAAGAAGAGTGACGAGTGGAAAGTGACGAGTGACGAGTTGCGGGAGGACCTCTTTGCTCGTCACTTGCCACTCTTCACTTGTCACTGCTCTTATGCAATTCAACTGCTGGAAGTGCGGAACGGCGATCCAAGTCTCCGCCGGAACCAAGGTGGGCAAGCGCGAGGCCTGCCCCAAGTGCGACGCCGACCTGCACTCCTGCCGCAACTGCCAGTTCTACGATCCCGGCAAGCACAACCAGTGCGCCGAGCCCCAGGCCGAATGGGTCCGCTATAAAGAAGAAGCCAACTACTGCGACTACTTCCAGCCCAACCCCGTTTTGAGCGCCAGCCGGGGCCCTTCTCCTTCCCAGGACACCAAGAAGAAATTCGATTCGCTCTTCAAGGCTTAGCGGGCGCTGAAAAAGGCATCGAAAGATGTCATCCTGAGTCCGTCAGCCGACGGACGAAGGATCTACCCGCTGGGTTTTCACCACACAAACCAGATGCTTCGCGGAGTTTACCGTGAGCCCCTTCGCTTCGCTCAGGGCGATTCGAAGAGTAGCGAATCGGCTCAGCATGACAATGGGTGCTTGCAAGTGACGCTCATTTCGGTTAAGCGCCGCTAATTGCTCTTCGCCTGTTGCGCGCGGGTGCGCCGCAGGTTCTCTCGCGCGTCGGCGTGCTGGGGATTGATGCTCAGCGCCCGCTCGAAGTGTTCCAGGGCGCGGACCAGGTCGCATTGCAGGGCCAGCGCGCTGCCGAGATCGTTGTGGGCCCGCGCGTCCTCGCGGGGAATGGGTGGTGCCCCCTCATTTGCGGGCTTCGTCCCGCAAAGCGGGGCTATTCACATTTGATCCGTCAACTGACGGATCGGGGGAGAGCGAAGCCTTTCTCCCGCAGACTTGCCGCTGACACGCGCGCCCCTGGCGAAGGGCGACGTTTCAGACGAACAATTGGTTTTTTCTCAGCCGCCCCTGTGTTTTCATACACATAGCGGCTTTGCTTTTCGGATTTTGCACTTCTCGCCCCTTTGCTGTGGGCGGTCGCAGCCGACTTTCCCGCCGCAGGAAAACCGGCCGAGAGGCGACTGTTTGTCCGTTTTGTTGGTTGATTTTTGCCTTTTGCTTTTTGCCCTTTGCCTTTTGATTTCCCGTGTTCTTCAATCCGCTGGTTCCCATTCCCGCCCTGGGGCCCCGGCGTGCCGGGGCTACGCCGGCGCGCGTGCCCGTCGCCCGGTCTCGTGCCGCGGAGGGCGAGCAGCAGGCGGAGGCTCCTGTCGAACTGGCGCGCCAGCGAAGCGTCCTGGCGCAACATGAGCGGCCAAGCGTTGCCGCGCCCGCCCTGCCATTCGCCGCACGGCGCCACGCGGGCCAAGCGCGCCGCCGGCGTGAGCGGTGCGAGCGCCGTCTGGTAGAGCTCATACTCTCGCGTCACCTCGTGGATCTCTTCCAGCAGCAGGCGCTTCAGCGCCGTGCGCAGTTCCTGCTCGTCCTGCTCTGCGGGATGGGGCGATGCCGGACCGTTGGGATCGTCCGACGCGGCGAACACCGGGTCCTGGCCGAGCAGTTGCTGGAAGTCCAGGTCGTCAGCCATGGAATTTTCCGCTGCTGCCGGCTTCCAGTCTTCACCGGGGCAGGTTTCGGCCGGCGCTACATCTGCCAGCGCCTCATCTGTAGCGCCCACCTTTAGGTGGGCATTCGCGTGTGCCGAACTAAAGTTCGGCGCTACGCGGCGCCTGCGGGCGTCGTCCAACTTTTCCTCCGCCCGCAGCCATTCCGCGAACATCTGTTTGATGAGCACCCCGCGCGGCGTGGGAAACTCGCCGTAAATCCTGGCGAGCAGGTCGCGAGGCTCTTCCAGCCAGTCGCCTTTGTCCACGGTTTCCAGCAGGTACATCAGCGGCCCGATCACCTGATGGTAGTTTGTCGCGCAACTCTTGGAGATGCGCGTGGTGCCGGCGATCACCTCTTCGCCCGCGCGGTCCTCCGGGTCCATGCCCAGGAGTTTCTGGCGATGCTGGCGCTCCAGCTTTTCGATTTCGTGCACCTGATAGGCCGATTGCGCTCGCTCCGCCCGCGCCTTCTTCCACCACGCCTTGGCCAGGTCGGCTACCAGCGCTTCCTCCAGCAGATTGGCGGGCCGCAGGGAATCGACGAATCCCCCATGCAGGATGCGGAACGCCGCCGGGTCTTCGCCCAGGTCGTGCATCGACTCGGTGAAGAGATCGGTCAGCAGGCCGCGCTTCGAGGAATTTTGCGCCACCATTCGCTTGCCGCGCGCCGTGCGCGGGCCGGTGGATTTTTGCGCGTTCGCGCGGTTGGCCCGAACTTGTTCGGGGGATGGTTCTCCTCTTTCGATCAGTGCCATGATGGCCTCCTTGGTTTCGCCCCGGCAGGCCGGGGCTTCTGCGTGAGATTCGGGCTGGTCTCTCCGCTTTGCACCTTCAACTTTCAACCTTAAACCTTCGACTTTGACCTCTGACTCTGAACTTCCCATCGTAGCGCCGGGCTTTAGCCCGGCATTTGCCCGCCCGCTGGCGGGCGCTACCCAGTCTTCCAGCCCAAACACCACGCTAGCACCCCGCAGTGAGACCATGGCGAACCGTGAGAACAGTGAGACAGAAAATTATAAGTGGTTTGTGTTCAGCAATCTGCCGACATGGCCACCTTCACCCAAGTTTAGGCGAATGTGCACTTGACACAGAACGAATGGGTTGGCTGACAGGCATTCATATAGACCTGCATGGCACTAGACAATACTACTTGACACCACGAAGGGCTGCGTGCTGTCATTGAGAAGCGGCTTAGTGTTGTCAGTAGCTTGTAGGTTCCTCGCGGGAGTGATGATCCAAAACTGAATAGCTTTTTCGCGGAGGGTGCGGGAGTTAGACCTGCAAGTGGCTCCCATCACGACCGAATATAAGGCGGTTCCCTGACCGATTGGGAATGACCCTTCGCCAATCTTTCCGGAGTCTAAGTGGGGTCATGCAGCATCTAACAGCAACGGAAGGACTGGCTATGCCGAATCTGACCGAAGTTAGATACTGTCCTGAGTGCGGCAGCCCATTAATCTCTGTCCCGGTACTGGTCTGCGCTCACTGTGGGGAAGAAGTGGCGCTTCGATGTTTCACATACGGCCCACGTAATGGCAGATATTTTGCAGAGTGCATCGACCTCGATCTGATCTCGCAGGGACAGTCCGTCGAAGAAGCCATTGGGAAGTTACAGGAGGCCATGTTTGGGTACCTAGAGACTGTGTACAACGGCAAACCAACCGGGGGACTTGTTCCCCGCCTATCGCCTTTCTCGCACAGGCTTCGATATCATTTGCGCGCCGCTAGCCATAGGATTCATAGCTTACTGGCCGGACGGCGAGCCAAACATTTGCTGCCACGCAATGATCAAACTGTTCGCATACGCTTCTCTCACTGCTAGCTGACCCGCTTTAGATCTTTTTTGCAGTTCTTTTTGTGGCCCCATAGAATTCATCCCGCGATCTTCCTGATTGTCGGATCATGCTTTTCATAAGGCCTTCATCGAATTCTTTTTCGTTCATGTCTATGGTCACTACTCGGCGCTGCTCTCCAGCTGTCCCGGCGCGCTCATAATGGGCATGCGAGCCCACGTGTCGGTCAAATACGAAACCGAGAGCACGCACAATAGAGACAACGTCGTTTGGTGTTAAGGGTGGATACCGTTTCCTTCCCATTTGGCCGTCCCAACAACAGAACCCGTCTATTCACTGGGAGCACGTGAGAGGCGAGGTGACTGGACGGAAGAAACAATAGAGGCTTGTGATCGAGTTGAGTTCCCGTCCGCCTATTAATATTGACCTTTCGAAAAGGCCCCGTTTTCAGAGCCCGCTTTCTCATTACGGCATTTATCACATTGGACATGTCCAAGCAAGAGCATACCACAAGACTTGGTAATCTTTTTTTGATTGCCACAACATATTGTGGAAATCTTGTCAAAATTAGACGAATCTTGTGGAAATCATGGGAGAATAGATGGAAAACATTCCCAAAGTTCAAAAGCAGGCGTTGGATACAGGACTTCAGAAATTACCCAGGTCGCCGGGTCGTGCAGGCATCAAGTTGTTGGCGATGTCTGCGATCCCCTTCACGCAGATCCGGCCGTGCGCGGCGGGCGCCGAGTAGGTGCCGCGGGGTGCTTTGTTTCAGGTTTGTAAAACAAGCCCAAGTGCCCTTGGTCCTTATTTTAGATTTGAGCCGAATCCTACAATAGCGCTTGTTAGATTATCTTGGGCCGCCGAGAGCCGCAAATATCGCGATCTTGGCGATATTTGCGTTCCTTTTTCCAAATACTGTTCGCTGCGGCGCGTGGCGCGGGTGTGCTATGCGCGAGGCGGCGATGGGGATGCGTCATCTGACGGACCGCTACCCTTCAAATCCCCCGGCTTCTTCGAAGGCGTGGGCGACTTGGAGGAGGCGGGCTTCGTCGAAGTGTTTGGCGAGCATTTGCATTCCCACGGGCAGGTGCGGCTCGCCTTGGGTTTTGCCGCAAGGGACGGAGATGCCGGGAATCCCGGCCAGGCTTGCGGTGACGGTGTAAATATCGGCAAGGTACATTTGCAGCGGATCGTCGACGCGCTCGCCGAGCTTGAAGGCGGGGATGGGGGAAGTGGGCGTGACGATGATGTCCACGTCGTCGAAGGCTTCCAGGAAGTCGCGGGTGATGAGCGTGCGCACTTTTTGCGCCTTGAGGTAGTAGGCGTCGTAGTAGCCGGAGCTCAGCACGTGCGTGCCCAGCAAGATGCGGCGCTTGACCTCGGCGCCGAAGCCGCCGTCGCGCGTCTTGCGATACATATCGCGCAGATCGCTGTGCTGGGGCGAGCGGAAGCCGTAGCGCACGCCGTCGTAGCGCGCCAGGTTCGAGCTCGCCTCGGCGGTGCAGATGATGTAGTAGCAGGCGATGGCGTAATCGGTGTGCGGCAGGCTGATGGTTTCAATCTTGCACCCGATTTTAGCCAGCAGGTCGATTCCCGCCTGGATGTTGTCGCCGATCTGAGGATTGAGCCCCGCCAGAAATTCCTTGGGCACGCCGACCTTCAACCCGCGCGCCTGGCCCGTGAGCTTGGCCGCGTAATCGCCCACCGGAACGTCAGCGGAAGTCGAGTCCATGGGATCGCGCCCGGCAACCACGCCGAGAACGCGCGCCACGTCGCGCACCGAGCGGCCGAACGGGCCGATGTGGTCGAGCGAGGAGGCGAACGCCACCAGGCCGTAGCGCGAGACGCGTCCGTAAGTCCCCATCATGCCGACGATGCCGCACAACGCCGCGGGCTGGCGGATGGAGCCGCCGGTATCGGACCCAAGCGCCACGGGAGCGAAATTCGCCGCCACAGCGGCCGCCGAGCCGCCGCTCGAGCCTCCCGGAACGCGCGTCAAATCGTGAGGGTTGTGGGTGGGGAAGAAGCCGGAGTTTTCCGTCGAAGAGCCCATGGCGAACTCGTCGCAATTCGTCTTGCCCAGAACAGACGCCCCGGCGGCTTCAAGGCGCGCCACGGCGGTGGAGTCATAGGGCGCGATGTAGTTTTCCAGAATCTTCGACGCACAGGTGGTGCGCACGCCGTGGGTGAGGATGACGTCTTTGACGGCCACCGGCACTCCGGCGAGCGCGGGCAGCGGCTCGCCCGCCGCCACGCGACGGTCCATCTGCCGCGCCTGCACCAGCGCCCGCTCCGGACAGAGCGAGAGGAAGGACTTCACCTCCTTGTCCTTTCGCTCGATCAGGTCAAGGTGGGCGCGAACCAGCTCTTCCGCCGAGATTTTTCGCTCGGTCAGGTGTTCGCGGATTTGATCGATGCTGAGGGCCGTCAGTTCCATGCGGTTGTCGACGGTCAGGAATCTACGGCAGTGGGCCAGTTTGGCTTTTTGTAGCGGCGGTCTCTGACCGCCGAATTTTATTTCTCAACGACTTCCGGCGCTCAGAGAGCGCCGCTACAGCAATTTGCCCCACTACCGAATCTACTCGCTCATTCTTTTTCGATGACCAGGGGAACCTTGAAACAGCCCGCACCCACCTCCGGGGCGTTGGCAAGGGCTTCGTCCTGGGAAAAGGTCTTGCGCGGCGCGTCGGAGCGGAGCGCGGGATTCTCGGCGGCGGCGTAGGTCACCTGGGCCATGGGCTCCACCTGGCTGGTGTCCGGCTCGTTCAGTTTCTGCATGTATTCCAGGATGGAGTCGAGCTGAGGCAAGAACTTCTTCACCTCTTCCTCGGTCAGCTCCAGGTGGGCCAGGTCGGCGACGTACCGGGCGTCCTTCTCGGTCAGCGCCATCAGTCCACTCTCTTTCCTCTTCGCGCAAAATACTTGGCGAACGAGCGGTCGAGAATTTCGGAAATCTCGGGACCGAGTTCCGCCGCGCCGTCCTGCGGCCCAGAGCCTTCGGGCGGCGGGCCGTCCGGCCGGCTGGGTTCTTCCGTTCCTGGTTCGGCGCGGCCGGCTTGCTTCTCGCCAGCCGATTCCAGCGGTGCGAGGTCCGGGACGTGCCGAACCTTCAGCGTCTTGACAATCGCGCTGCCCAGGAAGCCGTTGATCTTGGCGCGAATCTCCTCGCTCATCTGCCGGAGCTGCGCCGTCCAGCAAGGGCACGAGCAGCCCAGCGTCAACCTCCCGCCGGTAAAGACGATGGGACGCGAATACTCCGCGATGGCTTTGCCCGCCACGCGCGGCCACAGCGGCGTGAGGATCTCAAGCAGAGGCGGGTCCGCGCGGCGAATCTGCGACTTGAAAATCGCGGGCAGAAGTTTTCCAATCTCTTCCATGGCGCCCTTTCAGGAGTTTTTATGATTGCGAAGAGGCCAAGAGTTTAGCACAGGTTGGGCGGAACCGGTTGTGCGGGTTATCACCGCCGCCTATAATCCTCCACTCCATGAGATTGATTCTCGCATCGGCTTCGCCCCGGCGCCGCGAGTTGTTGAAGAACGCCGGCTTGGATTTCGAAGTTCGGCCCAGCGGGGTGGAGGAATCCGTCGGCGCGGGCGAATCGCCGGAAGATTTCGCCCGGCGCGCCGCCCGCGAGAAGGCTCTGGATGTCGCGGCGTCGGTGCCCTCCGGCTGCTTGGTCCTCGGCGCGGACACGGTGGTGGCGGTGGGGAAGGAAATCCTGGGCAAGCCCTCGGGCGCGGACGATGCGGCGCGCATGCTGCGGCAGCTTTCCGCCTCGACGCATCGGGTGATTACCGGAGTGTGCCTGGTTCGCGCGCCGGGGAGTATTGAAGCGGAACAACACGAGACGACGTTGGTCACCTTCCGCCGCCTGGATGAGGAAGAAATCCAGAACTACCTTGCCACCGGCGAGCCTTTCGATAAGGCGGGAGCGTACGGCATTCAGGGATTTGCTTCGCGATTCGTGACGCGAATCGAAGGCTGCTACTTCAATGTGGTCGGGCTGCCAGTGGCGCGGGTCGGCGATATTCTCAAGCCATTCCTTTGCTCGAGCACATGACTCCGTTCCAGCGACCGTTGTGGGTGGTGGGTTGTTGGTTGTGGGTTGTCTGCTGTCGGACACAAGGAGGGATTGGAAATCCACAACCTGCGACCAACAACCAACAACGAACCACCAACCACCCACGACGCGTTACGCGTCAGAGGATGACCCGCTCCTCGCCTACGCGGCGCGTCACGCGCTCCCGGTCCAGATACTCGAGCAAGGGAATGGCGTACTTGCGGCTCAGGCCGGTGAGCTCCTTGAACACCGCGACGTTGAGCTTGGGATCCTGCTGCTTGCGCTGCGCCAGGAGTTCGCGCAGGCGTTCCAGAGCCGCGCGGTGAAAGATCAAGTCCTCCGCCACGCGCACCAGGGTTTTCTCTTTCAGCAGAAGTTGGAGGATCTTTTCCGCGCGGGCGCGGTCGATGCTCAGCTTCGCCAGGACTTCCTTGGCGCTCGGAACCGCCAGGCCCGCGTTCTCGAAGGCGCGGCTGATCTGCTCGCGGGCCGCGGCTTCCTGCGGACTCATCTGAATTCCGCGGCCTGAAAGCTTCACCGTTTCCCCGGAAACCTCCACCTTGCCCTCGCCGGCCAGGGCCTGAAGGAGCGCGCCGAACAGGAGCGCGGAAGGTTCGGCTTCCGGCGACGGGCCGGGCACGCAACGCGCGCGCAGCTCCTCCTTCGCCATCCCCGCAACCAACGGATTCGCAGCGTGGAAATTTCCGAGGGCCTCGAGGACCCGCCGCGCGAACGTTTCGAAATGTTCGGCGTGGACCAGCAGGCCGGGCACCTGGCCCAAAATCCTGACGCGCTTTTTCCCTTCCAACTCGCCCGCCACCCGCATGACTTCCTCGGGATGCCAGCCGGTTCTGGCTGCCAGATCGGAAGGCGAAGCCTCGCCGGCCTGTTGGACGAGAAGCTCCAGGCGGGCGGCGGCGTCGCCTCGTTCGAGATTTTCGAGAAACTGGCGGACCGCGGGGTCGCCGGCGCGATGTTTGGGCGCCAGAGTGTCCAGAATGACTCCGCCGCCGATGGTGATGACCGGGGAGAATTGCCGGATGATGAATCGGTCACCGGGGAGAAACAGGCCGGGCGCCGCCAGGCGCAATTGCGCGTAAGCGCGTCCGCCCGGCGGCAGCTCCTTGACGTCAAAGAGAACGATTTCCGCCACAGTCTCCGCCGTCCCGCAATGAAAGTGGACGCGGGACCGGTTTTTCAAGGTCCGCGCGGAAGGAAGGAGATGCAAGGAACAATCCACTTGACTGGCGGCTCGAAACATTCCCGGGGGTGCCAGCACCATGCCGCGCTCGAGCTCGCGCGCTTCGACGCCGGCCAGGTTCAGCGCCGTGCGCTGCCCCGCCGTGGCCCGCTCCGCTGGCTGGTTGTGTACCTGGATTCCGCGCACGCGCACCCGGCGGCCGAGAGGGAAGACTTCCACCTCCGCATCTTTTTCGATGGCCCCGGCGATGAGCGTTCCAGTGACGACGGCGCCGAATCCTTTCATCACAAACGCGCGGTCGATGGGCAGGCGGAAGGGCAGGCGGTCCGGCTTGGCGGCCACTTCCAGGCTCAAGCGGCGCAATTCCGCCTTCAGGGTTTCCAGGCCGTCGCCGGTGCGCGCGCTCGCCGCCACCACCGGCGCGCCCTCGAGGAAAGAACCTTTCACGAATTCCTGGATCTCCATTTTCACCAAGTCGAATATTTCGCGCTCCACAAGGTCCGACTTGGTGACGACGACGAGGCCCTTGGAAATTCCCAGAAGCCGGCAGATATCGAAGTGTTCGCGAGTCTGGGGCTTGATGGATTCGTCGGCGGCGACGACCAGCAGGACCAGATCGATGCCGCCCACGCCCGCCAGCATGTTTTTCACGAATCGCTCGTGCCCCGGAACGTCGATAAAGCCGACGCGCAGGTCTTCTCCGAGGTCGAGGTGAGCGAAGCCAAGGTCGATGGTGATGCCGCGGCGTTTTTCTTCCTCCCAGCGGTCCGGGTCGGTCCCGGTCAGCGCCTGGACGAGCGCCGACTTGCCGTGGTCGATGTGCCCCGCGGTTCCTACAATCACGTATTTCATTCTGCGGCGATTATGGGGGAAGGGAAGAGAACTGGCAACTGTCGGGGGTTGGGGGGAGGGTCT
>DATKYV010000033.1:0-10078 GCA_035528275.1 Terriglobia bacterium | reverse complement strand
ACGCCTCACTTGACCTCAGTTACTTCTCCAATGACCTCGAATTCGGCCGAGAGCACACTGGTCGTGCTTGCATCGGCAGTCCCGTGGAAGCCCGGCTGCTTTCCCCCCACTTCAATCTTGAACTCGCCCGGTTCGACAACGCGCCTGCCGTCTTGGTCGATGAGAGACATCTGCCTCGGCGTGAGCGCGAATTCAACCTGCATTTTCTCGCCGGCGCTGAGGTGAACCCTGCGAAGGCCCGCCAGGGAGCGGATTGGCACCGGAACGGACGCCTTCAAGTCCCTTACATACAACTGGACTACCTCATCTCCTGGGCGGCCGCCGGTGTTCTGGACGGTAACTGCGACCCGGAGATTTTCATTGGGCCTTAGCTTCGTTGCTCCCAACCTCAGATCGCTGTATTTGAAGCTGGTATAGCTCAGACCGTGACCGAATGGATAGAGTGGGTCTCCTTTGAAGTATCGGTAAGTCCGATTTTCCATCCTGTAATCCTCGAACGGCGGTAATTGATCGACGGATTTGTAGAAGGTAACCGGCAGCCTCCCTCCGGGATTGTTCGCGCCCGCGATCGTCTCGGCAATGGCCGTCCCGCCTTCCTCGCCCGGATACCACGCCTCGAGGATTGCGGCGGCATGCTGGTCGGCCCAATTCACCGCCAGCGCGCTGCCGCTCATGAGGACTACCACCAGAGGCTTGCCAGTGGCGGACAGGGCCTCCAGCAGATCCTGCTGTACACGCGGCAAGTTGATATCAGTCCGGTCGCCGCCCCTGAACCCTTCCACTTGGATGCGCATCTCCTCACCCTCAAGTTCCGGTGAGAGTCCGACGAAAGCCACCGTCACGTCAGCGCGCTCGGCGGCCTTCACAGCTTCGGCGCGCAGCACTTCAGCCGGAGGCTGCCACACCAGCGTGAGCCCGGCGCCGAACAGGGGCGAGCGGTGTGTGTACTCAAGGCGGAAGTTGTGCGGCTTCGCATCCGCGAAGTGGACCTGGAAGGGCGGGACCGTGGGGCGCTGATTCTCCTGGGTGAAGCTAGTCATGAGTTTGTCGTCGAGGTAGACGCGAAAACTCTCATGATTGCCGCAAGGGTAGCAATGGGGCTGACTGATACCAAATGTGTAGTCCCCCGGCCCGGGCGGCGTGAGCACCCCGCTCCAGCGTACGGCGAAGGCTTTCATAGGAATCCCTGACGCAGGTGAGGCGGCATTCCAGTCAAACTGAATCTGCGGGTCATTGCGGACGAGAGCGGGCTTGCCGGAGAAGTCGGTATTGGCGAAGTATTCGGCCTTGAGGCCCGGCGCCGCCGTGGCGCTCGCCGTATGAAAGACAGTGCTGGGAACCGGCACGGGCAGTTCCGCGACGTATGCCGAGCCCTGCGCGTAGAGCACCACCGTCTTGCCGGCAAATTGCTTGCGCAATCCGTCCACAGGCAAGACGGGATGAGAGGGCACGCCGTTGTAGTTGCCCTCGAGTGCGACCAGTGACTCGGCATTGGGACCGATCACCGCAATCCTCTTCACGCTCGGTTTGAGCGGCAATATTCCATCCTGGTTTTTCAGCAGCACCATGGATTCACGCGCCACCTGCAGGGACAGTTCGCGGTGTTTGGGGGAAATGACTTCGGACATGGGGATACGGGAAAAAGGAACCATCTCCGGCGGGTCAAACATGCCGAGGCGTATGCGCGACGTGAACAGGCGCTTGACCGCGGTATCGATCTCGCTCTCTTTGATGAGCCCGTCACGCACCGCTTTCACCAGCGCAACGTACTCGTTGCCGCAAGTGGTGTCGGTCCCGGCGCGCACGGCAACTGCGGAGCCGTGCTCGTCGTCGGGGGTGTAGTGGTGACCGGTGGTGATGTCCCGCACCGCGCCGCAGTCCGAGGTCACATAACCTCGAAAGCCCCAATCGTCGCGCAGGATCTTCTGAAGCAGGAAGTCGCTCGCGCAGGCCGGGAGGCCATCCACGGCGTTGTAAGCGCACATGATGGATTCCGCACGCCCATCCACGACCGTGGCGCGGAAGGCGGGCAGATAAGTGTCCTCAAGATCTCGTGGCACCACGTCGACGTTGAAGCCGTGTCGCTCGAGTTCCGGCCCGCTGTGTACGGCGTAGTGCTTGGGGGTGGCCACCGTCTTCAGGTATTTGGGATTGTTTCCTTGCAGCCCGGTCACGAAGGCCAAGCCCAGCTCTCCGGTCAGGAAGGGGTCTTCGCCGTAGGTCTCCTGGCCGCGTCCCCAGCGCGGGTCGCGAAAGATGTTGATGTTGGGCGACCAGAACGTCAGCCCATAGTAGATGCTATGGTTGCCTTCTTGTTGCGCCTGGTGGTACTTGGCGCGCGCTTCAGTTGCGATAGTCTCCGCTTCCCGGTGGATTAGATCGGTGTTCCACGTGGCGGCCATTCCGATGGCCTGCGGGAATACTGTGGCGTAGCCGGAGCGCGCCACACCGTGCAGCGCCTCGTTCCACCAATCGTAGGAAGGAATGCCGAGCCGCGGAATAGCAGGAGCGGTGTGCTGCATCTGAAGAGCCTTTTCCTCGAGGGTCATGCGCGAGATGAGGTCGTCCACCCGCTGCTCGATCGGCAGGGAGGGATTCTGGAACGGAAATCGCTCCGTTGCCCCTTGATTCGTCTGAGCCGAAGAAAAGTACAAGGGCAGGCTGACCAGCAGCAAGAAAAGCCCGCATGCAAACCCTACGTAAGTTCGTTTTGACATGTTTACCTCCGTTGGCGTCACTCAATAACTCGATGCTTCTGTTCAGATGCAACGCATTCTTCCACGGGGAACGCGACCATCGGCCGGCAAAGTGGCCGATGGCATTCCCCACCGCCGGCGGAACGCTCCAGGCGTTCCCGGGTTGCGCGAAGCGCGACAACCTCCTGGCAACTCTTCTCAACGACGGGAACGGCGAACCCGGGCATCCAATCAGCTCGGACGAGAGAATCCCTCAGCCCTTCGGTTGCATAACGGCTCACTCGAAGGGTTTTACGCCATGCACCTTGGACTGGCAAGGGTCGAAAAGTCCTGCCCTGAGGCTTCATGGAGACCCGGTCCTGAGGTTCATCAGAAAGAAAAGGGGCGCTCCCGCAAAGCGAGATCGCCCCCTAATAGACCCTTGCGAGGCCTCAGAAGGCGAATTTCAACCCAAATTGAATTCGCCGTGCGTCGTAGGTTGAAGTGATCTTCCCATAGTTCCCCGACAGGACGTTGGAATCATAGTCCGAGAACTGGGTATGGTTGAAGGTGTTGAACATTTCCAGCCGGAATTGGAGCTGCGCTCCCTCCCGAAGGGACGAGAAGCTGAAGACCTTGAAGACCGAGATGTTCCAGTTGTCCCGGCCCGGGCGCCGAATGACGTTCCGCCCGGCGTTGCCGAAAGTGAGTTCATCGGGCGGGGCGAAGGCGTCTGTATTGAACCATTCGTCGAGAGTCTTTGGCCCCGAGTTGGGATCGCTGACGACATTGGGGCGCACGTTCCCGAAACCCACGCCAGCGATGTCGCCTGGATAGCTGGGAGTGTTGGGCAGTCCGGTCTGGAAGTTAGTGATCCCGGAGAGCTGCCATCCTCCCACAGCTTGGCGGACAAAGGGGCTGGAGTGGCTCTTGAAGAAGGGTAGTTCGTAGATGTAATTCATCGTCAACACGTGCCGCCGGTCCAGATCCGAACTGCTGCGGTCGTATCCGAGTTCATACGCATTGAAGGCGCCGGTAAAGTCGATGCGATTCCCGTTATAGTTGTAAGCAACCTCGTTCAACAAGGATGGGCTGATGGTCCAGGTTAGCCGCAGGACCGCGCTCTTGGCGGGGTTCCTGAATATTGTGCCGAGAGTCGGGTACGACATGCCGCCCCAGAGCGTGGTATCCGTTTCCTGGATTATGGCGTCGTTGATAAAGTGGGCCATGAGGCTCACCCTGTCGTTGAAATTGTGGTCAACGCGGATAATCTCTTCCCGGACGTCGATGGGCACGCTGCGCGAACCCGTGAACTGGTTACCGAAATTGGGGAGGGGTATCGCGCCCGTGCCGAGGAACGCTGTGGCGTTGGGGTCAATCAGCGCGTCGGGGATGACATTGCCCGGGAAGGGCTGCCCCGGAGTCACTCCGGCCGCGGCGAACTCGGCCGCCATCGGGCGGATGGCAGCGGCAGCCCCCGATTACCCCAACGTCCATTTTGGCCTTGGCTACCTTTACTGGAAGAAACGTCAGTACGATTTGGCGGAACCCGAGTTTAAGCGAGAAATTGAAACGGCGGGTTCGGTGGCCCGAGCCAAAACCCACTTGGGCGACATCTACCTTCGTCGCAAGCAATACGAAGAGGCGAAAGCCGTGCTCCAGCAGGCGGTGCGCCTTGACCCCTCGATCCGAATCGCCCATCTGGATCTGGGAATCATATACACCGAGCAGAGAGAATACGACCGGGCGGTGGAGGCTCTCACCGAGGCTGTGCGTCTCGGTCCCGAGCAAGCTGATGCGCATTTCCGCCTAGCTGCAACGTACCGAGCTATGGGTCGGCGTGAGGACAAGGATGCAGAACTGCGCGAAGTGCGCCGACTCCACGAGAAGACCCGCGAGGACCTTCTGCACAAAATTTCCGGTCCGCCACCCGCTCCAAGCATCGATTAGGAAGAGCTGCTCGACTTCAGCGAGAATAAGACCGTCGAGTATGGTCACTTTAGTTTCAGTTTCCTTCCTGGTTTGCTCCCGACCCGCCCCGGAGAACTCTGCTAGGCAAAACTGGAGGATCCGAACCGCCAAGGGCCTCTCAACCGCATACAATGCGGAGTTCGTGCTCTTCAGAAACCCAACAAAGACACCCCAGTTTTCCCGGCTCTTCGCACCAGATCCCACGGGGCCTTCGAGGAAGTTCACCCTGGCCTGCGACGGCGATTGCGACTAAACTCTGCCTCGCGCCGGACGCAGGGGAGACTGGAAAACTCGCTCTCGTCTGACGGTCTTCATTTCTCTTCCGCCCCGGCATAGGAGCGTTCGTTGCCTTCGGTCGCGCTCAATTATCTCGACTACGCCATCATCGTGGGCTATTTCCTCGTGACGCTGCTGGTCGGCTACCGGCTGCGCAAGCGAATGGTCACGACCACCGAGTTCCTGCAGGCGGGGCGCTCCCTGCCCGCCATCGTCACCGGAATCGCCTTCGTCGCCGCCAATTGCGGGGCGCTGGAAGTGATGGGCATGGTTTCTACCGGTGCGAAATACGGCGCGCGCGCCAACCATTTCTACTGGCTCGGAGCGATCCCCGCCATGCTCTTCCTCTCGCTCTTTATGATGCCCATCTATCATTCCAGCGGAGTGCGCAGCGTTCCGGAGTTTCTCAAGATGCGTTATGGAGAAGCGACGCGCGCTTTCAACGCCATCTCCTTCGCGACGATGATGATTTTGGTTTCCGGCATCAGCCTTTACGCCATGGCCATCATCCTGGGCACGTTGCTGAACTGGAGTTTCACCACCAGCGTGCTGGTGGCCGGCGCGGTGGTTCTGGTCTACGTGATATTGGGAGGACTCACCGCCTCAATCTACAACGAAGTGCTGCAATTCGCTCTGATCGTGGTGGGGCTCACGCCCCTTGTTTTTTTCGTTCTCCGGGAATTCCACGGCTGGCAGGGACTCGCCGCGGCGCTTTCTCCCGAGATGCGTCACACGTGGCAGGGTCTGCCGGTCGCCAGCCCGCTCGGTTCCGCCATGGACGGCGTGGGCACCGTCCTGGGGCTGGGATTCGTGCTCAGCTTCGGCTATTGGTGCACGGACTTCCTGCTCATCCAGCGCGCCCTCGCCGCCAAAGATCTTCCCGCCGCCGTCCAGACGCCGCTCATCGCCGCGGTCGCCAAGCTCTTCTTCCCCGCCCTGGTGGTTCTACCGGGAGTCGCGGCTGTAGCGCTCTTCCCCCAGGGGCTCGCCGAGCGCTACGACGTGGCGCTCCCGCACCTCATGGCGCGCTACTACTCGCACGGGCTGCTTGGCCTGGGCGTCACGGCGATGCTCGCCAGTTTCATGTCGGGCATGGCGGGCAACGTCACCGCCTTCAACACCGTCTGGACGTATGACATCTACCAGGCGTATCTGGCGCGCGGGCGCTCGGACCGCCACTACCTGACGGTGGGGCGCGTCGCCACCATCGCCGCCACGCTGCTCTCCATCGCCACGGCGTACATCGTGCTGCGATTCAACAACCTCATGGACTACGTTCAGTTGCTCTTCTCGTTCTTCAACGCACCGCTCTTCGCCACCTTTCTGCTGGGAATGTTCACCCGCTGGGCAACGCCCATGGGAGGGTTCGTCGGTTTGGTGAGTGGGACGCTTGCCGCCGGCCTGCACTATCTGGCTTACCGCGAGGGGTGGATCCCCTACGGCAGCGACATGAGCGCGAACTTCTACGGCGCGATCTGCGCCTGGACCGTCTGCTTCCTGGTCACCGTGGGAGTGAGTTGCGTGACCCGGCGCAAGCCCGCAGAAGAGCTCGTTCGACTCGTCCATGGACCGCATCGAAGAACCGCGGGCCCCGCGATGATGAAACCCTGGATTTTCGCCGGATTGATTGCCGTGGCATTGCTCGTCGTCAATTGGGTCTTCTACTAAGAACGGCCGCTTCGACCGGCAATAAGGAGGAAAGCATGAGAAGGCCGAAATTCAACACAAAATCCTCGCGGCGAGATTTCTTGAAGACCGGCGCTGCCGCGCTCGGAAGTCTTCCGCTGGCTCGCGGCGCCCTGCGAGCTGCACCGCAAACTGGGACGGAAGGGAAAGCCATCGAAAACGTCATCCTGATTATGTCCGATACCCTGCGCCGCGACACGCTCTCCTGCTACGGAGGCGACTGGGTCCACACCCCGCATCTTGACCGCTTTGCGCAGCAGGCGGTGATATTCGAAAACGCCTTTCTCTCCTCCTTTCCCACCGTGCCGCTGCGCAACGACATTCTTACGGGCCGCTACACCTTCACCTACAAGCCCTGGGCGCCGCTCGACCGGGACGAGGTCACTCTGCAGGAAACGCTTCGCGATGCCGGCATTCTCACTTCGCTGGTCGCCGACACGCCTCACCCTTTTGCGCCGGGCTACAACTACCAGCGCGGGTTTGCCGCCTGGGAAGTCATTCGCGGGCAGGAGGTCGACCCTTACCGCTCCGCGCCGCGGGAGGTGAAATTCCCATGTGATCCCAGGAAGGCTCGCAAGGCAGATACGTCGCTTGTCCAGTACCTGCGCAACGTGGCGCGGCGGAATCGAGAAGAAGACTATTTTGTTGCGCAGACCATGAGCCGCGCGGCGGAGTGGTTGGAAGAGAACCGCGACGGGCGCCGCTTTTTCCTCTACGTCGACACGTTCGACCCGCACGAGCCCTGGGATCCACCTCACTACTACGTGGAGCGTTACGACCCGGGCTACGAGGGCGAGGAGGTCATCTATCCCCGCTACGATCTCTGGCGTGAGTTTCTCTCCGAAAGCGAACTCCGCCACTGTCGCGCGCTCTACGCCGGCGAAGTGACGCTGGTGGATCGCTGGGTGGGATTCCTACTCGACCGTATCGCCACGCTCGGGTTGCTTGAGAACACCGCCGTGATCTTCGTCAGCGACCATGGATTCTATCTCGGCGAGCACGGATACATCGGGAAGTCGCTGCTGCGCGGCGATTCCTATCAGAGCCTGCCGCTTTATCCGGAAGTGGCGCGAATCCCCCTGATGGTGTACTTCCCGGGCTACGGGGGCGGCTCGCGCCTGGAGGCACTCGTGCAGCCCGTGGACTTGACAGCCACGGTACTGGATCTGCTCCGCGTGCAAAAGCCGCCCTCGATCGAGGGCGCGTCGCTCGTGCCGCTGCTCGAAGGCCGCAGCTCGAAGGTGAAAGAAATCGCTGTCGCCTCTCCTACCCTGTTCCAGAATGCCGAGACTCCTCCCTCCCCCGCCGACCGCAGCTCCATCACCGACGGGGAGTGGCTGCTCATCTTCGGCCCTCGCCTCGATGAAACAGCGAAGGAGCGATACACAGCGTCGGTGGATTCAATCGTTCGCAGGGTGAAAGAAGAACAGGGCGAGATCCATCCGGAGCTTTACAATCTGAAGCGCGACCCTAAATGTGAGAAAAACCTCTTCACCAGCGAGCACTCAATTGCCGCGCGCCTGCACGCCGCTTACCTCGAATTCCTGGAAGGAAAGAAGTATCCTCGCGAGCGTCTGGAACTGTTTCGGCATCTGGAAGGCAGCTAGCTGGTGCCCCAGATTACGTTCAGCGGCCGGCGAGTTCGGCGCGGACCATCGCCGCGGCCTTGACGAGGTTCTGTAATTTGGGGAAGGCCAGAAAGCGCGGCGTCTGGCTGAAACCGCAGTCGGGCACCAGCCAGAGTTTGTCGGGCCGCACAGATTTCAACATCAGGCGAATCCGATCGGCAATGGTTTCCACCGGCTCAACCAAGTGGTTTTTCACGTCCACGACGCCCGCCGCCAATTCGCGGTCGTTGGGGAATCGCTTCCATAAGTCCGCCTCGCTCATTTCGCGGTTCGCGAACTCCAGGACATACTGCTCGACGTCGACCTCGAGAATCTCCGGAAAGAGGGGCGCGTAGGTGCGCAGGCCGATGGGCCGCGCGCGGTAATTCCCAAAACAGAGGTGAATCGCCAGCTTCGCCTTGATTCCTTTCACCGTTTCGTTGAAGACCTTCACAAACGAAGGAAGGCTTTCCTTGTAGCATGCGATCGAAGGCTCATCAATCTGGATATGGTCCGCGCCGGCTTTCACCAAGTCATCGAGCTCACTCCGCACAATCGGCGCCAGCGCCCGGGTGATGTCCTCGCGGCTCTTGTACAGTTTTCCCTCCGGAACCAGTCGCCCCGCCAGCGTATGAGGGCCGGGCACGGCGACCTTAACCGGCGCTTGGGTCCGCGCGTGGAGGAATCGGAACTCCTCGACTGTCCCCAATCCTTCGGGCGCCGAGATCTCGCCTTCGACAGCGTATTTCGCCCGCTGGTCGTGGCCGTTCGGAGGCAGCCGCCGTGCCATTGGCAATTCGCGAATGCCGCGCAGGCGGCGGGGGAAGCTGACGATAAAATCCACGCGGCGCATCTCGCCGTCCGTCAATACATCAACGCCTGCGGTCAATTGATCTTGCAGGACGATTTCCACGGCGTCGTTAAGCGCCTCCTCGATATCCTGCGCGCCCATCTTGCCACCCTCCGCCGCCGCCATCACCGGATAGAACCATCCCGGCAAGGCGTAACTGCCCACGGTAGTGACTGGAAGAAGCTTGTTAGCCACTTGCTTTCCCTCCTCCTCGGGCTCTTATTGATGAGTTCGATTGCACGGCGGAGCGCTAAAGCTTCGAAGCCCGGCCGTGATAAGCCTGCAAGACGCGATCAAACTCCTGCGCGGCCGCTTCGTCGCCCACCACGTGCGGGCTGGGCAGCACGTCGGGCCGAATCTCGCGTCTCATCAACAACTCCGCCACCTGGCACTTCAGCGCATTGATGATCGCAATCGCGCCGATGGATGAACCAGGACCCACGCGGTAGGGAACCGATTCAATCTCCACCATGGCGTCGCCCACGGGCGCGCTGTTATCGAGAACCACGTCGGCCACCTCGAGGAGCTTTTTCCCGGAACCGTGACGGCTGGAGGTGGAATTCGCGTGCTCGACGGAAGTGATGGCGATAACTTTCATGCCCCGCGCCTTCGCCCCCAGCGCCACTTCCACGGGAACGGGATTGATGCCGGCGCTGGAAACCACGATGAAGCTGTCGCGCGCGCCAAAACGGAAGCTTTTCAGGATCATTTCGCCCAAGCCTTCGACCTTCTCCAGAAACAATGCCTGGCGAAGGCCGTTCGCCCCCACCACGTTGTGAAAGCTGGTCAATGAATGCTCGACGATAGGATGAAAGCCCACCAGGCTGCCGATGCGCGGAAACATCTCCTCGACGGTCATGCGCGAATGGCCCGTGCCGAACACGTGCACCCAGCCGCCGGCGGCGATGGAATCCGTCGAGATCTCCGCGGCCCGCAAGATGTTCTCCGCCTGTGTCTCCCGCACTCGGCTGATGATCTTGATTGCGCCGTCGAGATAACGCAGCGATGCTTGT
>DATKYV010000032.1:0-2284 GCA_035528275.1 Terriglobia bacterium | reverse complement strand
CTCGAGGTCGAGCCGGTGGGGCAGGGATTCCGCGTCGTCCTCGACCGCACCGCTTTCTATCCGGATTCCGGCGGCCAGCCGCCGGACCGCGGGACGCTTGCGGGGATGCCTGTCACGGAGGTGCTTGACGAGGGCGATGCTGTAGCCCACATCTTGGAGGACCGTCCCCAAGGAGAGCGCGTCGCCGGCCGAATCGACTGGGAGAGGCGGTTTGACCACATGCAGCAGCACACGGGACAGCATATTTTGTCTGCGGCCTTCGAAAAGTCCGTGGGCGCCAAGACCCTCTCGTTTCATCTGGGCGCCGAGATCTCAACGATTGACCTTGATACTGACCGCCTGGGCCGCCGCCAGATCGAAGAGGCTGAAGACCTGGCGAATCGAGTGATCTTCGAGAACCGCGACGTTCGCATTCTGTTCCGAGCCGCTTCCGAGGCTCAGCAGATGGACTTGCGCAAGCCCACGGAGCGTCAGGGCGACGTCCGGCTGGTTGAGGTTGCCGGCTTCGACCTGTCGGCGTGCGGGGGAACGCACGTGAAAAGCACGGGCGCGGTGGGCATGGTCCTGGTGCGCAAGTTCGAGCGGCTGAAAGGAAATACCCGGTTGGAGTTTCTCTGCGGGACGAGGGCGGTCAGGGCGGCGCGCCGGGATTTCTCCTTGCTGAGCGAGGCGGCGCGATTGTTTTCGGGAGCTCTTGAAAGCGTCCCGACGCTCATCGCCAAGCAAGCCGAAGAGCTGAAGGGCGTGCAACGCGCGAATCAGAAACTGATCGAGCGTTTGGCGGAATACCGGGCCTTGGAGCTCTGGTCGGATGCCGTTGGGGCCGGGGAGCGTCGAATCGTGAAACACATCTTCGAGGCAGAGGACCACGCGCAGGCCAAGAGAGTGGCGCACGCGATTGCCCGCCAGCCCTCCTCCGTGGCCTTGATTGGCGTGAAGGGCAAGCCCGCGGCTCTGTTCTTTGCCCAGTCGAGCGGCGGGCCCGACGACATGGGCGCGGTCCTCAAACAGACTGTGGCCCAGGTGGGCGGAAAGGGCGGTGGCGCTCGCGACTTCGCCCAGGGCGGCGGCTTGGAGGAGGGAAATCTCGAAGAAGCCCTGGCGTTTGCGGAGCATCTTCTCACCGCGTAGCCAACCGGCACGGGTCGGTCACGTAAATTGGCGGTTGCGGATTCCAGCGTGTCCCCAAGCGGGCAGGCGTGGCTGATCTGCGAATTCAGGATTTGCGACACACATTCGCCTTGCGTTTGTTAGACCGCGGCGTGCCTGACCGAGTTGTCCAGAAACTCTTGCGGCACTCGACTCCGGGAATGACTGTGCGTTACACTTAACCGAGCGACCAGGCTCTTCGGGAAGGCGTGTCAAAACTAGTCCCGCTCATATTCACGAGTCGCACAGAGCGGCGAGTTCGCCTGGGGACTTTAGTTTCGCCTCCCAACCGACAAGTTGTGGCGCATGCAGTAGGCACTTGAGACGAGCGATATATCTTCCCGTTGTGCTGGCATCCTCTTGAGGAGGAACAAAATGGAGGGACAAACAAGCCGACGGATTCTGATGATTGGGGGTTGGGTTATCGCCGCCTTAGTGGTCATTCTTTACTTAGGGTCAAGGTATGAGTTTACGTTACGGAAGAAGGCCACAAATGGGCCAAGCAGTCCCACCCCGTCATTCAAGCAGCAGTCGCCTAGGCAACCAGCTCCAGTTCAGGCGCAGGTGCGCGAGCTTTCAGCGGAGGAACTTTTCCAAAGAGCCGCCCCAAGCGTTGTGCTGGTTGAGGTGTTTGATGATAGGGGCCACAAGCGGGGATTAGGGAGCGGATTTATCGGTTCTGACGATGGTGCGATTATTACGAACTACCATGTGATCCGGGGTGCGTATAGGGCTGTCGCGCGTTTTGCTGATGGCACTCAGGCGCCTATAAGTGGAGTACTCGGCTATGACGCAGACCGGGATGTCGCAGTGCTCCGTGCTAGGGGGCGGTTGCCTAACGCTTTGAAACTGGGTGATTCCGACCGCCTAAGGGCTGGTCAGAAGGTGGCAGCGATCGGCTCTCCACTAGGGTTTCAGAATACTGTGACGGAAGGCATAGTTAGCGGGATACGACTCGGACTGATTCAAATGAGTGCGCCTATTAGTCCTGGCTCCAGTGGAGGCCCTGTGCTGACCGCACGAGGTGAGGTGGTGGGCGTAGCCGTTGCAAGCGCCGTTGGAGGTCAAAATCTGAATTTCGCCGTTCCTGTGAACTGGGCGAAAGCTTATGTGGGCGGCAACGTCGAACGACCCC